>JAJZBG010000002.1 GCA_021799035.1 Actinomycetes bacterium | reverse complement strand
GTTTCTGTTCCGTCGAATGAGCCCAAGTAGTCGACAGCGTGAAGACCCGTGTTCACTGTGTCGTAGTGAAACACCAGTGTATGAGTCTCCCCAGTTCGAAGACCGGACACTGCTGCACGGTAGGAGATGAAGTCCCCTTCCGACCAGTGTGAATTATTCCCGTTAGCGTTTCCCGTGACCCAATTCTTATAGGAGGTGCTCGCTCCCCCATTTATCCCTGGTATCGCAACACTTATAGCTGCAGCGTTCGAACCAACGCATGGCTGGGCATCAATTGGGGGGCCGACCGCCCCATTCGTACATTGGCTCATCGAGGCAGCAGGATTGAACCCGCCGCCCCCTCCCTGGCCTCCTGCAGCCAGCGCATTTGGTGAACCAAACCACCAGAAGGAGCTGACACTAGCCAACAGCATCGACATTACAGCAAGAGCTCTTGTGAGGAACTTCCAGGCGTGGAATTGCTGGTGATTTCGTTCTCGGCGAACTCTCGCGACAACCGACCATTTTCGATGATCAACGCCACTCATTGCGGGCCTCTTTTCTCAGGTTTCCTGACTCACAGTCCTGATTCCCTGACGCGGCGAGTGCCCCGCGGCTTCGACTAGAAAGCCTTCGCCAAACAACTATTAGTACTTTACTAATGGTATGGTTCCCTGTAAATAGTTGTATGGAGATGAACCATATAGCGGCGCTAGAGCTGATCCTTTCGCGGGCACTTCATGCCAGTCGCGCTGAAAATCCAAGTCGGTCTGAACGCTGCATTCCTACTCAGTTGTTAGTTCAGATCGAGAGTCACCTTGACTCCGAAAGTCTGTTCGAACAGTGAGCGCTTTCTCCGTAGTCCAAATGACTCGAGTTCAAAATCACCTTGGGTGCTGAGCCTTATGATCAGCCGATCCATGTGCTGTTCAACTTCGATCGAATCCACCACAGCCTCATGAGAGCGATCTAACGCATCTGCAAGCCTCAGTATTGCTGCCAGCTTGATGACAATGACCTGCCACTCCTCGTTCAACTGAGCGAAGGCTGGATAGTCAGTTCGTGGATAACCCCGCCGGTGAAACCTACCCAGGCAGACAAGGACGCGCTTCTCGTGAGGCGCAAAGCCTCTTAGTCGAGAATTCTCGATCAAATAGGCTGAATGCTTGTCATGATCTTCCATGGCGATGTGCTCACCTATGTCATGCAGCAGCGCAGCATAGAAAAGAAGCTCCCGCTCATGATCCGAAAGATTGTGCAGCGGTCTGGTTTGATCAAAAAGAGAGAGGGCTAGCTTGGCAACCTGCTCCGCATGAAAACCATTCCATGCAAAGCGCCTTGTAACTCCCATTACCGAGGCATATCGTATCGAATCGACGCCATCTTCGAGAGTCTCATAGCCCTCTAGCTCCGAAAGGATTATCCCCTCACGTAACGCCCACTCTGAGAGAGTCAGCTCTTTCAACCCAAACCGCATGATTTCATCCAAAACGACCGCAGCTGCCGGAATGATATCGACTCTTTTCGGATCCAGCCCTGGGATCGCAAGCCGCGAGGAGGTGTCGCTCTTCATGATTGCCTTGAAGGCTGACTTGAGAGCTGGCCTTCCAACGGTTGCCTGATTCATATCGTTCAACAAAGCCGGGTCAAGATCAGGCCTTTCTGCCATTATTGCAATCCGAGCAAGATTCAGAAAACTACCCGATGTGCCGATAAGGAGAGCTGGACCGTATAGCTCCAATTTTGCTTGAACGGGAGCCAAGGTCTCGCGCACGTAGCGCCTCATCTTCTGAACAGCCTTGACAGGAAGCGCATCGGCATCGCGAAGAAACTGCGACGTCAGACGAGCAACTCCCAGGTTGAAGCTATGGGACCATAGAAGCTCACTTTGAGTTCCGAAGATGATCTCCAGGCTCCCGCCACCGAGATCGGCACACATAGCCACCTGATCGTGGAAATTCACAGAATTGCTCACGGCTTTGAATATCAGCTCGGCCTCCCTGGTTCCCGAAATCACCGACACCGATATGCCAGTCTCCTCTTCGATGAGATCCACTATCTCCGAGGAGTTTTCAGCATCGCGAAAGGCCGAGGTAGCGAGAGCGACCAGCTCACTCGCCCCCAATGACTCAGCAAGTGTTCGAAAGGAGCGGATCGAATCCACGACTGCTTTAGAGTGGCTTGCATCTATATAGCCAAGGCGAGAGACAACATCTCCAAGGCGAATCATGGCCTTCTCTTTGAGAAGCACCTCAAAGCTCCTTTCGGACAGAGCCCGAGCCACGACCAAGTGGAAGGAGTTGGAACCGAGATCCAGCGCTGCAACGGTGTTAGCCCCCTCCGCCTTGTCAGGGCTCCTAATCTCTGTGATCTTGGAAAAGCCTGGTATCTTGACTTTGCGTCCAACATCTGTGCTCATCGGCAACCATCCCTAGGTGACGGAACTCTAGCCTCTGCAAAACAGCTAACCACACCGACTCCAGCTAAGACCACTTCTTGACAAAATCTTCAGGCACCTTTTCACTAACATCAAGGCTTGACCATGACATCAGCTCCATGTCTGCAATTAAAGCTCGACACTCAGCAACTGCCGCCTCGCCTTTCGACCTCATCGAAACGACTCTTGCCAAAACGAGATCAAGCAGGCTCTGAGTCGCAGAATTTGGCAACTGCGGCGCCACTCCATGCAAATTTCCACCTCCGCGGAGCTCATCTGCAAGCTTCACGCTAAGCTCCGCAATTACGCCAGGCAGCCAGCCGCCTATGTCAACCCCAAGTGACACTGCGTCGATGGCCAGCTTGGACACGAGCCACGTCACCAAAATCCGTGAACTCGCCCCTGACAAACCCAGAACGATTGCATTGGCCAGCTCGTCACGCCAGTAGACCGAGTTACCAGCAACTTCTAGCACCAAGCTCCCGAAAACGCTGAGATCGCTTGCCACAAAGTGCTCGTACCTCTCCAACAACCCTGAAATATACGCCTGAGTTTCGCTGTTTTCCAGAGCCTGCTCTAGCTTGGAAGAACTTGCTGCGTACCGGGCTCCGGACACCAATAGCATCTCCGATAGCGTCTCAGCTTGGTGCTCGAAGCCCGGATTCAAGAGCTCCACTTCGATCTCGCGAAAACGCCTCCCACTGTTAGGACCAGTCAAGACCTCAACCATGTCATCGTCAAGTTCAAACGCTGGCGTCCCGTCTCTTGCAATGAAATCTGTTGCACTTCTTACTGCCGAAAGCGTCGCTAACTCAATTAGAGGAGTCGTGGCGCCAAAGACGCGCAGTGCGGGAGCGAACATCTCTGGCATACTTGCCCCATCAGCCTCTACTTCGTACTCGAACCGCGAACTCATGTAGCTGGCGCTTGCGGGAGGAGCGAACTTCAGTGTCCAGATTCCTGGTCGACCAACGCGTTCAACGTCCTCTCCGCGAAATCTCAGTGCCGCCCCACATGATAGAAGATCGTAATTGTGAGTATCGAAATATGTGGTGAAAGTCTTCTTCGGTGGTTTTCGAACAACTGCCAAACCGGCCAGCGTAGCAAAATCAGGAAGCTCAAAGCCGAAATCAGCAGATAACTTGATCTCTACCTCACGATTCACTTGCCTGACCCAGCCCTGAACCAAAGCCGCCGGACATGCCTCCTGACAGTTGCTGCACGCTCTAGTGCCAACTCCTGAAATCTGTCCTGGGCCCTCAAACGCAGCGATCCTGACGGCTTCACCCAATCGCCATCCTCCGTCATGTACCACGAGGAGCAATCGTCTTCTAAATCGAGGTTGACGATCTCGGCTACCCTTCTGCGTAAACGCGGCTCCTCAATCGGGAACAACGCCTCTATGCGGCGGTCCAGATTCCGCTGCATGAGATCGGCCGAGCCGACGAACATCTTGCAGTTATCAGACTGCATATCACCGAATAGAAATATCCTCGAGTGTTCCAGAAAACGTCCTACGATTGATTTCACCTTGATGTTTTCGGACAGCCCAGCTACCTGTGGCCGAAGACAGCAAATGCTCCTCACTATCAGATCGATCTTCGCGCCAGCCCCAGACGCCATGTATAGGGCATCTATTACCTCAGGGTCAATCAATCCGTTCACCTTTATGAAGATGCGACCTTCCTTCCCCAAAGCCGCCTGCTCGGCTATGAGCTCGAGCATTTTCGGCCTTAGGCGTCCGGGCGCAAGAATCAGTTTCTTGTACTCCACCTTCTTCGAAAAGCCTGTCAAGAGGTTGAACACCTCCGAAAGGTCAGAACCAAAATCAGGATCTGTAGTAAGGAGGCCTATGTCCTCGTAGGACTTGGCAGTCTTAGAGTTGTAGTTCCCTGTGCCCAGGTGGCAGTAGCGAAGCGTTGCACCATTCTCCTCCCGCCTTACGACCAGCACCGCCTTCAAATGCGTCTTCAGGCCTGCAAGGCCATAAACCACATGGACTCCGGCTTCTTCGAGGGCTCGAGCCCATCCAATATTTGCCTGCTCATCAAAACGCGCCTTCACCTCAACGAGGGCGGCAACCTGCTTCCCAGCTTCGGCCGCCTTTATGAGAGAGGCGACTATCCGGGAATCCCCAGAGGTCCTGTACAGTGTCTGTTTTATTGCGAGAACTGCCGGGTCAGACGCCGCCTGCTCGATAAATCGTTCCACCGTGGCCGAAAACGACTCGTAAGGATGATGAAGCAGCACATCGCTTTGCCTCAGTGCTGCAAACACGTTGACAGACCCGGGATCTGCACCACCGAATGAAGTCGGTGTCACCGGCACCCAGTCCGGGTCATGCAAATCTGATCTCGTGATTTCGTAGACGCCCCAGAGTCCGCTGAGGTCAAGTGCGCTGTTGACCACGTAGACATCATCAGGATGCAGCCGCAGCTCCTTGACCAAGAGAGCTGCAACGTCAGGATCAGGAGCGCCCTGGAACTCGAGCCTGACAGCCCGCCCAAACCTGCGGCGACGAAGCTCCATTTCCACAAATGCCAGCAGATCGTCGGCCTCCTCTTCCTCGAGCGTAAGATCTGCGTTTCTGCTCACGCGAAAGACGTAATGCGCTCCGATCTCCATCTCCGGAAAGAGCTGATCAAGATGAGCCCAAATTAGCTTCTCGAGCGGGATGAACCTGACTCCATCTGGAAGAGCAACGAAACGCGGAAGTATTGGAGGAACCTTTACGCGGGCAAAACGTGCCACACCCGTTGCAGGATCGGCGACGCGCGCCAGAAGATTGAGCGAGAGGTTGGAAATATAGGGAAATGGATGGGAAGGATCGACAGCCAAGGGAGTTAGTACAGGGAACACGGTGCTCTCGAAAACGTTTACCAGATACTCCCTGTCGTCCTCACTGAGCTCCTCCCAATTCATGAGCTTTATGCCGGCGTCACAAAGTGCCGGCAACAGGCCTTCGTTATAGACACGGTCTACGCGCTCGACGAGTAGCAGCACCTTCGCCCTCACGGCCTGCAGCTGTTCTCGAACCGAAAGACCGTCCGGGCTCAGGGACCGCACCCCAGCAGCCAGCTGATCTTTCAGGCCCGCTACGCGTACCTGAAAGAACTCGTCAAGCCCATCAGAAAGAATGGCTAAAAACTTGGCTCGCTCCAACAGGGGAATTGTCTTGTCCTCTGCCAAATCGAGTACCCGCGATGCAAAATCAAGCCATGACAACTCACGATTTACGTAACGGAGGCTTCCAAAGCTTTCCACCTGCTCTTCAAACTGAGAGTTCATACAAAGAGGCTATTTGATTTTCGAGCGCAGACTATGCACATAATCGTTTCGAATTATAAAGATTCAATAAGCGAAAACGCCAGAAAACCTCATAGCTCTGGCTAGCTGCTACTATGCCTTTATTGCAAAGTCATGACGCAAGCGAGCTGACATGAGTACTGGAAATCTGCTAGCTACACCTCCCAGCACCAAAATGGGCTGGCGGGCTAGACTCCATCTGGGCAAGAAGAACAAGCGACGTTCTACCGAACTTGGCCTTCTCATAATCTCGATCATCATTACCGTTGCCGCATACATTGTTGCATCGCTAGGCAAGACGTCTACCATTCCAGAGAACGTCATTCCGATCCTTGCAATACTCCTTGCCCTGAGCCTTGCTGCTCACATCGGCACCAGGAGGCTTGCGCCAAACGCTGATCCGATCATATTGCCCATCGCCTCTCTGCTGAACGGATTGGGCTTCGTGATGATCACAAGACTCGATTATCATGAGGCTTTGCTGCAAGCAATTTGGAGCGCAGTTGGAGTTGGATGCTACCTAGCGACACTGTACCTCGTGCGGAACTCAGCCGTTTTGGATCGTTACCGCTATCTGCTAGGCATAAGCGGCATAGCGCTCCTCATACTTCCCCTAGTCCCAAAGATAGGCGTCAACATCAATGGAGTGCGCCTCTGGATACACCTTGGGCCTCTAACATTCCAACCAGTCGAAGCAGCAAAGCTGCTCCTAGCCATCTTTTTCGCCTCCTACTTCGTAGAAAAACGGGAACTTCTTGGGCACCCCATAGGGGGTGACAGAAAAGTCACCCTTATTGAGTTCCGCGCCCTTGGACCAATTTTTGCAGCTTGGGGAATCTCCCTTCTGATAATGACTGCAGAGCGCGACGTGGGCTTCTCCCTACTCATCTTCCTAATCTTCATAATCACGCTGTGGCTCGCAACCTCAAGAAAGACTTACCTCGTTCTTGGCGGCGGTCTCTTTGGGATTGGAACCGTCATTGCCTCAATGATCTTCTCCCACGTGCGCGAGCGACTGATTGTCTGGCTAAATCCGTGGAAGTACGCCACGACAATTGGCTACCAGCTGATTCAAGGACAGTTTGCTTTAGGGTACGGCGGAGTTGGCGGCACCGGACTAGGTCGCGGACATCCAAACATCATCCCAGTCGTCGCAAGTGACTACATCTTTGCCGCAATCGGCGAGGAGATGGGGCTTCTGGGAACGACGGCAATAGTGTTTGCATTCCTTCTTCTTGTCGGCGCGGGCTTGAGAGCCGCGCTGCGCGCAAGAAACGATTTCTCGAAACTCTTGGCAGCCTCATTCACTGCGATCATAGGACTTCAATCGTTTTTCATCATGGCGGGAATCGTGAGGCTCCTCCCACTCACGGGCGTCACGCTTCCATTCGTCGCTTACGGAGGCTCATCACTCGTGGCAAACTACGTGTTGATCGCAGTTCTAATGAGGATATCGAATGAGGGAAACTCCTAGTTCGAGCATTTCGGACGCTCATTCTCCGTTGAAGAGGTCCTCGTCGATCAAGATCGGAACTGGCACCGGCTGGCTTAGCGCAAGGATGACCCCGTCAGAGGGTCGGCAAGGGAACATTTTCGGCCTTTTTGATGTCGCCGAAGTGAAGGTTATCTGGGCCAAATAGACTCCATTTTCGATCCCAGATATCTGCACAACAGCGACGCCGAAATCATACGCCACCATAACTTCGGAAAAAAGCTCGCCCATCATCGGCCGAGGAGGCTTGATTCCCTGCAATAATCCAGATATCATGCCTGCTTGCTCAAGGGATACAGGAATTGTGAGAGTCCGATTCGGCTCGTCGCGTTCCATGAAAACCAACCGGCCGAAGCTCTCAGGAAGATTCACGCCGACTCCGGTCACGACGGCGTGGCGATACATGGGCAGCCTATCTGGCGGCCCTAATATCGGCTGATCGTCATCGCCGTCAATTCGAGGCACTTGCTCTCCGCCTGCCGCCGAATCGCCCATTTCCCCAGACATCTCTACCTTCATCGAGGATTCCTCATGCCTACGTTCAGCACTAGCCCAATCGAGGCAAAAAAGGCTAACGCCGCAGATCCACCATAGCTAAGAAATGGCAACGGTATCCCCGTAATCGGCATGATGCCCATCGTCATCCCCGCATTCTGGAAAATGGAGAAGGCCAAAAACCCCAGAACACCACCAGCCAACATCTTTCCTAGAGGATCTCTGGCACGCCTCATCACGCTCCAAACCCTCCATGTCATGTACCCGTAGAGCAGAAGCAGACCTCCAGCACCAACGAATCCAAGCTGCTCCCCTACCGCAGTAAAGATAAAGTCTGTCTGCTGCTCTGGGACATAAGAGAGGTTGGTTTGTGGACCGTGGAAAAGGCCCGTCCCAAACAGCCCGCCAGAACCAATGGCAATCTTTGACTGAGCCAGGTTGTATCCACTCTGGAGAGTTGAAGCGTTAGGGTTGACAAACGACGTTAGCCTTTGCAGCTGATACTTCTGAAGCACCCCTAATGCCAGGATTGCGACCACTGCGATCGCCCCAAAGGCGAACAATATCGCAAGCCAACCCAAAGATACCCTCGCTAGGACAAGCATCGTCAGCAACACGAACCCCATGACTAGGGCAGTCCCAATGTCGGGCTGCTTGATTACCAGCAACATTGGCACTCCAGCAAGAATCAATATCTTGATCAGCATCTTCGCGTCCATCTCGTCTTCCTGATGAGCCTGAAGATAGGCAGCTATTGCCAATATGATCGCCAGAGCAGCGAATTCGGACGGCTGCAGCTGCAATGGACCAAGCTGAAACCATCTCTGAGAACCTAATGCGCGCTTCCCAATCGGGGTCAAGACGCCCAAAAGCGCAAGAACCACGCCTCCGTACGCGACGAACCCGAGGTTGCCAAGCTGATGATAGTCAATGGTCACCAATACGGACATAACTACCAAGCCAACCAAGACATAAACTGCCTGGTGTTCGAGGTAGGAGTACTGATTCAAGCCCGACAGGATGAGCTGTTCCCTGGTGGCAGAATAAACCATGACTACGCCTAGAAAGGCTATCGACACTGTAACAAGAAAAAGTGTGAAGTCGAAATGCAGCAGCGTCTGGGTCCAACTTCTCGACCTGTCTGCTGGCATCAAGACTCCTCCACAACTAAAATTAAGACGTAATACACTTTTTATCTTCGAATCTAATAATCGACACTAGCAATTGTCTTAAAAGTACAAGAACGCCAATCAAGGAAGATGGCAGCGGCTGCACATGCAAGACATAGATTTTAGCGATACATTAAACCTATCTTTCCACCTCAGCTTTTAGGACGGGAGCAACTTAGATGAGCCTATTCAAGAGAATGTCGCAGGTCTTCCAACAAAAGGCGAATGCCGCGCTGAACAAAGCTGAAGATCCGACTCAGGCACTGGACCTGTCCTACCAGAAAATGCTTGAAAATCTCCAACAGGTCAGAAGGTCGATTGCCGACGTCCTGACCTCACAGAAACGGCTGGAAGCACAGCAGGCAACTCTTTCGGCCCAGTATGACAAGCTGCAGGGGCAAGCACGTCAGGCTCTTCAACAAGGCCAGGATGACCTAGCAAGAACGGCGCTGACACGAGCTACCACGGTAAAAGGCCAAATTGACCAGCTGACCCCCCAGATAGAACAACTAAAAACCCAAGAACAGTCCCTGGAGGATACCGGTCAAAAGCTGCAGGCAAAGCTTGAACTGTTCAGATCACAAAAAGACACCATGAAGGCCCAATACACGGCGGCGAAAGCATCGACCAGCGCCATGGAGGGACTTACCGGACTTTCAGAAAACATGACAGACGTGTCGATGATGATCGACAGGGCTCAGGACAAAATTACCGGGCTGCAAGCCCGCGCTGCCGCCGTCAGCGAATTAGCAGACTCCGGCGTTCTGGACAACCTCGCTATCGGTGCAGCAGCCCAAGACGACATAGAAGCCCAGCTAAAGGCAGGCTCATCAACCTCTGACGTTGATTACCAACTCGAGTCCATGAAGGCACAGCTCGGCATCGGCGCGGCGGCGACTGCTCCAACCCAGGAAGTCTCTGCCGCATCGGACGATTCGCTGGTAATAAGAATCACCGGCGACTCTGTCTACCAAGTTCCATCCTCGATCAAACCCGCGCTGGACGCCCTAGATGAAACACTTGACCAGGCCATAACTCAGAATGACCAGGACGCATTCTCAAAGGCTACAGATGAGCTCATAAAGCTGATTCACGCAATGGGTTCTAAGCTGCCTGACACAGATCTCAGACCATCAGACCTTCTCGTGCCATCACAGGATATGACGATAGATCAGGCACGCAAAATGCTGGATGAGGAGTCTTCAAGCCACTAACGAGCGAATTCACGCAAGCGCTCCATCCAGAGCCGCCACTACGAACACTTGCACGAGCCCTGTACTTTCAGCTCCGCTCAGATGCAACAAACATGCATCAGCGTGCGACCTCAGCTCGAGATCGCGCCACGTGAAACATGATGTCTAGCGGCGCCTCCTCGCCTGTCCAAATCCAAAAGGCTCGAGCTGCCTGGTGTACCAGCATTCCGAGGCCGTTCGCCGCTTCAGCTCCGGCAGTCAATGCATCTCTCAGCAGCGGGGTCGCCAAAGGATGGTATACGATGTCATAGACAAAGTGCCCACTTTGGATGAAAGCAGCCGGAATTGGAGATTTGCCTTCTCCTTCGGTTCCGGACATACCGACGTTGGTGGCATTAACCAATATCTCGCAGTCTCGAGCTTCATCCGCGGTACCAGCACGAGTCATAAGTCCACCGAGCCCCACAAGCCTTTCGACTGCCTCTGCTCTGCGACCCACCACGACTATCGCTCCAGCACCAGCTTCAGATAGAGCTACAACAATTGCCCGGGCAGCTCCGCCTGTTCCACACACCATTACCGATTTCCCACGGATCGGCGCCCCGATCTCCTCCTCGAGCGAAGCTACAAAAGCTGGGCCATCGGTGGAGTCACCCACGAGCTCTCCATCCTCCCAATAAACGCAGTTGACTGAGTTCAGCTTTCTGGCACGATCTGTTAGTTTGTCAAGCTCGACCATGATGCTTTCCTTGTGGGGCATCGTCACAGATACCCCAGCTACTCCCAAGGAGCGGATGCCACGAACTGCACCGTGTAGCTGCTCCCTTTGAACGCTCAGAGCCACATATACTGCATCCAACTTCAAAGCCAAGAATGCAGCATTAAGTAGCACCGGCGAGAGCGAGTGGGCGATTGGATCACCGATCACCGCAAATACTTTCGTGGCGCCGGTGGGCCAGGGGAAGGCGCTCATTGGCCTCGCGGCAATCTGCGTTCTATTCACAAATGCTGCATACTTTGACTCGTCAACCGGCTCAGAGTTCACACACCGCCCCTTCTCGAGATACTTTGCCGTAATCGCCATCCACAAAGTCTAGAGACCTAGAGCACCAAGGAGCTGCTGAGCGAAAAGTGTCAGCGATTCCGGAACCTATCCAAGTCCCCTGCTCTTTGCCAGCTGCTCATTCGCAAGCTGTCCCGCAAATGTTGACGAAAATGCCTCCTTGCCATTCTTCTGAACAACAACGAAGTACAGCCAGCTTCCCGGCGTTGGCGACAGCGCATCCTGCAACGCAGCTTCCGAAGGCACTGCAATCGGCGTTGGGGGAAGCCCATAATTCAGGTAGGTGTTGTAAGGGGAGTTTGCCTGCAGATCTGCAGTGGTAAGGCGGCCCGTTGTGTTGCCTAGCGCATAGTAGACGGTAGAGTCCATCTGCAGCTTCATGTGCTGGGCCAATCGGTTTAGAATTACCCTGGCCACCATTTTCCCGTCTCCTGGATAAAGAGCCTCTTTTTCTATAAGCGATGCCATCGTGATTATCTGATAAGCGGAAAGGTTGTCCATTCTCGTCTGAGGAGTAAGTCCCAGCTTGTATGCCTCAGTGACAAACGCATCAGACATCATCTGAAGTATCGTCGCATCTGAAGTGGATGGATCAAAGCTGTAGGTGTCAGGATATAGCAGGCCCTCCAAGGAATTCGACGAGCTTGGTTCGAACGGGGAACGCACCTTTCCAGAGGCAGCAACTTCTAAGAAATGCTGAGCGCTATGCCCGGGAAGCTTACCGACCCTCGCGGCTATCTGCGCTAGCGTTAGCCCATCAGGTACCACCAGCTTCTCAAGTATTGGACCCTGCTCAAGACCCTTCACGACCCGGGAATATGGAGAGTCAAGATTAAATTTGTAAGTTCCGGCCTGAAGCACCACTGGCGACTGAGTTCGAAGCCAGAGTTTGAAAATCAGCGAAGAGCCTATCACTCCTTTTGACGCCAACGCAGCTGCGAACTGCCCCAAGCCTTCGCCGGGCGTAGCCACAACAGTCACCGAGGCATTTGACGATCCCCCGTCAACCTGCGAACGGTAGTACCCATACGTAACTGCTGCAAGAATAAGCAGTGCCGCAGCAACAACGAGCACAAGAAGCCGCCACCTGCTCTTCTTCCTTCTTCTCAGCTCAGAGCGACTTAGCCTCAAACTTGCATCATTCAAGCCGCCAAGATCAATTTCTCCGCTTTCGCGCTGCCTAAAGCTCATTGGCCGTGCATCCTGCCATCCAGCCAGGATTGCAGCATGATTGCTGCCGCCGAGGCGTCTATAACGGACCGCTGAGCTTTGCCGGACAAAGTCGCTTCTCTCAGGCGCTTCGAAGCTTCGACGGTGGTGAACCTTTCGTCTTGAAACAATATCTCAACCTCGATTTCCTTTGACAGGTCCGTTACGAACCGCTTTACCGCATTGGCGCTCGGACCCAACTCACCCGATAGTCGCCGAGGCAAACCCACGATGATCAAAGCTGGTTCATACTCCTGTATGAGCGCAGCGAGCCGACGAATGTCGCCGCTGCGATCCTTGGTTCTGACAAATGATGTCACCGGCAAAGCCAAGAGCCCATCAGAATCTGATACCGCGATGCCGATCCTTTTTTGACCGTAATCCAGTCCTACGAAGCGCACGTGCTCTCTTAGCTTCCCTAGTAGAGCAACGATTCGATTATTGAAACCGCCTCATCGAGCTTGGCAATATTCTTGCCTCCCGCTTGCGCTAGCTCCGCCTGCCGTCCCGTCCCTCCGCCAAGGACGCCTGCAGCATCCCGGAGAAGGTCTGATGCGACAAGCTTGCTTTCGGGAGTAACGGCGGCTACTAGCGACGCCTTCTCGCCATCGGGAGAGCCCACCAAAACGACCACTTGGACCCCTGGCTCAGCCCTGGTCAAAAGTGCCAATTCCCGCATGAGCTCCGGAGAAAGCCCATCACGGCGGGCCAGCACCCTTCCATTCCTCGTTGCCTTTGCCAAATCTTTCGCAAGCGCTCCCAGCTCCCTTGCCTGCATCGCCTTCAACTGGCTGGCAAGCTCAGCTTCACGCTCTCGAATAGCTTCGAGCTTTGTAACCAGTTCAGCTGGGCTGGCCCTAAGGGAGTCAGCTGCCTTATGCACGAGCCTCTCCATCTCCATGAAATGCTCTATAGCAGCAATACCGGTTAGCGCCTCAAGACGCCTCGTATTCGCGCCAATAGAACTCTCCGAGACAACTACCACAGGACCGATCGCAGAGAGATTATCCACGTGAGTCCCTCCGCACAGCTCCAGAGACTTCTCGCCTGCCCTGACCATCCTCACGACATCGCCATATTTGTCTCCGAAAAATGCGATGGCACCTTGTTCCAATGCTTCAGACTTCGACGTCTCTTTTACGACCACCGCCTGTCCCGAGAGAATTTGAACATTTACGATGCGCTGCACGCGAGCCTTTTCCTCATCAGTCAAGGGACCCCAGTGCGAGAAGTCAAAACGCAGCCTATCCGGAGCCACCAGGCTTCCTTGCTGCTTGACATGCTCTCCCAAAACTTCGCGTAAAGCAGCATGAAGCAAGTGCGTAGCTGTGTGATTTCTCCTTATCGCCGATCTGCGCTCGGCATCAACATCCAGTTTGGCCATCTGGCCAAGGAGCAGCTCGCCTGACAAGACCTTCGCGCGATGCCTAACCAGGCCAGGAAGGGCGTAGGTCGTATCCAACACCCTGACTCGGGCGGTGTCCGTGCTTGCTGTCCCGGTATCGCCTACCTGACCACCGCTCTCCGCAAAGAAAGGTGTACGATCAAAGAAAAGCTCAATCTCCCCAAGCTGGGGCCTGTCAATTAAGCCGACCAAGCGACCGGAATCCGAGACAGCTTTGTAGCCTGTGAATTTAGTTGTGCCAAACTGCTCAACAATCTCCCGGTATTGCTCCTGCAGCTCAAGGTCCAGCCCACTCTCTTTTCCGGCGAGACGCGCCCTCTCCCGCTGGATCTTCATTTGGGAATCGAATCCCTGCCTATCGACCCTAACTCCCCGATCTGCAGCGATCTCCTCGGTAAGCTCGATCGGAAAGCCGTATGTGTCGTGAAGCTTGAAGGCAGATTCCCCGGAAACGACATCGCTTGAAGCAAGCTCCTGGTCGAGCAGCAGACTGCCTGCTTTAAGAGTGTTCCTGAACCTGTCTTCCTCTCGTGATATCACTGAGATTATGAAGTCCTTGTTTGCTACCAACTCTGGATAGGCGGACCCCATCACAGAAACCACCGACTCCACCAGCTGCGGAGTTACAGACTTGTCGACACCAAGGCTGAATGAACGTAACGCTGCCCTTCGAATTATCCTTCGAAGAACGTAGCCCCGTCCCTCGTTCGAAGGGTAGACACCGTCAGCAACTAGAAACGACATCGACCTGGCGTGATCAGCCATGATTCGCAAGGCCACATCGTTCGCCTCATTGCGGCCATACTTGGTCCTTGTTACATCAGAAGCGACGTCGAGTATAGGCCTTATCACGTCAGTGTCGAATACCGAACTCTTGCCCTCCAGAATTTGCAGGATTCGCTCGAGACCGGCACCCGTATCGATCGACGGCTTCGGCAAGGGCTCCAGACTCTGATCAGGCTGGCGATTGAACTGCATGAACACCAGGTTCCAAATCTCTAAAAACCGCTCGTCAGAACCGAATGCTGGACCCCCGCCAGCCCCGAATTCCATCCCCTTGTCCAGATAGATTTCCGAGCATGGACCACATGGTCCAACTTCTCCCATCTGCCACCAGTTATCCTCATCCAGCCTCTGGATTCTGGCTGGATCGACTCCAACCGCATCTCGCCAGATCGCTTCGCTCTCGTCATCCTCGAGGTGAACGGTGATCCAGATCTTTTCCGGATCCAAACCCAGGACCTCCGTCACCAGCTGCCAGGCCATGGGGATAGCCTCTTCTTTGAAGTAGTCCCCAAAGGAGAAGTTGCCCAGCATTTCAAAGAAAGTGAGGTGACGAGCCGTCCGACCAATCTGATCAAGATCATTGTGCTTTCCACCGGCCCGCATGCATTTCTGGACAGAGGTCGCTCTCTTGAATGGAGGGGTCTCCTCTCCAAGAAAGTACGGCTTGAACGGAACCATGCCTGCAACTGTAAATAGCACCGTCGGATCGTGAGGTATCAAAGATGCCGACGGTACAGCCACGTGGCCGCGATCCGTGAAGAACTTTGTAAATGCTTTGCGAAGATCGTCAGATTTCATTTGAAGGCCAGCCTACATTGTTTCGAGCGACACCTGGACTTTTTGCTATTTGACCTGCGCTTGCCCCTCTGAGTCCAAGCCCATCTCTTTCCTTAAAGTCACCTCGGTTCGCTCCGCCTCTCGTCGAGCCTCTCGCACGGCATCCGTCAGCCGATCCTTGAAACGCATGACAGACTCCGCGGTAGCCTTGGTAACTGCCAACGGGGTAACTTCCTCCACTCTTGTCTTGATTCTCTTTCGTACCCACATAGCCACGCCAATCCCGAAACCGGTTCCAGAGATGAACCAACGCATTCTTTTGGCCACTATCGCCCACCTTTGCGCGATCCGCTTTCAGGTTTGAAAACAGCTACAAGCTTCGTCATTCCTGCCCGAAGTGCCTTGGCCTTGACAACGGGCGAAGCGACGGCGGTGTAAGCGAGCTTGGATGCACTCCCCATAGAACTTGTTACGGCGTTGGCAGCATCAAGAAGGGTCCCGAACTTGCTTACGTCCTCCCCGGCATCGTCGACCAGTTCCGCAACCTCGTCCACAAGCCGTGACATCTCGCTCTGCAAACGCCCCAACGTAGCTCCAAGCGACATCGCAACTTCGCGCAGCCGCGCTAACTCTACGGCGACAGCAATCACCAGCACCAGCAGAGCAACCGTCAAAGCAAGGTCAACACCTTGAGATAACGTCACCTAAAACCTCTTTCGACTCAACTGACAAATCAGTTCCGGTCCCCCGGCTTGAAAAATTCGACCTCTGCTAGACCCTTGGGAAATCCGCTCTGGGGGTCCGCATCCGATTGGGTTTTTCCCCGCGAAACCTCGATCTCGCTGACTACTCCGCGCAAATGCTGCGGCACAGACCACCCCAAAGTCTTACCTGCCAACTTTAGTGCCTTGTCGATGGCATCGTAACTTGCTCTGGACTTCGGTGCCATGGAAAGGTATGACACGCAATGTCCGAGGCTTATCCGTACCTCTGGCATCCCGATCGTCTCTGCCGCGTGCATTGTCGCATGAGCGATGCTTACGGCTTCGGCATCGGCCAGACCTACGTCCTCAGAGGCAAAGATCAAAAGCCTTCTGGCGATGAATCTGGGGTCTTCACCGCTAACGAGAAGTCTGGCAAGCCAGTAAAGCGCCGCATTGACATCTGATCCACGCATTGACTTTATAAGAGCAGACGTCATTTCATAATGCTCTGAGCGAGACAAGCCATTTGAAACGGTTCTCTTTACCGAGCGGACATCCTCTTCACTGATCTCGACCTGCCCACCACGAGCGCGGATCTTTGCTAGTGTCATGGCAGCCTCAAAGACGTTGATCGAGCTTCTCAGATCACCGCCGCATAATTCGTAGATCAGCTCCGCACCAGCCGATTTCAGTACACACCCGGTCTCTTGCTGAGCCCTTTCCAAAACCTCCGCTACAGCTTCACGCCCCAGCACCGAAAGCTCCACCACCAAAAACCGTGATAGAAGTGCTGGGCTAACCTCCATCCAAGGATTTTCTGTGGTAGCAGCAATCAGAGTGAAGACGCCCTCCTCTACTGGCTGCAACAGAGCGTCACTCTGCACCTTGGTCAGCCTATGCACCTCGTCTACGAAAAGAACGGTCCTCGTGCCCATCACCTGCAAAGCATTCAGCGCACCAACCTGAGCTTCCTTGATCTCTTTCACCCCCAGCGAGGTAGCCACGAAGGGCAAAAACTTATATCCCGCTTCGGAGGCAACTACCTGAGCGATTGTGGTCTTGCCAACTCCCGGAGCCCCGGACAGAAGAATGGAACTCAGCCTCTTCAACTGAACCATCGCACCGATTAGACCGCCTTCACCAAGGTACTGCTGGTGTCCGATGACCTCGGAGATCCTCGTCGGGCGAAGCCGTGCCGCTAATGGCTGCTCAGGGCGCTTTGCGGGCACATCAAAAATCGAACCAGATGAATTTAGAGCCATGTCCCCTCCTGATAGAACAAGGCTGGCGCTATGACAGATCCTTCTTTTGCGGCCTAACGGACAATCCGAGCAAATCCCATACTTTGTTCTCAACCTCTTTTGGCGCTCCCGTCATCAGATCTGATCCAGACTGAGTCTTTGGAAATGCGATTACCTCGCGGATGTTTTCCTCACCCACAAGGAGCGCGGCAAGCCGGTCGATTCCGAACGCAAAGCCACCGTGGGGAGGAGCTCCGTACTTGAAAGCCTCCAGAAGAAAACCAAAACGGTTGTTCGCCTCTTCGGATCCGATTCCCAATAAGGAAAAGATCTTCGACTGAATGTCCCTTCGGTGAATCCTTATGCTGCCTGACCCCAACTCCCAACCGTTGAGCACAAGATCATAGGATTGCGACCTTACAGACAGCGGATCGGTGTCAAGCTTGGGAAAGTCCTCTTCGTTCGGCATGGTGAAAGGATGGTGGGCCGAGATCAACCGGCCGTCCTCGTCCACCCCCTCGAATAAGGGAAAATCAACGACCCACACAAATTTGTACGCTCGGGGATCCGCCTCGCTCTTGGCGAGGTCAATCCTTAGCTGGCCAAGCACCTGGCACGCCTTGGCCCATTCATCTCCCACTATCAAAATGACGTCGCCTTCTGAAACCCCGGTGGCAGCTATGAGATCCTTTGACTCTTGATCTGTGAGGAATTTCGATACTGGAGAATCCAACCTGACACCGTCAGTATCTGAAACGACCCTCAACCAGAGAAGTCCCTTTGCTCCCAATCCCTTGGCCCGATCGACCAGATCGTCCAGCTTGGACCTCGAGAGATGAGATGGGTATGGTGCCACAAGAGCCTTAAGGCAAGGGGCGCTCAAGGCCCTGACACTAGTCTCTGAAAACACCTGTGTCACATCAATGAGCTCGTTTCCATATCGCAGATCTGGCTTGTCCACGCCGTACTTATCCATGGAATCTCTCCAGGTGATCTCACCAATTTCGTGATCGACCGAGATGCCTGCTGCCGCCGAAGCTGCAATAACGGCATCTGAGATGAAACTCATGATGTCTCGCTGAGTGACAAAGGAGGCTTCCAAGTCGAGTTGGGTGAACTCAAACTGCCTATCCGCTCTGAGGTCTTCGTCTCTCAGGCACCGCGCTATCTGGTAGTACCGATCGAATCCAGCTACCATGAGCAGCTGCTTGGCAATCTGTGGCGACTGCGGCAGCACGTAGGTCAAGCCAGGGTGCAGGCGAGAAGGAACTACAAATTCCCGGGCGCCTTCTGGAGTGGGCGTCCAAAGCAACGGGGTCTCGATCTCTGTGAAACCCTGGCGCTCCATAGAAGCCCTTATCGCGGAGTTTATCTTTGCACGCATCCGAAGATTTTCCTGCATCCTGTCCCTGCGAAGATCAAGGTAGCGAAATCTCAGACGCGTCGCCTCGTCAACTTCAGAGCGATCTTGAACCGAAAACGGAATCGGATCCGCCGGAGAAAGAATTTCAATCTCGGTCTCAACGAGTTCAATCTCACCTGTTGCCAATGCCGGATTCTCAGTCCCCACAGGGCGTCTTGAAACAAGGCCGTTGACTTGGACCACGTATTCCGAGCGAAGATCTACCGAAGAATGTGCAACGACCTGGACCAATCCTGTGCGATCACGCACGTCCACAAAGACCAAGTGCTCCCCGTGCTCACGAACTCTAGCAACCCATCCGCAAATGGCCACCCTCTCGCCCACATCGTCCAGGCTGAGGTTGGCGATGTAATGACTACGAAGACCCTTCGCTTCGAAACTATTCTCCATTTTGGGCTTCGACTCCATGACAACTCCCGTATTGAGGATCCATTAGGTGCAAGTGGGACAGTACGGAATTGAGCCTAAAGCACCTTTGTCGCCAATCGAACAGATGACCAGATAAATTCCCTAACAGTATGAAGTGTTGGCAACGATCTGCCTACCTGCCCTTAGCTGGCAGAACCCTATAAGCGTCGAATACGGAATCCAGCCTTTTGATTGAGGCCAGAACAGACTCCAAATGGCTAGGGTCTGCCAGCTCAAACTCGAATCGCATTCGAGATACCCTGTCAGCCCCTGCTTGCGATGAGCTCGAAAGAATATTCAAATGATGCTCTGACAAAACTCGCGTGACATCTGCCAAGAGATGCGACCTGTCAAGAGCCTTGATCTCGACGGTAGCTGCGAATATGCCGGTAGTATCCCTGTCCCATTCCACCTCGATGAGCCTGTCCTCGTTTGACGATGCAAGTGCCACAGCATTGCTGCAATCTGTCCTGTGAACGGATACGCCTCTCCCTCGAGTCACAAAACCACTGATGTCGTCACCTGGAACCGGCGAACAGCACTTGGATAGCCTTATCATGACATCGTCCAAGCCCTCAACGTAAACCCCCGCACCTTTGCGCTTTCTATGGAGACTTCGCGAGGAGGTTACCGTCGATGGCAGTTGATCTTCCCCATCGCCGCCGTTGAGTTCGCGAACCAGACGCTGGGTGACGGCCTTGGCGCTCACATGCCCTTCGCCGATCGCAGCATAGAGAGCTTCTAGATCTGTGTAGCCGAGAGCTTCTGAAATGTGAGCAATGGGCTCTGACGCAGAAAGCTTTTGAGAGGGCAGATTCTCCTTGCGCATAGCCTTGGCGAGCTCATCTTTGCCCGACTCGATGGCATCTTCCCGTCGCTCCCTCGAAAACCACTGGCGAATCTTGTTGCGAGCTCTAGGGGTAACAACAATCTTGAGCCAGTCTCGAGACGGTCCAGCATTCTGAACCTTCGACGTGAAGATCTCTACAGTGTCTCCGCTCTTAAGCTTCGAATCAAGTGGGACAAGGCGTTGGTTGACTTTGGCGCCTATGCATCTGTGCCCCACTTCTGTGTGAATCGAATATGCGAAATCGATGGGAGTTGCACCCGCTGGCAGAGTTATGACCTTTCCCTTTGGCGAAAACACGTAAACCTCATCAAGCTCCAGGTCAATTCTCAAAGACTCTAGGAACTCTGCAGGGTCCGGGGTATCCTTTTGCCAGTCAACGATCCTATTCAACCATGCGATCTCATCCTTCGAAGAGCCTTCCTTATAACCCCAGTGCGCCGCGACACCGAATTCCGCCCGCCGATGCATATCCTGGGTTCGGATCTGAATCTCCAAAGGATTGCCGCCGTGGGACACAACGGTCGTATGCAGGGATTGGTAGAGATTAAATTTTGGCGAGTTGATGTAGTCCTTGAACCTGCCGGGAACTGGAGACCAAATCGAATGCACAACGCCAAGAGCAGCCCAGCAGTCCTTCTCAGTTTCGGTAATCACCCTGATCCCGATGATGTCGTAGATGTCATCGAATTCCTTGGCCTTAACAACCATCTTCTCGTAGATTGACCAAAGGTGCTTTGGGCGCCCAGATACCTCTGCTTTGATGCCTACCTCATCAAGACGGTCCTTCGCAGCCTTGAGCACTGTATCGAGGTACTGCTCCCGCTCCGGGTTCCTGGAGCTGACCATCCTGTCGATCTCCGCATACCGCCGAGGATGTAGCGTTGCGAAAGCCAAGTCTTCGAGCTGCCACCGGATCTCCTGAATGCCCAGACGGTGTGCAAGAGGCGCATAAATGTCCAGAGTCTCCTGAGCGGTGCGCCTCTGCTTCCACTCTGGCAGCGCCCCGATGGTCTTCATGTTGTGCAGCCGATCCGCAAGCTTGATTACGAGAACCCGCGGATCTTTAGCCATCGCAAGCAGCATCTTTCGCATTGATGCAGCCTGTTGCGCCTCCTTCGATTCGAAGCTGAGCCTATCCAGCTTGGTTACACCATCTACGATTGCCGCAACTGCGGGATCATATAGATTCGCCAGCTCCTCGATGCTTAGATTTGTATCCTCGACAGAGTCATGGAGAAGCGCAGCGGCAATCGTGATGTCGTCGACTCCAAGTCCAGCCACAATTCTGGCTACGCCGTATGGATGAACGAAGTAAGGCTCACCAGATGCCCGCACCTGACCGCCATGCGCAGCAATCGAGCCATGCCACGCCTTCTCTATCAGGTCCATAGAATTGTCAGGATGGCGAACCCGGTATGCGTCGAGAAGACGCTCAATGCCAGGAGTCTCACTCACAACACGTTCGGCCACGCCATTACCCATATCTAAAATTCTACTACTGCTTCAATCTGGTGCTCTGCATGGCACTTCAATTGCGCAAGTCGTGCAGTGCTATCTTCTACGACTTTTTGACTTGCCCTTTGACGATGGTCTACTCGAACCTTGCAGTGAGTCCACACTCACGAGCTTTGACTTTCCGCCGCCAGCGGAAGGTCCAGCTCCTTTCGAAAGATCCTCGCGCGCACCTGCGGGGACTGGAACCTTCCCCTCGGTTTTCGCTCCTTTTGCGCTCTTTGCCGCACTCTTCTGCTGTGCAGCACTGATGTTCTGCCTGAGAACCTTGTACCTCGGCTCCCTCTCTTTGAGCCACGCGAGGATAGGAGAAGCAATGAAGATTGACGAGTATGCGCCGGTTGTAAGGCCGATGAAAAGAGCCAGACCAAAGTTCTCCAGCGTGGTTGCACCCAAAATATATGCCCCGACAATCAAGACCGAAAGTATTGGGATGATTGCCACAACGGACGTGTTTATAGACCTTGCCAGAACCTGATTGACGGAGTCATTCACGGCATCGGAGTAGGTCTTTCGGCCAACCTGAACACTATTGGCAATATTTTCCTTTACCCGATCGAAAACCACAACCGTGTCATAGAGGGAGTAACCAAGGATCGTCAGAACTGCAATCACGGTGGAAGGGGTTACCTGGAATCCTGAAATCGAGTAAATTCCCACGGTTACCAAGATGTCATGAACCACTGCCACAAGTGCTGCAATTGCCATCTTCGGCTCAAATCGAAGCGAGATGTATACTGCTATCGCCAAGAAGAAGAAGATCAAGGCCGTTATTGCCTTTGAAGTGATCTCCCCTCCCCAAGTGGGGCCAACGTCGGTAAGCGATACCTGATTGACGTTCACATGAGCAGCTTTGGCCAGTGCTGCAGATACAGCCTGCTCCTTAGCAGTTTTCTGGCTCTGCGACAAGGTATTCAGGTCTGCCTGCACCTGGACAGTTCGGCTTCCCCCCCCTCCTAGCGAAACGATTGTAGCTGAGGACAAACCGTAGGGTGTGATGGCAGATCTCGCTTGGTTCACGGAAAGGGCCGAGGACGGGACCTCCCAGGAGACACCTCCACGAAAATCAATGCCGAAATTTAACCCACGGATCCCCAGAGAAATGATCCCCAGGATAATCACTACACCAGATATTGCAAACCAGCGCCTAGTGTGACCTATGAAGTTGATGTCGGTCTCGCCCCTGAAAAGCCTCCCGAACCCTCTCCTTAGACTGAAACCTTGCTTCATTCTCCGAATTCTCCAAACCCGATCTGTTTCGTTGCGACCATCAACTCGCCTAACTCGATGCACCGGCGGGTGCAGGCACTCCAGCGCTTCCAGAACCTAGGCCACGAGCCATACCCCAAAACCCCGGTCCCGTGACTCGAGACCACTGACCGAGGATTATAACAAGCGGCCTTGTGAAGACATATGCCGTGATGACATCCAGGAGAGTGGACAAGCCGAGAAAGAATGCAAAGCCTCGGACAGGCCCGATGCTAAGCAAATACAGAAGCAGCGCACCGATGAATGACACGGCATCGGCGGCAATTATTGTCCTGAACGCTCTCTTGAAGCCTTTGTCGACTGACGACCTGATCGTCTTGCCGGCCCTCACCTCATCTTTCAAGCGCTCAAAAAACACTATATAAGAGTCAACCGTCACCCCTACGGACACTATCAACCCAGTCACGCCTGAAAGATCGAGACTGAGGCCCGAAGCATGCCCCAGGTAAGACACTATTGCCCAAAGTAGAGCTGCAGTTGTGCCAAGACCCAAGACAACGACAATCCCCAGAAGCCTGTAATAAAGGATTGTGTATAGCATGACCGCCGCAAGACCGATCAGGCCAGCCAGGACACCCGCCTTCAGTGAGGAAGCACCCAAAGTCGGTGAAACAGTTTGAACCGTCTGCTGCTGAAGCTGCACTGGCAGTGCGCCATACGACAGCACAAGAGCGAGATCCTGAGCCTGGGTCTGCGTAAAGCTGCCAGAAATCTGGCCTTGGCCACCAAATGTCTTCGCATTAATTGTCGGTGCAGACTCGACGATCCCGTCGAGGACTACGGCAAGCTGCTGCTGATAGTATTTAGTCGCAATTGCATCGAACTTTGGCGAGCCCGCAGAGGTGAGCGTGAAGTTCACAATCCAGTTTCCGCTTGAGTCGACACCCGCATATGCGCTCTTCAGTGCAGATCCAGTCAACAGTGACGGCCCAACAATGTATCGTGCGGTAGTAGTTCCTTTGATTGGCAAAAGGGCATTCTTGGTGTCCGACACATTCGTCACCGGCGTCGTTGGGACGTATGCCATAGCTGTGGACTCTGCCTGAGTTGTTGGGCAAGTCAGGGCCTTGTCTGAGGCTGGTATCGTTGCCCCTTTTGGAGCTGGGGTGTAGGCAGGCACCTGACAGAGCACGATTCTAAATGAGAGTTGTGCAGTCTGACCGACAATCTGCAGCGCTCTCTGAGCGTCTTTAACGCCAGGAAGCTGAACAACGATATTGTTCCCTTGCTGGGAGATATTCGGCGACGTAATCCCAAGCGCGTCAACGCGATTTCGGATTATGGAAATAGTCTGGTCCAGAGTTGCCTTGGTGACGGGGTGTGCCGGCTTATAAACCACTGAAGCGCCACCCTGCAGATCCAGACCTAACACCGGAGAATAATTTGCCAGAAGTACCCCGATAAACGCGCCAATTGAAATCAGAATTGTCGCGACAACCAAAATAATGTTCGAACGCTTCATAGCTTATTTCTGTCTTTCAGATTCACATCGGGCAAGCCCGCCTCTAGCAAACTCTTAAACACTACTATCTAGACGCCCCTCGAACAATCGGTATACAGAGTCATAAACGCATGTGGCGCAAAACGGAATCGCTCCATCAAGAAGAAGACCGATTCCGGCACATAAAACCCCAAAATAACTTTGCTTATGATCTACCGACAATCGACAACTTTACCAAGTCAAACATTGCGAAGCTGGACTCAAGCCCGGCAGAAGCTCAAGGTTGGCAGCAAATGCCAGAACTACTTGTCTAGCATCGCGCCAGATTCTCCGCCACCAAACCTATTAGCGTTGCCCTTCATCGCCAGGCTGGTGCAACTCGTCGTCGCCGGCGTGTGTGTTGTTGCCGCCTTCAGCTTCGAAGTCATCATCGCGCGCGGGGGCGTCAATATCGAACTCCGACGAGCTTGATGCGTGTGATTCAAGGTGGTCATGCAGCTGGGAGAAATCATCGTCTGAAAAGCTGGATGAAAGGCCATCCTCGGAAAGCTGATCTTCGACGTCTACGGACTCAGGCGCCTTGACCACGCTGCGTCGGTCGAAGACAAGCTCCACGCCTGGCGCAACCTCGACTATGGCCAGATCTTGCGAGATCCTACTTACGCGCCCATAAATCCCAGACCTCGTCAAGACTCGATCCCCTTCGACAAACCGTTGCTGCTCTGCCTGAGCAGCCTTTAGCTTTGCCTGCTTGGGTCTGATGATGAAGAAATAGAAAATGGCGAATATCAGGATCGGTAGAATTAAACTCACTGAAAGTACTCCGTGTCAGATGGACAATATAAAATACTAATTCCTTACAGTAGAACTACAGGTATCCCTCACGAGCTTTCACGTGCCAGATGCCATAAGGCGCAAAGCTACCACAGAGCGCAACCCGAAAAGGTTCATCTCAGGCGTCTCCCCTTCAACGACCTCGGCTAGCTCTTCGCTGCGACTCTCCGAATGGCTTCCAATACAATTGATGTGCCTTCATCTGCTTCTCCGGCAGTCACCGAGAGCGGGGGCGATATCCTAAGAACATTTCCTTCGACCCCCCCCTTCCCTATGAGAAGACCCAAAGACCGTGCCTCCTCAAGGACCATGGATGCACCAAGTGCATAGGGAGACTGTCGGGAATCTACGATCTCCACACCTATCATCAAGCCCTTGCCCCTGACCTCACCAACGAGCGTAGACCCTGCCAGCTCTTCCTGGAGCCTTGACATCATTCGCGCACCTACACGCAAAGCATTTCCTTGCAGATCATTGTCTAGCAAGTACCGAAGGTTGGCAATTCCTGCTGAAGTGGCAAGTGGCGAGCCGCCAAAGGTGGAAATTGAGGATCCCGGCAATGAATCCATTATCTCCGCTCGCGCCACAACTCCAGCTAGAGCTAGGCCATTTCCGATTCCTTTTGCAAAAGTCAAGATATCGGGCACAATCTGGTGAGCTTGGTACCCCCAGAAGTGTTCGCCCGTCCTGCCCCAACCCGTCTGAACCTCGTCTGAGATGAAAAGGATTCCGTATTCGTCGAGAACGTCTTTGATCGTCCCGAAATAGCCGTCGGGCGGAAGATTGAAACCGCCCACACCTTGTATTGGCTCTGCAATCAGTGCTGCGACTTTCCCGCCCACACCGTTTGAGATGAGGTCCCTCAGATCTTCAACTCCTCTAGTGCAGTACTCCTCATCTGACAATCCAGCCAACGGACCACGCAGCCTCGATCCCCCAAGAATGTATGACACATTCAGAGGGTAAAAACTCGACGGCGAATAGCCCGGATTGCCAGTCACAGACATTGAAAGCAGCGAGCGCCCGTGGTAGCTTCCCCTCACAGCAAAAACATTGTTTGAATTCCTAAAACAACTGGCGAGCAGAAGCGCTGTGTCATTGGCCTCTGTGCCTGAAGTGGTAAAAAACACCTTTGCATCTGGAATTCCCGAAAGTCTCGATATCTCCTCGGCCAACTCAATCATGGGAGTAATCAGATAAAGAGTGGAGGAATGAATTAGCTTCGCTGCCTGTTGGCGGAGAGCATCAACTACTTCAGGAACCGAATGGCCCGTCATCGTTGTGAGAATTCCACCAAAAAAATCGAGATACTCCCGACCTGCTGAATCCCTAACCCGGCAACCATGCCCAGACACCAGCTCGATAGGATCCGAATAGTAGAGTGCAAGCCATTTGGGAAGCACTCTCCTATGCCGAGCTAGCATCTCTTCTTGGTCCATCACTTCACCTCAATCTATTCCTGGAATCCCCCAGCAGCCTGACCAGCGCAATATAAATAAGAATGAAATCCATACTCTGACACAGACCGCGGTTCATTACTGTACCACCGAGACTGTAAAAGGAGAAAGCCCTCGCCTGGCTAGTCGCCAAATAGTGAAGCAACGCCCTGCGGAACTTCCAGGCCAAGGTGACGCCACGCGAGTGGGCCTGGGATTCTTCCCCTTGGGGTTCTAACAAGAAGCCCGCGCTGCATCAAAAATGGCTCGTAAACATCCTCGATGGTCTCAGGCTGTTCTCCAACGGTAACCGCAAGGGTCGACAGCCCGACAGGTCTGCCGGAATAAGTCCTACACAACGTGTCGAGTATTGCACGATCGACCTTGTCGAGGCCCAACTCATCCACTCCGAAGACTTCAAGCCCCTCGCATGCCGTCTTCCTGTTAATTCTTCCATCCGCCTTGACCTCAACGTAATCCCTGACTCTTCGCAACAGGCGATTGGCAAGACGGGGTGTCCCACGCGATCTGGAGGCGATCTCTCTTGCACCATCCTCGTCCGCCTCTACCCCAAGAATCCGGCTAGACCTCTCAACAATAGCCTTCAGTTCCTCAACTTTGTAATAATCAAGCCTTGCCACGAATCCAAACCTGTCACGCAACGGACCTGTAATCATGCCTGTCCTGGTCGTGGCGCCAACCAGGGTAAACTCCGGAAGATCCAACCTTATCGATCTCGCTGTCGGACCTTCACCAATCACTATGTCAAGCTTGAAATCCTCCATGGCGGGATAGAGAATCTCGGCAACCGCAGTGGAAAGGCGATGAATCTCATCAATGAAAAGTACGTCGCCAGGGTGAAGCGATGTGAGTATTGCGGCCAGGTCCCCACCACGGAGCAACGCCGGCCCGGATGTCACTCTGAAGCCAGTGCCCATTTCATGCGCAACAATTGAAGCTAGAGATGTCTTGCCCAGCCCCGGGGGACCCGCAAATAGAAAATGGTCAGCCGCCTGACCCCGCTTCCTAGCCGCTTCCAAGACTATTTGCAGATGGCCCTTGAGATCCTCCTGCCCTACGAACTCCGCCAAAGACATGGGGCGCAATGAGCTTTCCACTGAAGCTTCGAACTCTTGAAGCTCGGGACTGAGTTTGCGCTTTGACAGATCAGATGAGTCAGAATCATGGACTTCTGCATTCGAAATCAGTTCTCTTCTAGGACTCACGCCGACAGCTCCTTCAAGCAGAACTTCACCATCTCTTCCAGGGAATATTCAGGGGGAACCCTCTCAATGACACCGCGAATCTGATCCTGCGAATATCCAAGCGAAATCAACGCCAGCTTGAGATCAGCAGAAATACTACCACTCGAGTTTGTGGGCGAACCCGCAAAGCGTCCGTCGACGCCAAGATTCGAAAGCCTCCCCTGCATTTCCACAATCAGCCTCAGAGCCGTCTTTGGACCCACTCCTGGCACCCTTTTGAGTAGTTCGATATCGTTAGTAGCTATCGCCCGGACAAGCTCGTCTCGAGGGATCGACGACAAGATTGCCAACGCAAGTGCCGGGCCAACACCCTGCGTTGTCCTCAATGCTTCAAACCAACTCTTGTCCTGGATGGTTTCGAAGCCATACAGCGTTATAGCATCCTCCCTAACCGAGGTGAAAATCGCCAGCTTCAGAACCTCACCCTCCCTTGCCTGGGAAACAAGATTTGACGGGCAATGTACAAGATAGCCAACGCCACCCACATCGACAACGAGAGCACCAGTGGGCAATATTTGATCAACAACTCCTTTTAGAGAACCGATCATCTCGCCTCCAACCTCTCTGCGGTACGCAAGGCCCTCTGATGAGAGTGGTTTGCGAGATGACAGAAGGCTAACCCAAGGGCATCCGCTACATCGGGAGGGCGCGGGATATGATCTAATTTAGCCAGAATCTGAACCATCTTCTGAACCTGAAGCTTCTCGGCAGATCCATAGCCGGCAATTGCCAACTTGACTTCACTTGCCGAATACTCAACGATTTCGCACCCGGCTTCAAAAGCTGCCAACAGCACGACTCCAGACGCTTGACCTACGGACATGGCTGTCTTGGCGTTGCTTCTAAAAAGAATTCTCTCGATGGCAACAACTTCCGGCCTGAGCTCAGAGAGAATTCCTCGAATATCACTTAGAAGTATCGAGAGCCTCTCGGCAACCTGAAGCTCTCTCGGAGTGGTGATCAGGCCAGCAGACACAACCTCGGTCGACCTGCCATTTTGTCTGACAGCTCCGTATCCACAGCGGGAGAGTCCTGGATCGATACCTAGCACGAACATCTGTTCGATCTTATCCCATATAATCCCGGGAAGGAGGCAGTAATGGCAAAAATCACTGGGCCTTTTTGACAGCCTCAAGCAGCGCAGAAGTTGGATAAAAGGTCAGACCTGCAGTTGTGCGCCTAGCATAAGTAATCTCTCCCGACCGGTCAATCACAAACACAGATCTCCGGTAAAAGCCAAGTGGACCCAAAACCCCATAGGCCTTGCCAACCGTTTTGTCTTCATCTGAAAGTAATGGCAGTGAAATGGACTGCTCGGACGCAAACTTTTCGTGAGACGCAATTCCTTGGGGTGAGATTCCCAAGACCGCAGCATCCAACTCTTTGAAACTCTTCTGATCAAGGGTGTATGTCCGAAGCTGCGTGGTGCACACCGGCGAATTATCAGCCGGATAGAAAGCCAAGACGACAATCTTGCCCAAGAAATCCGAAAGAGAATAGGTACCCTGCGGCACTCCATGAAGAGTGAACCCTGGTGCCGCGTCTCCAACACCTACAGGAGAATTCACTTCCTAAACGCTCGCAGCTTCCAAAATGGCGTCTGGAATGTCGAAGTTGGAATATACGTTTTGCACGTCATCGTTGTCTTCCAGTGCGTCCATAAGCTTGAGGACTTTGCGAGCTTCGTTTTCTTCCGAGATTTCTATCGTAGAATTTGCCAGCATAACCAGGTCAGAACTACTTACAGCAAATCCTGATTCCTCAATGCCTGCTCGCACCGAAGCCAAGTCTCCAGGAGCGCACACCACCTGCCACTGGTCGCCTAGATCCTGAATGTCCTCGGCACCTGACTCAAGAGCAGCTAGCGTCACAGAATCTTCGTCAGCGGCGCGATCAATCGACACCACGCCCTTTCGCTCGAATTGCCACGATACAGCGCCGGGCTCCGCCATAGAACCACCGCTCTTGGAGAAGATACTCCGAACGTCTGCACCGGTTCGGTTTCGATTGTCTGTGAGGCACTCAACTATCACTGCGATTCCTCCCGGACCATAGCCTTCATAATTTATAGCTTCGTACCTGACACCTTCTAGCTCACCAGTCCCACGCTTTATCGCACGTTCGATTGTGTCTAGCGGAACCGAAGCTTCGCGAGCCTTGGTAAACATGGTACGAAGGGTGGCGTTGGCATTGATGTCTCCACCGCCCTCACGGGCCGCCACCTCGACCTGTCGTATCAACTTGGCAAAGAGCTTTCCGCGAGCCTTGTCTTGGGCCCCCTTCTTATGCTTGATTGTTGCCCACTTTGAGTGACCAGACATCTGGAATATCTCCCCTTAGAATCTCTAAATAAGCCTGAGGAAAAGTCTGTGGATCCTGTCCTCTCCGACTAGCTCTGGGTGAAAAGAGGACACGAGCACCTTTTCCTGCCTACAGATTACAGGAACGGATCTCCCGGAGGAATCAGGAAACTGGTAGTCCACAGAAGCCAGAACCTCCACCTCCTCGGCTACCTTTTCCACTACTGGAGCCCTGATGAATACCGCCTTTACCGGACCATCTTCAAATCCCGCGACATCCAAATCGGTTTCGAACGATGCCACCTGGCGACCAAAGCCATTGCGCCGGACAGCAATGTCTATCGCGTCGAAACCGACCTGATCTTCGCGACCATCGATGACTGACCGTGCGAGCAGGATCATCCCTGCACAAGTGCCAAAAACAGGCATTCCATCCCGTATCAGCCCCCGAATGGGGTCAAAGAGCCCCGAAGATTGCAGGAGCATGGAAATTGCAGTCGACTCCCCACCTGGAAGGATAAGCCCATCGACCCGCAGGTCCGCCGGCGTTTTCACCAGCACTGGCTCGACATCGAGTCTTTCCAAGATCGAGAAATGGTTCAGAAAATCGCCCTGAAGGCTAAGGATACCTACGCGCATGCTTGATTTCAAAAGACCCTTCCAAAGCAGCTACCAACCACGCTCAGCCAGTCTGACCTCAATCTCATCCATCTCTATTCCAACCATTGGAGCTCCAAGATTACGAGATACACTCACCAAAACAGCTGGATCCTGAAAATGAGTGGTTGCCTCAACGATTGCACGAGCCCTCCTGGCTGGATCACTGCTCTTGAAAATCCCAGATCCCACAAACACGGCTTCCGCACCGAGCTGCATGACTAGCGAAGCGTCAGCAGGAGTAGCCAGACCACCGGCACAAAATAGAGGTACCGGGAGCCTTCCAGTGGCAGACACTTCACGAACAAGCTCCAAGGGAGCCTGGAGATTCTTTGCCCAGGCGTAAATTTCGGCCGAGTCCGCCTGGGTAAGCTTTCGTATATCTCCAGTTATTGAACGCAGGTGCCGCACTGCCTCGACAACATTTCCCGTGCCAGCCTCCCCTTTGGAGCGTATCATTGCTGCGCCCTCGGAGATCCTTCTGAGTGCTTCTCCTAGATTGGTGGCTCCACACACAAACGGGACCGTAAATTTCCACTTGTCAATGTGGTGGGCCTCATCGGCAGGGGTAAGCACCTCTGACTCATCTATGTAGTCAACCTGGAGCTCCTGGAGTATCTGGGCTTCTGCAAAATGACCAATTCTGGCTTTCGCCATGACTGGAATCGTGACAGCTTGCTGGATCTCCTCGATCAGGAAAGGGTCACTCATGCGTGCAACTCCTCCCTCACGGCGTATATCCGCCGGAACACGCTCAAGCGCCATAACCGCAACAGCCCCCGCATCCTCTGCTATCTTTGCCTGCTCAGCATTGACCACGTCCATGATGACGCCGCCGCGTAGCATTTCAGCGAGCCCTCGCTTGACCAGCGCGCCTCCCGTTACATGTGAAAATTCAGTTTGGTCCACGATTCCCTCCAGACCTTTAATTCTAACTCGCAATAGCTCCCATCTGCGCAAACCGACCGCTATGAACCAGATGTGCGAGTACCAACTGGTGCAAATTCAATCCAGGTCCGCCCTGGAGCAAGCTTTATAGGCTGCCCTGAAGAGTCCGCATAAGTGGTCACGGCGTGTTCTGAGGCTTTCGACCAGGTTCCTGTCGCCTCCTCACCGCCAGAAAGGAATATAGCCTGGCCGCTGCCTACGGAATGGGCTTGCGGGACCGGATTTCCCGCAGGGTCTATGAACCCGGTGTTGGTGTAGTTTACAAACTCGACTATCACATTGGTGGCATTTTCTGGTACACCCTGAGGGTTCTTCTGGAGCACTCCATTGGTGCTGCGCGTCCAGTAGCCTCCCGATGAATTCCATGTCCAAACATCATTTGCGTTGCCGGAAATATCCACGTTGAAGCTGCTGATCGGCTGTGCACCTGCTGCCGCAAACGGAGATCCCGTCTTTCGGAACTCGAACAGCTTTGGTGGCAGCTTTGCGTGCAGCCCTGCCTTATTCGCATCTGCATAAAGAGTGGTGGTTGAAGTGTATAAGTTGTGTGGGGCAAGTCGCGTGGACAGCCTGTAGTACGCTCCACCAAGGACATTTGCACCGACATCTGTTATACCCGAGTTGCGAATATCCGCAACGAACGCGGGAATACCTCCTGAGTACGCAAAAAAACCTTGCAGTGGTGAAGCAATGTCTGCATCAGAAGCTCTCACCGACCTTATAGGGCCGAGCACAGATGCGTCCTTGGACTGGAATACCGCCATATATCTGGTGTAGCCGCCTTCCACCATTTCCTCGTAGATGACATCTGAATGAAGCAGTCCCGACTGAGGCCACGCCTGTGGTGCGTTGTCAATCTTTGCCATGATGACGGGGCGCGAGGCATCTGCAGTGTTTGCGAATGGAAGCCCAGTAAGTGGGGAGATATTCTTCGGCGCGCTGGTCGTGGTTGTCGTGGTGGCAATAGTTGCCTGAGTCGTAGTCGAAGTAGACGGCGCACTGGAATTACCAGAACCGCAAGAAGCTACCAATGCTCCGATGGCCGCCAACGCCAGATACCTGTAATTACCCATTACGCAAAGCTCCTGTTGTCAGTTGTGAACTGTATGTTTAGTACGACCTGAGTTCCGAAAGGCGAGCACTCATGTCGGAATCTTCTAGCTCTGGATGCGCCCAGTAAGGTGCCAACACCCTTCGTCTCAGGGTTGGATTCGATGTCCGAGCATTTTGATCAGATTCCATCTTTTCGAGAGCAGAGATCATCGCAATAGGATACCGGGTGAAATAGACACCTCCTAGGTCACCGGCGATCAATTTTGCCACAATCGCGGAAGTCTGCCTTCTCTGAAGTATGAAGGCCGCAAGGGGTGCCAGTAATTTTTTCAGCGCCCTAATCCTTGCCTCATAGAAGATTTCGCCTGATCTCACCCGAACAAGTTCCCGCGAGATCAGCGCCTCGAACTCAAGTCTTGAAAAACTTTCAAGCGCTCCGGACGTGACGACCAAGACTGACCTGGTATTGCCAACCGCGAACGCTGCGATATTTATCTGGGGTTCTCTAAGCTCGAGGACTCGCGGCATATCGATTCCTATGGCGAGACAAAGACCCTCTGTGAGATTCATCAAGCCGGGAGCCTTATCGATTTCGACCCTCTGAAGATTGAGGCCCGTAGTGCCGTTGGAGCATGCGCGAAATCCCACCACAGCGGCTGCAATCGCAGGTAAGCCGAGCCCGACAATCACCGCCCAGTGGAAATCATCAGACACTCTGAAAATCGCCAGCAACCGGGAGATGATCACGGAGGCTATCGCCCCCGTCACCACCACGAACGCCAGGTAATACAGGACGATCTCGACAACCGCCTTGCGATTGTCAAATTGCTCGACATCACCCCAGATCTGGTTGTGAGTAGACGACTTAGGCATGGTCTCCGATTCTAAGGGGATTTTTCCGAAATCAAAGTAGTGAAGCTGGCCAAATAGATCTTGGCGATGTTTTCGATAGAAAATTCAAACGCTCGCTTTCTTGCATTCTCTCGAATCGATCGCGAGACATCATCCGATGCTAGAGCACGCATAAGGGCGCCACGAAGAAGGGCTGCATCATTGGGGGGAACGAGAATGGCCTCCACGCCATTCCTGGCTAGCCCACTATAACCTACGATATCGGTTGCCACTACTACGCTGCCTGCAGCCATTCCTTCAAGCAGGACCACACCGAAGGACTCCCCATATAATGATGGGGCACATACCACGTCAGCAGCCTTCATCCTTGAGATTACCTCACTGTCAGAGATGCGACCTAGCCAGACAATCCGCGAATCTCGAGCCGCGACAGCTTTCAGCCGGGCCGTTTCCGGACCACTGCCAGCAACCCAGCAAGTAAGGTCTGGCTCGGCTATCCCCATGAACGCCCGAATGAGAACCTCTAACCCTTTTCTGTGTTCATGGCGTCCTATAAAAAAAACAGTTGGACTCTGTTTCGGCCATGCATTGGCTACATCAAATTCATGAAGGTCCACCCCATTGCCAATCACACGGTAGTCACCGCCAAAGACTGTTTTCGCTGTAATCATTGCGTCATGGGAGACGGCAAACCGAACGCTAAGGCGTTCTCCAAATCTGGAAATGACTCGCCCAAGGCCCTTGTACGGAGTCGACAAACCCTGCCTGTGAAAGGTCCCCACCAAGGGAGACTTTCCAGCTAAGAGTCCGACAAGCGAGGGGCCTGGCGCAAAAGGTTCATGTATATGGATTATTTGGTAACCGCCGCCCCGCACAAATCTGGCTGTGCGTGTCAACGCTCCAGGCGAGAGGCCGACAGGGGCACGCGATCCGTTTGCCGGAACCCTTACTGAACTCCCGAGATTCCTAAAGAACTCAATTTCCGGCGTGCTTTCAGACGGTGCGATTACGTCAACCTCATGACCGAGTTGACGCATCGTGCGCGCCAACAAAAGCACCTGACGCTGAACACCTCCTGGCACCGAAAGGCTGTACGGGCATAGCTCAGCAATTTTCAATTCCTGCGTGGCTCCATCTGATTTCCCTACCTCGACCTACATCGTAGAGCTAGACGTTTCTTCTGCAACCTGAGATGGCCAGTTTGGCTGAAACAGATGCCACTGAGATGGAGCTGCGCGTATCAGACTCTCGTATCGCGACACCAAAATTTCCGTGAGATCGACAACATCGTCTCGAAGTGAACTCGTCCTCTTGAACTTGATTGGCTCGGTTGCTATCGCATAATGGCACCCTCCAGGAAGCATATAGACGCCCCCTGGTATTATGGGTGCCCCGGTCCGTAAAGACAAAAGAGCAACTCCCTGGGGAACCGAAGTCACCTCCCCGAAAAAAGGAAGCCGGACTCCCGAATTCGTGAGATCCCTGTCCGCCACAAGTGCGACAACTTGGTTCTTCCCAAGCATCTTTGCCAACTGGCCAAACGCGGAGGCTGAAGCCGGAATGACATGGACTCCAAATTTTGCCCTATGCTCCGCAAACCAATCAAAAAGTTCTTTTGGTTCCAGCTCTTCCATTACGGAAGTTATCGGATAGCCGCCAGATGCCAGCCAAGCAGCACCAAAATCCCAGTTTCCAAGATGCGGAGTGACAAAGATGACGCCCTTGCCCTCTCCGAGAGCATCATAAATGTGCTCGAAGCCGTGGAAGCCGATTCTGGCATTGAGCTCCTTGCGTGACAAACGTCCGAGAGGCAGAGCCTCAACCCAGTACCTTGAATACGAAAAGTAGCCCCGAGCTGCAAGAAGCCAGTCCCCGATCCACCCCATTTGCGACGCCGAAGCTCGTGTCAGGTTATTCATCACTACGCGTCGTTTACGTGGAGAAAATACGAACGCAAATAAACCAGCGATATACGCCAGCACGATTGTAAGTGAGTTGGGAAGATGGCGCAAAAAGGTTGACGCCATCTCATAGAACGCAACTACCCGCCGGTCCTTATCAAAGATCCTCGTCAGCACTTGGCTCAAAGCATCCTTTCGAAAATCTATAAGCTGGCCGCCACGCTGACCTTGCTCGGACGTTCCCCAAACGCAGTTAAAACAGAAATAACTTCATTCACCAGATCCGAGAATGCCCTTGGTTCAATACCTGCAAGTCTCAGCTCTTTGGGTCATCAATGCTTCTCGACGACCTATGCTCTAGCCATCGAGAAAAAGACGATGAGGCAGTCGAAGTACCGATTCTTCTTCGAGGATGCGACGAGCGCCGAGAAGACGACCTGAAAAACTCTGAACGCTGAAATGGCCCTTTCAGAGAGGCCTCGTAGTCCCGCCTGTACCTGCGCGGCGGGCCTGAGACGGAACCTGAAGCCTGAATCCAGATCTTCACAAACCGCTGCACCACCGTGACTATGCTCAGAACGAGCGTTATCCAGAGAACTGGCACCAAGATAACCGAAAAGAGCAATCCGGCAGCAAGGAAGAAGATCCTTTCTCCGCGCTCCATTATTCCGCCTTTTGCGCTGAACCCAAGAGACTCGGCCTTAGCCCTCTGGTACGAGATCAAAGATGCCGCGCCGTAGATCCCAAATGGCAGAAGAGCGAGATCTGCCTTGCCGGAAAACAGGTAGTACCATCCCAAGCCGCCAAACAGAAAGAGATCTGACACCCTGTCGGCAAAAGAGTCGAAAAAGGCTCCTCTCCTCGAAGTGGTGCCCTTCATTTTTGCCAAAGGCCCATCGAGCAGATCTGGCACAGCACCCGCCACTACCAAAATAAAACCAACCCAGAGTCTTCCCGTAGCGAGCACGACTCCAGCTGCAATAGAAATGATGATCCCTGTGATGGTCAGAGCATCAGCGCTAATGGGTGTCTTAGCCAGAGCCGCCCCAATCGGACCAGTTCTCTTGTCCACCCCGGCTCTCAAGTGACCGTCGAACACGGTAAATTACTCCTCATATCGGGAACCTAGAGAAGTCTAGCCGATCTTACTTGCGAAGTCCGGCGATATTGAAGCCGAGCTAGCCATTGTGAAGCCGCTCCAATAGTCGATCATATGTAGCAGAAAGTGCTTCTGGAATAACCCTCGTATGGGCAAGGGTCGTCATGAAATTCGTATCTCCAAGCCACCTTGGTACAACATGAAAATGAGCATGGTCCCCAAATGCCGCACCACCAGCACGTCCCAGATTTGCACCAAAATTGAAGCCCTCTGGGTTATATACCTCTTTCAATGCTCGAATTGCGCTGCGAGCAAGCTCCAGAGACTCCCCTAGGACCTCACTTGAAAGGTCAAGAAAATCGCCCTCATGGACATAGGGCACTATCATCAGGTGGCCCGCCGCATACGGAAAGGCATTTAGCACCACGTAACAATCCCGCCCACGATGAAGAACATAGTTGCGGGCATCAAACGCCTGGCCCTCTCCTTTTGCGAGATCACACAGCACGCAGCTCGAGGGTGCACGTAGACTGTCCGGCTCCCCTTCCTGCTGGAGAAAATTCATTCTCCACCCGGCCCAGAGGTTCTCAATCAAGGCTCGCATCCAGTGGCCGTGCGACCAGTTCGGGCGAAATGCGCGAGATGAACTCAGCCAGTGGAACGTCTCGCTCTGGATTCTGCGACCCCCTCGCATTGACACCAATGGTGCCCGACGAAATGTCTGAATCACCGACCACCAAGACGTACGGAATCTTGTCAAGCTTTGCCTTGCGAATTCTCCCGCCAAGCGGCTCATCAGCTGGCAAAATCTCAACTCTCGCATCGAATTTCTGCAAAGACTCTGCCACCTCGCTGGCGTAGGCCGCGTGATCATCTCGCACCGGAAGAATGCTCACCTGAACGGGAGCCAACCACATCGGAAGAGCTCCTGCGTAGTGTTCAAGAAGAATTGCAAAGAACCGCTCCACCGATCCAAAAAGCGCTCGATGAATCATATATGGCCGCTTGCGAGTATTGTCCGAATCGACAAATTCCATGTCGAACCGCTGTGGCTCCTGGAGATCCACCTGCAATGTCGACACCTGCCATCTGCGCCCTATAGCGTCTTTCAGATGTACGTCAATCTTTGGCGCGTAGAAAGCACCTTCCCCGTGTGCCACAGTGTAATTAATGCCTGACTCCTTCAAAGCATGGTCGAGAGCAGCTGTAGCTTCTTCCCATTCGTAATCCTCGCCAACAGACTTTTCTGGCCTGGTGGAAAGTTCGGCCTCAAAGTCAGAGAGCCCAAAAGCCCGGAGGATCGATATGACGAACTTCAGCAGTCTGGCAAGCTCGGAAGGCAGCTGGTCCGGCGCGCAGAATATATGAGAGTCGTCTTGTGTCAAGCCGCGAACTCGAGCCAACCCATGAAGGACTCCAGATCTTTCAAAACGGTACACGGTGCCAAACTCGAATAGCCTGAGCGGAAGCTCCTTATATGACCTGCCTTTGGACTTATAGATAAGGATGTGCATTGGGCAATTCATCGGCTTGGGATAGTACGTGGCGCCTTCCATCTCCATCGGCGGATACATGCCAGCCTTGTACCAACCCAAGTGGCCTGAAATCTCAAAGAGAGTCGACTTGGCAATGTGGGGGGTCCACACCTGCTGATACCCAGCTTTGCGATGCTCTCTTTTTGAGTAGTCCTCCATGAGCTGCCTGATTAGTGCACCCTTGGGATGAAATACTGGGAGACCTCCCCCAATCTCGGGGGGGAAATGAAACAGATCGAGTTCAAGGCCCAACTTGCGGTGGTCCCTCTTCTCGGCCTCCTCGAGCCTCACCAGGTGCTCCTTAAGAGCTTTGTCCGACTCCCAGGCAGTCCCATAGATGCGTTGTAGCTGAGGCCTCTTTTCGTTACCACGCCAATATGCACCAGCAACTCTCATGAGCTTGAAGGAGCCTAAGACTCTCGTCGTTGGCACATGGGGGCCGCGACAAAGGTCGGTGAATCCAGAGGAATTTCTGTATACCGATAGAGCGCCTTCATTCACGCCCTCATTCAATTCCTCCTCATCAGGTGGCTCGGTTGCCTGGCCTGCAACTGTCTCGATGATCTCGCGCTTGAAAGGTTGATCGGCAAAGAGCTTTATCCCGTCAGAGATCGAGTACTCCATGCGAGTGAATGCCTGTCCCTCCTTGACGATCTCCCTCATTCGCCTTTCGATCTTCTCCAAATCCTCATCGGTGAAATGCTCGCCTTTGGGAAGTTCAAAATCATAGTAGAAACCGTCAGCAATCGCAGGGCCAATGGCATAGTGGGCGCCAGGCCAAAGATCCGTCACAGCCTGAGCCAGCACGTGCGCAGTCGAATGGCGAAGGACTTCACGGCCCTCCTCGGTCTCGCGAGTGATGATCTCGAGATGATCGCCATCAGAAAGCACGGTAGCCAAATCGCGAAGCGCCCCATTCACCTTCACGGCGACCGAATTCTCACTGAGCCTTCTGCTGATCATCTCCGCTAGCTGAGAAGCGGTGCAGCCAGAGGGCACTGTGCGACTAGTACCATCGGCAAGCACTACCGAAATCTCCATTCAATGCGCCTTTCTATAGCCTTCTAAGCCTTGCAACAATTAGATAGTCACACCCAACAACGCAGCCGCCTCAGAAATCCCGTAGTTGCGAGAAACTGCGTCGTCAATGACCTCAATTGCACCGGGAATATTGAGGTCATCGTCGAGCGCAGCACGTACCTCATCCAGCGCAGAACTTCCTTCCCCGGCTTCGATCCATCTCTTAAGCCTTTGATCTGCCACTTCGATCATCTGATCATTCCACTCCCATGGCGTGCGGTAGTGGTTGTTCAAAATCGACAGGCGAACCGCCCGAGCATCGTGATCAGCCAGCAGATGCTCAACAAAAACAAGATTTCCGAGGGACTTTGACATCTTCTCACCATCCAGGTAAACCATTGCCACGTGAAACCAGTGCTTGACAAACACCTGGCCGGTTGCTGACTCAGATTGGGCCGCCTCACACTCGTGATGGGGGAAGATTAGATCACCGCCTCCTCCATGAAGATCAATTGTCGGGCCTAGCTCTCGCATCGAAAGGGCAGAACATTCGATGTGCCATCCTGGCCTTCCTGGGCCCCATAACGAATCCCATGACGGTTCGTCCGGCGCTGAAGGCTGCCAAAGGACAAAGTCGAGCGGGTCCTTCTTATTGGGATCTTCGGGATTCCCGCCCCTATCCCTGGCATAGCCAAGCATTGTGTCTCGATCAAGATGAGAAATCGCCCCGAAATTCCGAAATGTGGCAACCTCGAAGTACACAGAGCCCCCGCTCTCATAAGCGTGCCCGGACTCCAACAGGTTGCTAATGAGGCTCAATATCTCTGGAATTGCGGAAGTTGCTCTCGGTTCAGAGTGGGGACGAAGCAAACCCAGCATTCCCATGTCCCGATCGAAGCGGGTCATTTCCGATGCTGCCAGATCCAGATAGTGAACGCCAAGCTGTCTTGCCTTGGCGAGTATTGAATCATCCACGTCAGTTATGTTCCGCACACACTTAGTCGTATGCCCCAAGTCACGGAGCCGTCTCTGCAAGACGTCAAAGGTTAGGTAAACAGCTGCGTGACCCATGTGGGCCGCGTCATAAGGGGTAATGCCGCAGGTGTAAATTGAAACGCTTGGACCCGGAGAAAAATCGACCACCTCTTGGCGTGCAGTGTCGTACAAACGCATCATTTCAACCCTAGTCTCTTTCAATCCCTGTAATTCTCAATGCCGTTCTTGCTCTATATCTGATATTGAGATTAATTAACACCGCCGTCATGGCTTCTATTGCACCCGAGTTGGCCAGGGATCCTGCATCAAGCGCAACCAGTCCTGGGACGGAGTCAAGAAGTCCAATAACCTTCTCTTTAGAATCTGGATGGTCAGAACAGACCAAGATATCGCAGTCGACTGCCTTGCCCAAATCCCCCAGTTCTCGTGCCGGCACATGATGCAGCGCGGAGACTACGAAGCTCTCAGGGAGGGCTGCTTGAATAGACTGGGCTGCTGAACCTCTCGCGAGTGCCAAAGGCTGCATCTCGACCCCCACCTTTAACAAGGCATTGACCATTGATATGACAGTCTTTCCAACCAGCTCCTTCGCTAAGGATCTTGCCGTACTCTGTGCCCCATCCCAAGGAGTCGCGATGAACACTAGCTCTCCGCTCACAGCTTCGAAGTTCGACGCTCCCCTGATCGGACCCACAAGACCGTCTTGTTCTCGCAACTCTCGGACCACGCCTAGCGCCTTTTCTTCAGTCCTCGAACCCACTAACACAGTGTGCCCAAGCGATGAGAGGCGAACGGCTAGCGAACTTCCCGCTGGGCCGGTTCCACCGACAATTCCAATCAGCAAACTTGACCTTTCCTGGATTCCAGCTCAGAAGACGCCGTCATCTCCATCTTCCATGTCTATTATGAGCCAAATCCATACTTGCGGCAGGTATCGTCAATCAAGGCTAAAAGATTGCGGAGGAGTTATGGGCATACTCAACGATAAAAAAATCCTAATTACGGGAGTTCTAAACGATCAGTCCCTTGCCTTCGGAGCCGCAAAACTCGCCCAGATCGAAGGAGCCGAAATCCTCTTGACAGGTGTCGGACGAGGACTGTCGATAACCCAACGCACCGCTCGGAAACTTCCCCAGGTTCCAGAAGTCATCGAGCTCGACGTAGCAGATCCCCAACACCTTGAGAATCTCAGAAACCGCATTTCTCAGAAGTGGGGAAGACTGGACGGCGTGCTGCACTCGATCGGCTTTGCGCCATCTGCCTGTCTAGAAGGGGATATCTTCAATGCGTCCTGGCCGGACGTGTCCGTAGCGATACAGATCTCGTCATACTCGTTGAAGGCCGTGGTCGAAGCAGTATTGCCACTGCTCCGAGCTGCGGGAACCTCCTCTGTCGTTGGTCTCGATTTCGATGCGTCGCTCGCATGGCCAGGATACAACTGGATGGGAGTAGCCAAGGCTGCTCTGGAATCCATATCGCGCTACGTGGCCAGGGATGTAGGCAAAGACAGGGTGAGGGTAAACCTCATATCGGCTGGTCCGGTAAAGACTATCGCAGCCAAGTCAGTGAGCGGGTTTTCGGCGTTCGACACCGTGTGGAATGACCGTGCACCTCTGGGTTGGAACGTCAGCGATTCACAAGCAGTAGCAAAAGCCATCGTAGCCTTTCTTTCCGACTGGTTCCCCTCGACGACCGGCGAGATTATCCACGTCGATGGTGGCTACCATGCTGTCGGGGCCTGAGATAATCGACTTATATCTATTGACATTGTCAAGGTGGTGCAATAGAAAGTAGTTGAGCCTCCCCCGTAACGGCCACTCCACTAGCCTCTTCGGGGAACAATGAAAGAGTTTAATTTACGCAGGAAACTCATTCTGTCATCCGCTACACTCCCGCTTGCCCTTCTCATCCCCATCAAGTCAACAATTCCGGCTTTTGCTGCTTCCTCAGTCAGTGGCAGCAGCGGCACTATAACGGTCAACTCCTCAGGTTCTGGGAGTTCTGAAGTTCCAAGCGGGATTGTCACCTCATCAACAACGCACTACAAGTACCTGAACGGATGGCCCGTACAGGACGTCGTCCCAATCTATTACGTGTACATGCCGCATGTAATAATCGGGACCGCCGGCTACTCGAACGAGCCCTGTTTGATAATGACGGAAAGCTCACAGACCACGAATTACCAGGAGGCCTTGCAACTCGAGGCTTCAGCAACCCAGACTTGGAACTCCCTCGACGGGCTCTACCCTGACTGCATCTCGTCGTCTGCCACGACCACACCGACCGTTTCACCAGATCCAAGTGAGATCATTACCTGGTACTGGAACAACACGATCAAGAATGAACTCCCAACTCCACGCTTCAGCATTCCGCCAGGATATGCATTGACGGGCCTCAAAGCCTACCTCACGTCGAGCTGCACACTCTACCAGAACTTCTCTGACACCACTCCAATCGGAACTGCGTCAATTCATGCTACTGGAGAGATATGGGTCAAATGGGGAAGAGGACTGAGCTGGTCAGGGCCTTACAATTCCTGTGGCCTCCCATGGCCGGAAGGCGAGATTTTCCACGTTTATGAAAGCGCAAGATCCGCAACAGTCTCAGTAAAGGAAACCTGGGTGGCAAGCTGGACCCTCGCAGGAAAGTCCGGCAGTCTCACCGGCCTCTTCACCGAACCTGCTTCGCAGGAACTTCCGATTCATTCGATCACGAGCGAGATATACAGCTGACAAGCATCTCGTCGCAGTTCCACTGATCCATGAACTAGCACAAACGGGGCTGATCCATGGATCAGCCCCTGCTATCTAGCAGGCAACCACGTTCCATCCAGCATCGCTTGTATAGGTTCAAACAGGCAGCTGTCATGGCATGAGAAGTCAGCCTCGGAGGCCTGAGGACCCAATGAGGTAGGTGTTCATGGCAAGCTAGGGAACAAATAACCTTATCCAGAAATTGATTATTGGGGTGAATATGTTGCCCAGCACTCCAGGAAAAAATAGAAATAGCACAATGACGATTGGCAACATCAGCATGCGTAACCGGTAATAGACAGGGAGAAGATTGGAAGGGAGAATCCTCTCTATTACCGCTGATCCATCCAAAGGGGGAATTGGAATCAAGTTGAATACTCCAAGGAGAAGGTTTATCGCTCCAACATAAAAAATGACTCCATCCCAAAACGAAAGAGCAGTTGAATTCTCAGCACCTGACAATAGATTCAGGCCAACAGCTTGACTGACCAATCCCAAGTGAAGGATTATCCCCGCGAGTGCCGAGATCATGAGATTCACAAACGGTCCCGCCAGGGAAACCAGGACTGACTGATTACGCGGTGAGCGCAACTTCGATACGTCAACAGGTACCGGTTTGGCATAACCAATCGGAGTAAGCCCCACAAAGATTAGAAATGCTGGCAGCAGGATTGAACCTATCGGATCGATGTGAGCAATCGGATTCAAGGTCAGGCGTCCAGCCTTCTTTGCAGTGTCGTCGCCAAACAGGAGCGCCACGTAACCGTGCGACACTTCATGAAGGATCACCGACGGCACCAGCACACACAAGAGCACTATTGCCTCAGTGCTTATCGCCCCCAGAAGATCCGCCGCTACAAATAGGGCCAGGACGACGACTATGAAACCGAAATCCCGCTTCGTCATCAGATCACGCCTGGGACCCTTCCGTGCAAATCAGACCGACACTCGAATACAACTGCGCTCCGCAGCTGCATTTGCAATTCTCGAGCTAGGGGACCGAGTCTCAGAATATGCCGAATCCACATATATTCGTGGGCATGAACAAAGCCCACCATGAGACTTGTACAAAGCCCACGATAGCCCTGCATCGCCTTTAAGACCACATTGCCAAAGTCCACGTCCTTCGTGGACGGCACCAAGACACAGGCCCTCAAGCTGTACCGGGTCAACCCAACCGCTTTTCGAAATCCAGGTACGGACCTCAATTTGCCCTGTTCAAGTGATTTATCGGAAGAGAGCGTGTTTCACACCAGAGCTAGTAATCAACTGAGCAAGCTCTGGATACGAAATCAGCTGGGAGCCCGTCTCCTTCGCAAGCTTCCTAGCCAAGCCCATGTTTACCGGGGAATCCTCAATATCAATTATGCAGCTCGGAATCGATTCCGATCCAAACCTTTGCGCAGCTTGAAGAGCTTCCTGAAAAGCAAACTCGCCGCCGGTAGCCCTCCCATCAGTGACAAGAATGCAATACGGGTTTTCGCCGAGCTGCCTGCAGGTCTTGGCTTGCTCAGTCAAAAGATCGATCCCCATCGCCAGCGGTGTTATCCCACCGGTGACAATGCCAGAGAGTTTGGCCCGAATCATCTCAACAGATCGAGTGGGCCTTTGCAGGACTCTGGCGGTACCTTCCGCAATCACTATCACACCAACGCGATCTCGGGTTTGGTAGGCGTCGAGGAGCAAAGACTCAATCACAGTCGAAGCGAGCTGTATCCTCGACTTGATCCCGATGGATCCCGAAAGATCCAACCCAACGAGAATGGTACGTCCCTGCTTGGCTAGCTTTTCAGACATCACAATGTCTTCTGGCCCTACAAATGAACCGCTCTCGAGCATCGATCCCGTGCTCCGTCGCAATGCCGCGGTGGTAATAGTTCCCACAACGTCAACGCCAACGCCACGCCTATCTGAGACCCCCTCGATTCTCCTGCTATAGCCGGATGGCGTGGGTCCTTTGGGCCCTCCCCCAACTCTATCCGAGTAAATGCCCTTGGTGTTTTGCTGAATTGCAGACCTTATGATCGGACCATCACCGAAACCCAAAGTCAGACTCGATCCAGACGGCTTCTCTGAAAGCTTGGGCCTGGGCCCCGAACGCTCCGGACCTTCACCGGCCCGCTCATCCGCACCCTCTGCTTGGGACTGAGACTTGGAACTCCCCCCACCCTTCGACTCGCTGTTCCTATGGATCTGCTCTACCAGATCGGAGACGCTCCGTGAATCCTCAAACCCCTGAAGAGGATCTCTTCTAGCTCGATGAGCCAGCACAAGAGGTGCGACAGCCTTGATATCTTCAGTTTCAACGCGGTCGCGGCCGCTAAGTGCCGCATGAGCCGCCGCCGCCCGCGCCATCGTCAAATCGGCTCGCAAACCCTGAGCACCGTAACTTATGCAGAGCTCTGTCACGACCTTGAAAAGCTCTTTAGAAAGCTCCGCACTTAGGCCCATGGGGTGATCCCGATTGACATTTTGTGACTCGCCGAGCCTTTGACGCAGCTGGTCTTGCTCTTGTTCAAACAGTTTGCAGAATGCTTCTGGATTGCTATCGAATTCGAGGCGCCTCATTAAAGCCAGGCTCCGATGCTCCGGATTCACAATTCCGTCAACCTCCACCGACAGGCCGAAGCGATCCAGCAGCTGAGGCCTAAGCTCCCCTTCTTCTGGGTTCATTGAGCCGATCAGGACAAATTTTGCCGGGAAGACGGCGGAAACTCCGTCTCTCTCAATCCGGTTGACACCGGTGGCTGCAGCATCTAGAAGCAGATCGACGATGTGGTCGGCAAGGAGATTTACCTCGTCCACGTAAAGAACCCCACCATTCGCTTCAGCCAGGAGTCCGCCGGTGGAGGCGACTGTGCCATCTGAGACCATCTTGGCGAGATCTACCGATCCTTTCACGCGGTCCTCTGTCGCCCCTGCTGGAACCTCGATGAACGGTGCCCCATTGGGAAGCAGCTCGGAAAGGGCTCTCGCAAGAGTCGTCTTGCCAGAGCCCTTGTCACCCCGAATCAATACGCCACCGATTCTGGGATCGATGGCGTTGAGCAACAAGGACATCTTCAACTGATCCTGGGCCACCACAGCCGTAAACGGAAAATCTCTCACCTAATCTCCTCCCAACCCTCAGCCTCTAGTATCGCAGAGTTAATCGCATCCAACGACTCCTCGGAGGCGTTCCAAAGCCCCCTCTGGTGAGCTTCCAGTAATCTTTCGGAAATTGAAGTCAGGGCCGATGGGTTCGACTTCTCGAAGAACTTCCTAACTGAAGCATCTGCAACATACGCCTGGGTGACTTTCTCATACATCCAGTCTTCGACGATTTTAGCCGTTGCGTCGTATCCAAAGAGGTAGTCGACCGTTGCCGCCATCTCAAATGCACCTTTGTAACCATGACGCTTCATAGCCTCGATCCATTTCGGATTCACAACACGGGATCGCACGACCTTCGCAGCCTCTTCAGCCAACGTTTTTACTCGAGGGTTTGACGGATTCGAGGAATCCCCGAAATAGGCCTTGGGGTCTGTTCCAGACATGTGACGAATGGCCGCAATAAGTCCGCCATGATCCTGCATGTAATCATCCGAATCGAAGATGTCGTGCTCCCTGTTATCCTGATTCTTCGAAGCAACCTGGATCTTGGCAAACCTTGCCGCCATGGATTCGGGATCGAACTTTCCGTATGCTCCTGAAGAGTACGAATATCCAGACCAGGTCATATAGACCTTGGCAAGATCCTCGTTCGAACGCCAGTTCCTCGCCTCAATCAGGGGAAGGATACCTGAACCGTATGAGCCTGGCTTTGGACCAAAGATCCGCGGCAGCTCTTTCGATCCTGACATAGGGTTGTCATCTTCGGGGCTGCTCGAAGCAATTGAAAATGCCTCATCAAGCAGTGAGATCACATGCGGAAAAGCGTCACGGAAGAACCCCGAAACCCTGAGAGTCACATCCACCCTTGGCCTGGCAAGCTCCTCTCTATCGATAAGCTCAACCCCCACCACCCTGCCAGTCTGAACATCCCATCTGGGCCGAACCCCAATCAGGGCCAGCGTCTGAGAAATGTCGTCCCCGGCAGTTCTCATAGCAGCCGTTCCCCAAACGACAATTCCCACAGACGACGGGTACTCCCCCTCCTCCCCTAGGTACCGCTTGACCAGTGCATCGGCCAGTTTCTGACCAACTGGCCAAGACTGGGGAGAAGGAAGAGCCTTTGGGTCTATGGAATAAAAATTTCGCCCAGTCGGGAGGACGTGCACCATTCCCCTTGAAGGAGCGCCTGAAGGGCCGGAAGGAATATAGCGGCCTTCCAGCGCCGCGAGGACTGCAGGAATCTCGTTGGATGTCGCTCGCAACCTTGGAACAACCTCCCTGCACAAATACTCTACCGCTTGGCGATAGCTCGTCGGGAACAGCTCTGGAGAACTTAGGCTGAATCCGTGCTCTTGGGCCACGGAGATGATCCTCTTCACCTCCGCTTCCACGAGATCCAATTCTTTTGTCCTGAAGATTTCAAGATCAATCCCCATTTCACAGGCCACAGCCTCGCGCAAAGAGGGTGAAGCTGGCCCCCCCAACCTGCTCAGAGCAGCGAGCATCTCCACTTCGGCGCTGCCTTCGAGGATGCGACCCAACACGTGTAATCCACCTCGTATTTGGGCATCTTTGATCTCACATAAATAGCCATCAATCTCGCCGATCAAATCATCGAAACCTGAGTCTTCAAAATTAGGCGACTTGTCCAATTTGAGATCGGTGGTGATTTGCGCATCGACCAGGACACCCCAAATCTCGCGCCTCAAAGCTGGAAGCTTAGAAGGATCCATTCCCGAATAGCGAGCATGGGCGTCAAGCAAAGATTCCAAGCGCGATAGCTCGTCGTAGACTTCAGCCCGGGTAAGCGGGGGAACCATGTGATCCACAATCACAGCATGGGCCCTGCGCTTTGCTTGAGTACCCTCACCTGGATCGTTGACAACAAACGGGTAGACGAGTGGAACAGAACCAAGGGCCTGATCCGGATAGCAGTTCCGCGACAGCCCCATGCCTTTCCCGGGAAGCCATTCAAGAGTTCCATGCTTCCCAACATGGACTATGGCGTCGGCATGGTACTTTACGTCAAGCATTCGGTAAAAAGCCATGTAATGATGGGTAGGTGCCATGTCGGGCGAATGGTATATGGCGATCGGATTTTCGCCAAACCCTCGCGGCGGCTGAATCGTCACAAACACTTCGCCTAATTTGATCCCGGGAAAGATGAAGTCCGATCCTTCCACGTAAACGGATCCGGGCGGTTCTCCCCAGGCATCGACAAGCCCCTTTCGCACTTCGTCTCCGAACCTGTCGAACTCTGCTAAGTACTCATCGGCCGACAGCAGCAGCTCGGCCCTCTCAACCTGTCCAACCGAGAGTGTCGGTACGTCGTAGTTGAAAGTGGCCATGAGCTCATCCATCAGATCATCTCCGCTCTCAGGAATTCTGTCGATGTTATAGCCCGCATCTTTGAGAGCACGAAGCAGAGAAATAACCGACTCGGGCGTGTCAAGCCCCACGGCATTGCCGAGCCTCGACCTCTTCGTAGGGTATGCCGATATGACTATGGCAATCTTTTTGTCGCGGTTCGGCTTCTGCCGCAACCGTGAAAGGCGCGCCACAAATTCCGCGATCCTTCTACAGCGATCGAGATCGGCCCTGTAGGCCGTTATCTCACTTCCAAAGTAATCATCCGAATCGACAACCTCCTTGAAAGAAAATGGCACCGTCACAATTCTGCCGTCAAACTCGGGTATCGCAACCTGCATAGTGACATCGAGTGGCGGCAGTCCAGAGCGGCTTTCATCCCATTCCAAGCGGGTCGACGAGGAAACGATTGCCTGAACGACAGGAACCCCAAGCTCCTCAAGTTGCAGAACGTCCCATGACTGTCCATCGGAAGCCATCGAGCCTCCTGCCAACACGGTGGTGATGATGACGTCAGGGGCTAAGGAACTGATGAGTTCGTATACTGGACTACGTTTGGAGTCGCTCCTAAGCGAGTAACAATAGACCGCCGTGACGTCAAGCCCTGCCTCGGCCACTTCTCTGGCCAACGATTCAATGAACACAGTATTGCCAGAGACAAAGTGCGCACGGTAAAACACGATTACCGCACTCGGTGCATCCCCGCCAGATTGAATCCTCGTGAAGATTCCCACATCTGGTACAGCCTCGGCAGGCTCGAAACCTAGTCCAGAAAACAATGTGGTATCGGATACGAAACGTACAAAATTCTCATAGTTGCGCACTCCACCGCACACGAGGTATTCAAACGCCTGCGTGACAATACCGCTTGGCACCGTCGACAGCATGGTTAATTCGGGATCAGGAATGGACTCACCTGAGAAGCAAAGCATTGGGAGATGTTTTGCGGCAGCCAGCTCGGTAAGCGTCTCTAAACCTTCAGAAAATGAGTCTTTGCCCCCTAAGAGCCTTACACAAATTACCGAAGCCGAGTCAACGAGATCCCTCCACATCTCTGACGATGTCGACACCGCGTGAAGTTCTATGCCCAAATCAGCCAAGATGTCAGATACGGTGCGAAGCGTCAGAAGCTCGGTGTCGGCATTTGTCAGATAGAGAAACACTGTTCAACCTCTCAATTACAGTTGGCTGGAAAGCCCGAACATAGACGTCAAAAGCCTGTCAACATCAAGGTTCTTAGAGACGATTCGGGCCAGATCATCGATCTGTCGGTCACGAAACTCGTGGAATTCGAGAGTTGACTCGAACTGCTTGCCACGAAGGCTTGCAACGTGAGACAGAAAGGCCAACCGAAACTCATCGCCCTCGAAAATTCCATGTAACGTAGTTCCGAAGGTAACTCCGTCCTTATCGACGGCGCCGTCAAACAGATCGACGCCCGGAAAGTCCCGAACCGGAGGATTGAGACAGAAAAGGGCGTCGGAACCCTGTGTTGCCACACGCCCCTGATGGATCTGGTAGCCCGACACCTGCACGCCCCCGAAATACCGCGAAACTCCTCGTCTCGGCAGAGTGACTTTGGTACGCTCAAATCTGGTCATCACCTCAAGCAGGCCAAGGCCTTCAATTGTCCCGCAACGTGATTCAAAATCGTCGCTTATCTCGCCTCCCATGATCTGATATCCCCCACATATTCCAAGAATCACGGTGCCACTGGAACGGCTACGATTGATCGCGCGATCAAATCCTCTCCTCTTCAGCCAGGTCAGATCGGCTGCCGTCGACTTCGATCCTGGGAGCACGATCAGATCGGGATCGCCAAGCTGCCCAGGATTGTTGACCAATCGCACATTGCAGTGCCGCTCTTCAACCAGCGGATCGAAGTCAGTGAAGTTGGATAACCGTGGGAACGCAATAACCGCGATATCTAGACCATCCCCATCCGTGTCTTGGAAAGCACCGTAGTTGGAAAGCGCAAGAGAGTCTTCAGCATCAACATGCATATCTTCAAAGTAAGGAATTACCCCAAAGACCTTTCGGGAAGTCAACGCTTCGATCCTGGAAATCCCTGAGTCCAGAAGAGAACTGTCGCCACGAATCTTGTTGATCACAAATCCACCGATCAGCCTCGAAAGAGTGTCGGGGAGTATGGCGACGGTTCCGAACAGAGAGGCAAAGGCGCCTCCCCGATCGATGTCACCAACGAGCAAGGCCTTGGCTCCCACGCGATTTGCCAACCCAAGATTGACAATGTCGTTCTCGAGGAGATTGATCTCGGCTGGCGATCCCGCACCCTCCAAGAGAATCACATCGAACCGCTGGCTGAGAAAAGCGTATGACTTCAGCACGATATCTAGCAGCTCGCGCTTTTTGACCTGGTATTCCTTCGCGCTACACTCATACGCTGGCTCCCCAAGAACCACAACCTGGGATGTCATGTCAGAAGTCGGCTTAAGCAGAATAGGGTTCATCGACACCTCCGGACTAATGCGACTAGCCCTGGCTTGGCGTTCTTGGGCCCTCCCGATTTCGTGGCCGCTCGGGGTCACTGCCGAATTGAGCGACATGTTCTGCGACTTGAATGGAGCAACGGAGATCTCCCGGTCCGAGAGGATCCGGCAAAGTGCCGTCACGAGAGTGCTCTTACCGGAATCAGAGCCGGTACCCACAATCATCAACGATCCCTTGCTGCGAGGAACTCTTGCCTTCCGCTGGTTTTGGGAGGACAGAGCCTCTTGAATCCTGCCCAACCCGTCCTCATTTGGCACTGCAATCCTGACGCCGCCTGAAAGCCCGAAAGATCCCGTGTCGCGCACCAGCACCTTGTGCCGCAGAAGTCTTTCGAGCAGTTCTCCGGCCTCAGGAACGTATACGTAGTTTGCAGCGGAAGGGCTTGGCTTAAAGCCGCTCGCTCGCAAGATAGAGACAAGCTTCTCTCTCAGCTTTGCAACGCTTCCAGAAACCTCTTTCAGATCTAAGCTGCCAAGCATTTCACCGAGAGAGGCGGCTGCAAGTGAGTTGACCTCCCACTTTGGCTGCTTAGCATTTAACAAGCCTGCTGACTGTGCATCAGGGCAGACCAGGTAGCCAATTCTTAGGCCAGGCAATCCGAAAAGCTTCGTGAGCGACCCTAAGACAAAGCTTCCGTGTTCGAAGTCTCGCCTCGTCCAGCTACCGGTGGCAATCTGATAGAACGCCTCATCAACGACATCAGGTCTCTCTCCCTTGTCAAGCAGTGTTCCGATGGGGTTGTTAGGGTTGGATGCCCACCAAGGACCAGTCGGATCGTAGCTGGAGATGTGCGTGCGGTAAAGCGAAAAATCCGGCGACTTGACAAATCCCCGCGTCACTAGCTTCGAAACAAGTTCGATCGCTTCAGCCCCGCCATTACACAAGATCAAACGCTCGGACTCGACCTCTAGCGCCTCAGCCAAAGCTTCTCGCGACTTGGTTGCGTCTGGATACCTCTTTAGCGAATCGAGGTGACCCAAGAGAAGGGGGGAGAAGTCCGGAGCTACCGGATTCATAGAGGTCGCCAGATCAAGAAGATCTCCAGTTTCCAAACCGAGGTGGCGCTCCAGCCCGTACGCGCTGTCTCCATGAGCTCTCCCGACAAGAAATTTTCTTGCCGCATCAATTTGTGCATTGCTAAGGACGTTCATCTACGCACCCAAGAAGGTAGAGGGCAAAGCCAGCTCCCAGCAGCAGTGCAGCAAGCATGGTGTCCACACGCCTGCAAAGGCAAGCGGCTTCCCAAATATCTCGAGAGGATGGCTTGCGCCCTTGGCCCATCGGCTCTCTGATTTCTTGCCTGCCAAAGTAAGAATTCTCTCCGCCGAGAGTCACATGTAGCTTATGGGCGTAGGTTGACTCGATCACGCCAGCATTCGGCGACGGATGGCGTTTGGCATCGCAAAGAATCAGCCCGGGATGGGGGAACCGCCCGTTCGGCGTGAGCCAAGTCAATACTGCTGCAACTCTAGACGGCATGAGGTTTGCAAAATCATCCAACCTTGCTGAAATCCTCCCAAAGCGCAGATACGTGCTGCTCTTATGGCCGACCATGGCATCCATGGTATTTATGGCTCTATAGGCCAGAGCTCCGCGACTCCCTAAGATTGCTGCGTAAAGCATAGGAGCCACAACTGCATCCGAAGAATTCTCGGCTACCGATTCAACCACCGCTCTGGCTATTTCGAATTCATTCAGATCCAATACATCTCTTCCGACCAAAGCCGGCAAATCACGTCGCGCGTCATCAACAGCACCATTGTCGAGCGAAGCCTTCACGGAAAAGGCATGCTCCAGGAGCGATCGCTCTGCAACCGCAATGTAAGTTCCTAATGCTGTGCCTATGAACGGTGAATCGACAACAAGAGACGTAATCGATGCAATCACCAGTCCAAAGGTTGCGTACCAGAAGCCTGAGACTGGGTTGTCCTGCCAGAGGTACAGCTCGAGTTTGCCCATAAGCTTCCCGAAATTCGCGACTGGATGGACCATCTGCGGGGGTTCACCAAGTGCGCGATCAACAAGCAAACCTACGGCAGCACCCATCATCTGCTTAGCGATTTGCGTCCTCGGTCTCGTCATCGCTGAACCAGCGCTCCAACCACAAGGGCGAGCGTTTCAGATACCACTATCGAAGCTCCGAGCACATCTCCGGTGTAGCCACCGAGAAGCTTCCCCGAACGCCACAAAATTATTGCCTGAACTCCAAGCACAGTAACAGCAAGAGCAGCTCCTCTAAAGGGCATTGAAGCCACCACCAAAGCCGTGCAAACTACGGCCTCTGCTGCCAGCACTCCAACGCTACCCGCCCCCCTGTGGGAAGATTCGTTGAAACTTGACACTATTCCTTCGGCTTTTGCATAAGGAAACAGCTCTATTGCCAATGCACACAGTGCACGTGAAAGCCCCATCAACCCGACAAGCAGCAATGGATCAGGTGAAATCGTAGAGAGTGATGCCGTCATGATTATCAGGGTCATCACGACAGCAGTAACGCCAAAGGCTCCCACCTCGGGACCAGACATGACCTCGAATCGCCTGTGCCTAGGCAAATGCGCCAATAGCCCATCTGAAGCATCGGCCAATCCGTCAATGTGGATTGCGCCAGTCACAACCAATATGACAAGGACTACGATCGCCGCATCAACCAGGGGAAGGTGCACCTTTCTCAGAAGCCACCACACAGAACCCGATATGAATCCAACAAGCACGCCAGAAAACGAAAACCAGTACCTGCTGGAATTGGTCGGTTCGTGGCCGCGTCCGAAAATAGTCAGAAAACTGACTGCCCCTAAGATGTCCTCCCTCATCTCGCCTCTTGCCATTTAGCCTGTGAGACTTCCAGCAGTCCTCCGGCGACCACCAAGAATGAGCGGTCGACACTCTTCACGATCCTTTGATTAACGGCACCCAAGCGATCGACAAAGTCCCGTGCCACAGTGTTCATTGGAAGCACTCCGAGGCTGCTCTCTTCTGCTACGAACGAAAGCGGCACCTTCGACCTTGATATCGCTGATTCCAAACGATCGAGATCGGGCTCGAACCTATCGTCAAAAGCCAGCCAAGCTCCCACTGAATCAATCACCGTTGGCATCTCAGCATTAAGTATCAAGTCATATAATGCGTCTGGCTCAAGCAGCTCTATCAGCCGCCACCTATCCCCCCTGCGCTCTTTGTGCCTTGCGACCCTCGAGGCAAATTCCGGGTCGCCATTACTCCAGGTGGCAGGAGCAGTCGCTAGATAGCAAATATCGGGTCCCGAGGCAGCTACTAGCTGTTCAGCCAAGGCCGACTTGCCAGAACTGGTTCCACCAAGGAAGGCGTACTTCCCTGAACTTTTGATGTCCACGCATCTCCTAATCGAACATTTCGACCTGCAGAGTGTGCACAGGTATCCTGGCTCCGTATCATCACCTTCTCCGACCTTCCCGCTAATTCATCGCAGTGGTCAACTGTTGGAGTCGGCTCAACGTTACAGTTGCGGGACAGCTCCGGATTTTCACCGGATTCCCTAAATGCACTCTATGGAATACTACCATTTTGGGTATGGCACGCGCTGAATCAATAATTCTGGTTAATACGGGGAATGGCAAAGGCAAATCATCGGCAGCTTTCGGGGTAATGGCCAGAGGTTGGGCTAGGAACTGGAAAGTTGGGGTTGTTCAGTTTATCAAGAGCGGAAAATGGAAGACTGGCGAAAGAAAGCTGGCGGACCACCTTGGAATCGAATGGCATACGCTTGGAGACGGATTCACCTGGGAATCTACCGACCTTGATGAGACTGTCTCAAAAGGAAGGCATGCGTTCGAAGTAGCCAAATCCATGTTGTCGTCAGGCGACTTCGATCTTGTCATCTTCGACGAGCTGACGTATGCGGTTAAGTACGGATGGATTGAGGTCGAGGAAGTCCGAACAGCCTTGGTTCACCGAAATCCTAAGACGAACGTCGTGATAACAGGAAGAGACTGTCCGCAAGAGATCATCGACATTTCCGACACAGTGACCGAGATGCGCAAGGTGAAACACGCCTACGACCAGGGAATAAAGGCAAAAAAGGGAATCGAGTACTGAGAGTGGAGCCTAGAGAACACCTGAGTCCACGGGTGATAATTGCAGGCACCTCGTCTGGAGTTGGGAAAACCACTATCGCAACCGCAATCATGGCATCCCTAGCTGCGAAAGGTCTAAGAGTAACTCCAGCCAAGGTTGGCCCGGACTTCATCGATCCCACATATCATGAACTCGCCTGCGGCAGGCGGGGTACAAATCTTGACACGTTCTTGCTAGGTCAGCACGCCGTGAGAGACGCCCTTCTGAAGGCAAGCGAAAACAGTGACATTTCAGTTATAGAAGGTGTAATGGGCCTATTCGATGGCTCGCTAATGACTAGACCCGATAACACGATAGACCTTGATCCCAGGATCTTGCCCGGCTCAACGGCGGAGGTCGCTGCTTTGACGGAGACTCCAGTCATTCTCGTGGTTGACGCCACCTCAACCTCATCCTCACTCGCCGCTACGGTTGAAGGCTTCCGAAACTATTCGAGCCAGGTGAAGGTGATGGGGGTGATAATCAACAACTACAGAACGGCCTCCCATCTGGAACTGATCAAGGGGGGATTCAAGCATCTTGATCTCGAAATCCTGGGCGCAATACCGAAAGGGGCGTTCACTTCTTGGAATAGCAGACACCTTGGCCTCGTGCCCGCAGTCGAAGATCCAGAGACCATCAGGCGCTCCATCAACGTACTAGTAACAGAGATTGGCGATCGTCTGGATTCGGAAAAGATAATTCAGATAGCGCATTCGGCGACACCTCTGAGGGGGAATCTCCGCGCCAAGGTCGGACTTCCTCCGACACGCACTGTCATTGCAGTCGCCGCAGGGGCTGCGTTTAGCTTCGTTTACCCTGAAAACGTTGACGCGCTCAAACAGGCCGGTGCTGAAATACGATTTTTCGATCCCCTCAACGACCAGAAGCTTCCCGGGGGCACCAAGGGACTATACATAGGGGGAGGATTCCCTGAGATTTTCGCAGAACGGCTGTCCAAAAATTCCACTTTGAGCGTTGAGGTGAGTTCTGCGGTACGAGCTGGCCTCCCGACGTGGGCGGAGTGTGGTGGATTGATCTGGCTGGCAGATTATGTCGGGCAAGTGCCCATGACGGCAGCCCTCCCGTTGCGGATTGTGATGACCTCCAGACTCACCCTCGGATACGTCTCTGCAACGTCGAGGGTAAACAACTGCATCGCCGAAACTGGAGAGAGGCTCTACGGCCACGAATTCCACTACTCCGAAAGCTCGCCGAGAGGCGATGCCGTCACATTTACCACCCGAAATGGGACTAAGCGAGAAGGTTTTGCATCCTCATCGCTTTTCGCCAGCTACCTTCATGTCCATCTCGGATCTCAGAAGCACCTCGCAGAGCGCTTCGTCTCTTGCTGTGTTTAGCAATTCCAGAAGACATTTCTTGGTCTCGCAAAGCTTTGAGCCGACAGGTTCCACCATGCGGCAAGACTAGCTAGCCGATGCAAATGACTATCCGAGCAGCACCTCCGGGAGGGTGAACCAACCTGTATAGCCCTCTGTCTAGAACTGGGCACAGACAATCCCGCTCCGGACGAATGGCCATGTGTGACGCAAGGTGGCTGATCTTATTCAAGTCCTAGCGGCATAAGCCTCCCGCGGCGTGATCAGCCAATTCCATGCAGCCTCGCTTGCCCTTGCGAAGCGATGCGTCAGGGTGGATCCGATCCATCTCTTCCTCTTCGCTGTGGGAGCAGGCAATAAGCCCACATGAGTGATCCCACTGAACTGATGTTTCGCCAATTCGGCCTTGGGATGGCGCAGCTATAGATGGGCGGTCCCGCGCCTGTGTTCTGCATTTGCGCCCGCAAAATGCTAAAGGCTCCTTGCTGATAAGATGAGCCGCAGGCGGGGGAACAGGGGAAGAATGCCAGCGGAGACAATCAAACCAAAGGGCGATTGGCGCGTCCGCCACAACTTCCTGCGGTTCTTCGTCTTTTTCACGGGTGCCTCGGTGATGGCTGTAGAGTTCAGCGCCGAGCGTCTGCTCGAGCCATTCTTCGGAAACTCGGAGATCGTGTGGTCCACGCTAATAGGCATCATCCTCTTGGCTCTGTCGGCCGGCTACGCTTTAGGCGGCAGACTCGCTGACAGATGGCCTACACCATCAGGAATGAGCCTTCTGGCCATTGGTGCGGGCGGATTCGTGGCACTTCTGCCTTTCCTCGCAAATCCCCTGCTGACTGCCGTCTCTGGCGGACTGCTTGAAACACCTGCAGGGACAGTGATCGCATCTCTTCTTGGCACCTCTGCCCTCTTCGTGCTGCCTGTAGCAGCACTCGGTGCGATATCGCCTTATGCGGTTCGCCTGGTTATAAATCAAATGGAGTCAGCTGGGACCAAAACCGGCTCACTCTACTTCTGGTCAACCTTCGGCAGCCTTTTCGGCACCTTCATTCCTACGCTTTACACAATCCCAACCTTTGGAGTGCGAACCACGATTTGGGCGTCTGCCACAGTCCTGATGGTTCTAGGCCTATCAACTCTCCAAAAACCCGTATTTCTGCTCGCGAGCATCCTGCCCCTCGTCTTTACCCAAGCAAGCACGTCCTTGTTGAAACCGGTCAAAGGGCTGATAACCGAGGTCGAAACACCTTACCAGTTCGCTCAGGTTTACAGGCTCAATAGTTCCCAAATAGCTCTTTCTGTGAATGACTCGACTGGAATCCAGTCAATCTACACTCCCAACAGGCTGACGGGACTCTATTACGACGCCTATCTCACGCTGCCATACATTTTCCCCAAGTCAAAAAGCGTCAATACACTGCTCATTGGAATGGCTGCAGGAACAATTCCGACCCTCTATTCCAGAGACGTGGACCCATTCAGAGCGCCAGTCCCAGTGACCGGAGTCGAAATAGATCCCAAGCTGATCCAGCTAGGAAACAGGTACTTCCACCTCAAGAAGTCGGCGGCTCATGTGATTAATGAAGATGGCCGGGTTTTCATCAGAACAACTAAAGCCACATACGACCTTATGATCGTTGATGCGTACAGCCAGGAGATTTACATCCCGTTCTACCTGACAACCAAACAGTTCTTTCAGGAGTGCCTCCAGCACCTCAACTCAGATGGAATTCTCGCCATGAATGTCAACGCAACATCAGCCCATGCTCCACTCATCCAGGCAATTGAACGCACTCTCGCAACTGTGTTCCCTCACGTTTACATTGCCAAGGCTCCTGGCGCCTACAACGAACTGCTGATTGCCAGCAGAACTCCAACTTCACCTCCGGCTCCCAATACCCTTCCCAGTTTCCTCGCACCAGTATCTCAGTCACTACTGCGGTCCTGGCGAAACCCACATCCAGGCAAGGGAATCGTTCTCACTGATAACAGGGCGCCAGTTCAGCAGATGACAAATCAGATGATATTCCAGAAGCTCGGTGCAAAGCTCTAGCTCGATACGTCAGGCACAAGCTCCTGCACCAGCCTGGAAAAGTCCAACCGTATGGAGTTCTCGGATCTTGCAAGAGTATCCGTAGATTGCGTCCTCGGTATGCTTGGGTGAACTCTTACGGAGGCTTTTGCCACCAACTTTCTCGATAGGCTTTAGTTCGAACCAAACAGAGACATTTCCCGAGCAGAGGTTGAGCTTGAACGATCCCCCTCCAAACCGTTACAGAACTGGTCGACTCATTGGAGTCGGTGTAGGTCCAGGTGACCCGGGCAACCTGACTTTGAGGGCTATCCGGGCCATTAAAGAAGCTGATCTGGTCATAGCCCCCTGCTCGTCGACTGACACCGAAGGCAGGGCCGAAAGCATCGTCCGGAATGCCCTTCCTGAAGTCAGCTGTCAAAGGATCATCTTCGATATGAGCCCTGGAGAAACCGGCACCCAGGCCAGAGTCAGGGGAGCTCGAGAAGCAGCCCTAGGCCTGCATGGACCTCTTTGCGAGGGCAAGACCATCGCTTTTGTCACCCTTGGCGATCCCAACGTCTTTTCAACATTCTCGCTCGTTGCAAAAGAAGTCGCACACCTCTCACCCGAGACAGAAATAAGGACCATCCCCGGAATCATGGCATTTCAGGAGGTGGCTTCGATGGGAGGGCTAAATCTTCTGGATGAAACCGAAAAACTCTTCCTGGTGACAGCTAGAGAGGGAACGGAAGACTTAGATGAAGCTCTGGGTAGCCCAAACGCTGCCATAGTGATCTACAAAGGCGGCCGCCACCTTCAGGAAATCAAAGCTGCGCTCGACATGGCAGGCCGGCTGAAGGGAGCTGTTGTCGGAGAGATGCTCGGCCTTGAGGGCGAGACCATTTCAGACCTTGATACTGTCACCGCTCAAAGGCTCTCGTACCTCGCAACAGTCATAGCCCCGCCTTTACGAAAACCTGAGCCCGCAACTGACTAGGCTCCACCCCCTGGAACGAGGATGAATTGATTAGCTTCATTGGTGCAGGACCAGGTGATCCAGAGCTGATCACCGTAAAGGGACAAGACAGGCTTCGTGGCGCAGATATCGTGATTTGGGCATCATCCCTGGTGCCTGAGGAGCTTCTGTCACATTGCCGCAAAGATGCCGCAATCTTGGATTCCGCCGGGATGACGCTGGAAGATGTGCTTGAGCTGTACGACGCAAATGGCGAGAAGAGGATCGCGAGGCTCCATTCGGGCGACCCATCGGTCTATGGAGCTATCCAGGAACAAATTGACTTCTGCGTCGAACGGGAGATTGAGTTTGAGATCATACCTGGTGTGACTTCAGTAGCTGCTGCCGCGTCAATCCTGCGAAGAGAGCTCACAATTCCCGCACTATCCCAAAGCGTCGTGTTTACGCGGTTAGCGGGCAAAACCAAGGCTTCCATGCCAGAAAGGGAGAGCGTCAGCGCTTACGCACGAATCGGCGGAACGTTGGGAATATTCCTCTCCGGAGCGAGGCCAAACGAACTTCAGGACGAGCTCCTCTGCGAAGGATCGGCCTTCAACGAGTCGACACCGGCGGCGATCGTGATACGAGCGACCTGGAAGGATCAAGACGTCATCTCCACGACACTTGGATCGTTGGCAAAAGACCTAGCTGGCAGCGGAGCCAATCGAACAGTCCTTGTCATAGTAGGCGATGTGTTGAGCGGCCCCACCCGACGTTCCCATCTCTACTCCCCAGGCTACGCCCATCGCTTCAGAAAGCGTTCACTCCCGGGGACCACATCAGGGCGACCGACAAACCCTCAGCCATGATTTGCGTCATCGGCTGGATTGAACCAACATGCGACTTCTGCCTCTTTGATGATTAAACTTGCGATTCAGTGCAAGAAGATTGAGGATCACCCTTGAGTCCCACGGAGCCTAACGAACTACGAACCGGCTGGACGACCGGAACTTGTGCCAGCGCGGCGGCCAAGGCCGCCGTAATCCTCCTTACAAATGGGACGCTCCCGGATGCCGTCGAGGTCGAACTCCCTTCGGGCCAACGTGTCTCATTCTCCGTTGAGGACTCCGGCGACGGAGGTGCGGTCGTGGTAAAAGATGCCGGCGACGACCCTGATTGCACAGACGGCGCACGGGTGACTGTGCATGCAAAAGAGACTCCAAACTCTGAACTGAAATTTGTTGCCGGATCGGGGGTTGGTACGGTCACAAAGGCCGGGCTTGGACTTCCAGTGGGCGATCCGGCAATAAACCCTGTACCTCAGAAGATGATCTCCAAAGCAGTCCGAGAGGTCACCGACAAGGGGCTTGAACTTACATTTAGCGTTCCCGGCGGTGAGGAGATGGCAAAGAGGACTACAAATGCGCGCCTAGGCATCATCGGTGGGATTTCCATTCTGGGAACAACCGGCATTGTCCGCCCATTCTCGACTGCTGCATACAGAGCTTCGGTAATCCAGCAGATCAGCGTCGCAACGGCTCAAGGCGAACGGACAATTGTGTTAGCAACCGGGTCTAGATCAGAGGCATTCGCCATGCAGCTTTATGACGATTTGGACTCTGTGTGTTTCGTCGAAGTCGGTGATTTCACCGGTGTTGCCCTAAAGAGCGCTGCAAAATTGGGCGTGGAAAAGATCATCTGGATTGGAATGGTGGGAAAGATTTCGAAGCTTGCCAATGAGGTCATGATGACCCATTTCCACCGCAGCGATCTCAACAGTCAAGTTCTGGCAGAGGCTGCAAGGCTGGCAGACTCGTCAGGGAGAATTGCCGCGGCAGCCACTGAGACCAATACGGCCAGACACTTCTTCGAAGTTTGCCAAAAAGAGGGCGACGAAAGGCCTCTGGGGATTCTTTGCCAGATGGCCAAAAGAGCCTGCGCAAACCACATTGCAAAACCAATAGACATTGAGGTGATCATGGTCGACTTCGAGGGCAAAAGAGTCGTCGCCCGTGCGTAGGACAATATTCATTCTCGGAATTGATGGCCACGGCCGCACAGGTGCTCCCGAAGAAGAGCTAATGGAGATTCTTCGGACCGCCGAAGCCGTGGTCGGCTCATCCAGACAGGTCTCGTTGCTCGAGGCCCGCATACCAGGCCGCCTTCCCACTGTCATCAATTGGACGGCGGGAATAGATGAAATAGTGAACGAGATCAACAGTCGCAGCGGCCAGATCTTGGTTTTGGCCTCGGGAGATCCCGGATATTTTGGAATTGTTCGTCTGCTCAAGAACAGCTTTCCAGAGTCCAGGTTCAAGATATTTCCTGCGCCATCATCGGTCTCCCTTGCGTTTGCCGAAGCAGAAACAAGCTGGGAAGATGCCACTGTCATTAGCGCTCATGGGCGAAGCTACAAGCGAGTCATTGCCGAGCTGCTCAGGGCGATCGATCCAAGAAATCCCGTGCGCAAACTCGCCGTGCTCTGCTCACCTGAAAACCCTCCACAAGCTATCGCCCAGCTCCTCGACGATGCTCATGCAGAATTTGACCGGTACCTCGTATGCAGCGACCTTGGCGCGAATACCGAATCGGTGGTAGAGGCGCCGATTGCCAATATCGCACGCTCCGAGTTTGCTCCCCTCTCGATTTTCCTGGCTATTCGGCATGACTCAACGAATGAGCCATCAGTCTCGACGCTACCTCCATCGAAAAGCAGTTCTGACTTCCTTCACCAGCGTGGCATGATCACAAAGCCCGAAGTCAGAGAGGTGATACTGTCGAAGCTCCTACCCCATCTTGAAGCTAAGTCGCCGTGTTTGTGGGACCTCGGTGCAGGGAGCGGCAGTGTAGGCCTGACCGCATTGGAGAGGATCCCAGCCATTCGACTTTTTCTCGTAGACCGCGATCCCATGCAAACAAGAATCCTCAGACTCAATTCCTCACGATTTCCATCTGCAACGGTGGTCCAAGGAGAGATCCAAGATTCGATCTGGAATCTCCCCGATCCTAACGCCGTCTTTATTGGCGGCGGAGGAACGCGAGTTCTTAATGCCCTCAAGAGCCGGCTATCTCAGCCCACGTTTGTCCTTGCAAGTTTCGCTGCAATCGACAGGGTGACGCAGGCGGCAGATCTGCTTGGAAGCATGATGGAGATTATGCTTCCAGTGGGAAAGCGCCTACCGGATGGTTCTTGGCGTCTGGAAGGAGACAATCCTGTATTCATTAGTTGGGGATTACTAGAGTGAGATCAGGGATAAGCAATCCAGTCGCAATCGCACTGAATGAACGTGGCGCGAAGACCGCAGTTAAGCTCGGACTCCACGTCGAGATTGGAAAACCAGGCCCGATCCTCGAAGAACACTGGAGATCTGATAGGGCCCTTGTGCTTGTCATGGCGCTTCCGATCGCCGTTAGGTTGCTAGCCAAGCGAAACCTTTCAAAAACCGAAGACCCCCTCGTAATATCCGTCGACGAATCCGGCAGGTTCATAATCCCGCTCCTCGGGGGCCATAAAGGCTCGAATCGACTAGCTGGAGAACTCGCAAAACGAACTGGAGGGACTGCGGTGATCACCACTTCCTCCGAACTCGCAGGAGTGGCGGCCGTAGATGGATTGAGCGGATATGCGGCAGAGGGAGATGTCGCTGAGGTCATTGAATCGATGCTTGATGGGAACTCTCCCGTAGTCCTGCGAGACATCGACTGGCCTGAGCCAATCCAGCTTGAAAGCGGGCTGGGGCCGGCAAAGGTGGTTATTTCAGACTCCACCACTGCACTTGCTGACGTCCAAAGGCCAGCTGTCCAGCTGATCCCGCCCAGTCTCGTAATCGGAGTCGGATGCTCAAGCGAGGCAACAGCGGAAGATGTTTCCACGCTTATATCACAGGTATGCGCCGACAACCACCTTGACCGACGGGCTGTCTCCATGTTGGCAACGATAGACACAAGGTCCACCCACCCTGCCCTGACTAGCCAGAATCTTCCCATTGCCGCCTTTGCTTCGACGGAATTGGCCCAAGTCGCCGTTCCCAACCCTTCAGGCGAGGTCAATTCTTACGTCGGCACTCCCTCTGTGTGCGAAGCTGCCGCGTTGCTTGCATCAAAGTCAACAGAACTTCTAGTTACCAAAACCAGGAGCCTATCAGCCACAGTTGCCGTCGCGAGACAGCGGCCAACCGGCAGTCTCAAGCTAGTCGGATTGGGTCCAGGCACTCCAATGTTGAGAACCCCTGCTGCCGTAGAGGCAATCATAGACTCCGAGGTGGTGATAGGTTACAGCGCCTATATCGATCAGTGCCAAGAGCTTCTCTCCGCACGCCAACTCGTGTTGAGATCGCCAATTGGAGAGGAGGGCGATCGAGCAGATTCGGCCATCAGTCTTGCCCTTCAGGGGCGCTCAGTGGCGGTGGTATGTTCAGGTGACCCAGAGGTTTACGCAATGGCCTCAATCACGTTCGAAAAGCTCGAGGCTTTGCTGGCAGGATCAACTGAAATACCTCTTCAAAATATGCCTCGGATCTCGGTCGTTCCAGGTGTCACAGCAGGCCTCGGTGGAGGTGCTTTGCTCGGCGCGCCGCTTGGACATGACCACGCTTACATCTCACTATCTGATCTTCTGACTCCGTGGTGGACAATCGAAAAGCGCTTGCACGCCTATGGAGAAGCAGACGTCGTGACTCTGATCTATAACCCAAAGTCCAGGGAACGGAGCTGGCAGCTGCCAAAGGCTATCGAGATACTCTCCCACTATCGATCGAGCAAGACACCAGTTGCGATCGTGAGAAACATTGGCAGGGCTGGCGAGTCAAAAAGGATATTCACCTTATCTGATTTTGATCCTAGTGAAGCTGACATGACCTCGCTCGTCATAGTAGGTTCGACAGCAACCAGGCAGTTTGGCGACTTTCTTTTCACTCCACGTGGATATGAGATCTAACCATGACCCGAGCCACCCTTTTGACATCCAAACTCGGCATCAACGACCTCTGCACAGCCTGCGGAAGCTGCTTGATCACCTGCCCCACGCATGCGATCAGAAGAGCTCCTCGAAAACCGAGGATAATTGGTTCGAAATGCAATCTGTGCTACGCGTGCATTGAGATTTGCCCTAGAAGCGCCATCAATGAGGTGCCACGATGATCCATCCCATTGAAAAGCGAAGCTACGAGATCCTCTCTTCCGAGTTCGATTTCTCCAAATATGACCCCCTCGAGGCAGCCGTAGCAAAGCGCGTCATCCACGCTACGGCTGATTTCGAACTGGCGAAGTCGCTTCGCATCTCAGCCAACTCGATCCGAGCAGGGGTGGAAGCGATCAAGACAGGATGCCAAGTAATTTGCGACGTGGAGATGGTCCGTGCAGGAATAACCTCCTACCCAACGGAGTGCTTTCTGAAAGATGCCAAAGCAGCTGAGTCTGGTTGGCCGACTCGCAGTTACTCAGCGATGTTGATGGGTGCAGAGAAATTCCCACAGAAAGCAATTTTCATTGTCGGCTGCGCTCCCACTGCGCTCGAGGCGCTAGTAGATCTCTCGTCAAAGACTTGGTTCGAACCAGTGCTCGTAATCGGCCTTCCGGTCGGTTTCGTGGGAGCGGCCGAGTCGAAAGATCTGTTGCGCGCCTCTCGGCTGCCCTACATCACCAATGAAGGACGCAAAGGCGGGTCAGCCGCAGCGAGCGCCGCATTCAATGCAATAGCCAGACTTGCAAAGGCTGAAAATGATCAAGCCCCGTGACCCAAAAACCTCACTAATGGTGGTGGGGCATGGCACCACCTCTCAAGAGGGAGTGAGCCAGTTTTCCGAGGTAATAGATCATCTAAGGGAGCGGGTGGCTATGCCCGTTGGTCATGGCTTCATCGAGCTGTCCCAACCTGACATAGCTACCGGGATTGAAACACTTTTGTCCCAATACCACTCTGAACACGTCATTGTCCTCCCCCTGCTGCTCTTAGGGGCAGGGCACGTCAAAACAGACGTGCCTGCAGCCATAGTGGATGCAAGAAGAAAGTTCCGAAACGTTCGGTTCACGTACGGCCGAAATCTTTCCATTGGCCAGACTCTCCTTGAAATCGTCGAAGATCGAGCACGAAACCCATATGAAATGCTGCAAAGCAGCGCTCATGCTGTGGAAAGCGCCGATTTCACACTTCTTGTGGGCCGTGGTTCGACCGACCCAGACGCCAACTCAGACCTCTACAAACTCGCGCGCCTGCTAACCGAACGAAAGGGGCTGGGCGAGGTTGAGCCGGCTTTTGTCTCTTTGGCAAAACCTGGTGTTGTTGAGGCTCTTGACCGCCTGAAGCGCCTCGGGGCGACTGGAATTACAGTTGCTCCATACTTTCTCTTCGCCGGAGTGTTGCTGGATAGGATCTACGCTCAAGCCCGTGTGTGGCAGTCACGGAATACCAACGTGACTCTGTTGCTGGCTCGAGAGATGGGTGCAGATGCCAGAATTGCCGAACTCTTGGCTCGCCGCTCACAAGAAGGCAGATCAACAAATGCGATGAACTGCGACATCTGCATCTACAAAGAGAAGGCTTTGACTGCAGGCGGGTAACATGCGGCGTCACCAACGGCCCTGTGACTGCCAGAAGTCTGCCGAGGCAACGTTGACGCCGACTAACTGTTCCGATACATTTTTGGAGATAGAGGGCTGAACCATGGTGGGCAAAATGGCAAATGACGATGAGGCTTTCTTCCTTCAGAGAGGCTTTGGCCGAAACATAGGATTCGGCGCAAGCCCTGCCGTCATCGTTGTAGATCTCGTGAAGGCATTTACAAACCCTCAAATGCCCCTCGGAGCGCCCTTGGAGGACGTGATCAACGCAACAACTCAGATAACCAAAACCGCCAGAAGCATGGGAAACCCTATTTTCTATACCACCGTTGCGTACGAGGCCAGCGACCTTAGAGATGCTGGCCTCTGGATCTCAAAGATGCAGGGTTTGGCCACACTCAGACTCGGAACTGAACAGGTTGAGGTGGACGAGCGTCTCGGTCGCCAAGCGTCAGAGCCGCTTCTAGTGAAGAAGTATGCATCCGCTTTCTTCGGGACTGACCTCATCACGAGGCTCAACTCGCTCCGAATCGATACCCTGGTCATTACCGGCTGCACGACTAGCGGCTGCGTCAGGTCCACTGCAGTCGACGCGCTTCAGTACGGCATCAGGCCGATAGTCGTGAGGCAGGCCGTCGGTGATCGCTCGCCACAGGCACATCAACAGTCTCTCTTCGATCTTCAGGCAAAATACGCGGATGTAATGGAGCTTGAAGATGTCCTGCGCGCAATGAAGGCTGACAAATAGAATCGCAGGCAGGACGCCATGTCATGGTTCAGCTCACCTATCCGAGAAGAACCAGCTGAAATGGAAGCCGCTGATTGGCTAAAATCGCGTGGGGAAGTTGATGGCCGGTTGTGTTCTGCCCCGAAAATCAGCAACCCGAAAATCTTCGCCGAGCCAGAGCGTAGAGGTACAGCATCAACAAGAAAGGACGAGATGACGACACCAATTCAGGCAGCGATCGAAGCCGCAACAGCCAACCAAGCTTTAGCGGTCGCCGGTCACACGGACATGGTGTGGGGCCATGCTTCGGTACGCGACCCAAAAGGTCGCGGAATCTGGATGAAAGCAGCTGAATGGGGATTCGAGGAGGTGACAGTGGACAAAATCGTTCTTGTCACGCCCGACGGAGAAGTGCTGGAAGGAAGCCAGAAACGCCATCTCGAGTACCCGATCCATACTGAAATCATGCTGGCGAACCCTGATATCAATGCAGTCGTCCATACACACGCGCCTATGGCCAATGCCTTTTCTGCGCTTGGCGTTCCACTTCGCGCCATCTCGCACGACGGCGTCCCATTCGTAAGACCTGACGTTCCCCGCTTCACTCTTACCGGAAACCTAATCAGGACACGAGAACTCGGACAGGCCCTTGCTGAGACAATTGGCGATGCGGCCGGGTGTCTTTTGCCGGCACACGGCCTCGTCACCGTAGGTCCAGACGCAGCCACCGCGGTGATGAGAGCGGTCCTTCTGGAACGGGCCTGCAAGGTGCAGCTCACCGCCATGGCTGCAGGAACATTGAAACTCTGGTCGGACGACGAAGAGGTCGAGGCAAAGAACGAGCTTGTCTGGAGCGCCTCACAAACCCACGCCGGGTATGGTTACCTCTGTCGCCACATCTCCCCGGAAGGCATTTAGGCCACATTTTCTTGGGACCAGGACGAATCCCGACAGAGCCTTTTTCACGGTGCCGTCCTGGTTCCCATTAACTATCGCGTCCTTTGCACACTTACACCCTGTAAAGTCGCTAAGGTGCAAAACGGACAAAGAGGAGGCGGATTCTCCTGGACATGCTAGACATACGCGAACCCTTGACGACGTCGCGCCAGTTTCAGCTCAACAGACGAGTGGCACTGTCGGACACGGACCCGTCTGGACGGCTAAGGATCGATGCATGCGCCAGATACCTGCAAGACGTTGCCGCATTTGACGCGATTGATGCTGATATCTCTGAAATGGGCAACTGGGTCTTGCGCGAGAACAACATCCTCGTATCGGCGCTTCCTGTATACGGTCAAGCAATCAACTCCAAGACTTATCTAACTGGATCTGGTAGAGCATGGGTTGAAAGGACTTCGGTCATCACTGACTTGGAATCCGGAACAAGATTGATTGCAGCGAAGGCAATCTGGGTTCTGACTCGCTCAAGTTCCGGTGCCCCAATATCCGTCCCAGAGATTCTTTACGAGATCTACGGACCTCTCGCGCTTCAACACAAGATAAGTATTCGCAGCGCAAAAAAACAGTCGGTTCCACATGAAGCCTCTCCCATCGATTGGCAGATCCGCTACTCCGATCAGGATATCTTGCATCATCTGAACAATGCGACATATCTAGAAGTCCTCGAAGAGGTCATGCATCAACGCAAGATAACAATTTCATCCGATCAGCCGATGACTTGCAAGGTGACGTATCGAGAGTCCACTTCATATGAAGACCAATTCCAAGCGTATTACAGGTCCACCGAGGACGACGAGACAAGCACTGTGACGATTTATTTCGCGAAAGAAGACATCGTGAGGACTAGCATCGAGTTGCGGATCCTCAAATAGTTGCGCGTCGCTCGATTCCACTTCGCAGTATCTCTCGTGCTGTGGAGACATCAAGTGTTGTCGGCCCAGTTCCTCGACCCGGAGTCTCGAGTATTAATGGGATACCCCGCAATAAAGGATGTGACACCAGATTTCCCAGTGCTTCAGCCCCAATGAAGCCTTCTCCCAGATTTTCGTGACGGTCTTTGAGCGCTCCTAGCGGCACCTTTGAGTCGTTGAAATGTATGCAGCCCAAACGCTTGATTCCCAGAGTGCTTGCCAGCCTTCCCACAACATCGTCGGCCTCCACAATTGTCGCATAGGCCACTCCAGACGCAAATAGGTGCTGTGTATCTAGGCATACTCCGAGCCGCTCATCACCATCCAAGGACTCGATCACCCAAGCCAGCTCTTCAAAAGTCGTACCGATGCTTCCACCTGCTCCAGCAGTATTTTCAAGGAGTATCCGGCACGAACCGTCAAAGGAATCCAAGACCCTCATCAAGGCTTCTCTGAGGATTTGCATGCGCGACGACAATCCAGCTCCTTTATGGCTGCCGAGATGGACCACTACTCCTCTGGCTCCAATTTTTGAGGCAGATCTGGCGTTGTCGCTCAACACTTCAACCGACTTTCGGAGCAGTTCTGGATCCGTGGATGCCATATTTACTAGATAGGATGCGTGAGTCACAAGTCCCTTGACTCCGCTACCTCCGTTCTCAAGCTCCGCCCTGAATTGCGAAGCCTCCTCATCAGAGATAATCGACGACTTCCATACTCTCGGACTGCCGGTGAAGATCTGAATGAAATTCGCCCCAATTGCCACTCCATTTTCGAAGGCGTTCATGATGCCTCCGGCCACAGACACGTGACCGCCAATCAGTGATTCATTCATGATGAAATAGTAGGGTTTACAGACAAGCTTGAGCTTCATCCGAGACCTCTAAGCCGATTTTTTTCGGAACGGATCCGCGAACAACATAGAAAGGCTGTTTGACCGTCTATGTTGACTAAGTCTGACTAAAGCGAATTTAAACTTAAGTCACGTTGATAACTAGGATTGATGGATCGCTGAGGTGATCGGTGCCTCATTCTTGAGAGTCTCAGCAATGTAGTCGATTGCACGACCAAGAAGAGAACATCCCTGATAATGCATGGAGAGTAGATGTCTTCGCGTTTAGAAGTTGAATTGACGAGTCAAAGACCAGACGGACTCTGGACTTGGAGGGCGGCCGGCGCGAAAGAGCCCAGAGGCACTCTTGACAGTTCAATACTCTACGATGGCGCAAAGATTGGCGATGTAGTCCGAGCAGAGGTCGTCTTCGAGATCGACGGTATTTATGTGGAATCGGTCTATCCTCCGAAGACAAAGCAGACGCAATCCAACCTGATTGAGTTGTCGAGCAAGGAGCCTGTTTCATACGTAACCAGAACCGTCTCCGGCAGAGAACGGGCGCGCGGTGAAGCAGATCGCCGTTCCCCGAGGACTTCGCGCAGGCAACCTTCCGTTGACCAAAATGGCGGAGATCGTGCTCGGCGTCGAAGAGGGACAGAGCAACTTGCGGAAGGGAGACGGGGGCGCGTTGAAACTGCCGCCGGGGCGGAGCGAGTCCAGAGGCGGCGGACAGAGAGACCAGCACAGCCCAGCCCAGCTCCTAAATCACCCGCACCAAGATTCAAGAAGCTGACGCCTAGAAACACTTACAGGTCACAGGTGCTCCAGGAAATAGCTCCCGAGCATCTGCCAATCGCAGAGCAGCTTCTGAAGGGTGGACTTCCTGCAGTGCGCCAGGCGCTCGCAAGCCAGAACGAAAAGGCAATTGCAGAAGGGAAGCCGACCATTCCAGAAACTGCCGTACTTGCCATTGCAGAGCCAATGCTACCGATCCTCAAGCTCGCCACATGGAAAGATAGGGCTGAAGTCGCTATCGAAATCGCGAATGAAGCTTCATTGAGGGATCTCCGGTCAGTTATAAGCGCGGCAGACCAGATACGCCATGATGACAAGACGAGAGAAATGCTCGATAAACTCAAGGAGCTAACCGAGCAGCGAGCATCCACGCTGCATTCAGCTTGGCTCGCAGAAATCAGAGATAACCTCACCGCAAAGCGAGTTATCAGAGCAGTTCGGCTTTCATCGCGACCGCCAGAACCTATCGCCAAACTCCCTTCAGACCTTCTCGAAGAGCTCACCAATGCGGCCAACGATATGCTAAGTCCAGATACACCGCCAGATCGGTGGGCAGCGCTTCTTGATGCCTTGTCACAATCTCCCATAAGGAGACAAGTCACTCCTGGGGGACTTCCCGAGAATGCTCCGACCGAACTCGTCGAGCTGGCAAAGGAGAGTTCTGGACGCATACCTGCGCTCGCTCAACTTCTTGGAATCGCTATTCCGCCTCCACCCAGACCGAGAAAGAAGATTGCACCTCAGGCAACACCAGCAATCTCAGAGAACGAAACGGGCCAAGAGCCAGATGCCAGCCATGAGGAGCATTCTGGGCAAGCCACGCCGGAGATAACCCAGGCCGCGGAGCCAGCAACAGCCGAGGAGCCAGATGCCAGCCATGAGGAGCATTCTGGGCAAGCCACGCCGGAGATAACCCAGGCCGCGGAGCCAGCAACAGCCGAGGAGCCAGATGCCAGCCATGAGGAGCATTCTGGGCAAGCCACGCCGGAGATAACCCAGGCCGCGGAGCCAGCAACAGCAGAAGGCGGAGCCATCGATCAAGCAGAAATTGCCGGAAACGGCGACTAGCTACAACTAAGAGTGGGATTGGCCAACCGACACGGGCTAGAACTCGGACAAATGGCAGAGAGCGTGCCTGTGGGCTAGAAATAAAGGGTTTGCCCTGATGAAAGTGCTAGTAGCTTTCGATCGCTTTGTACATCTTCAAAGAACGTGCCACCAGTCCGTTCGACTCGCAGAAATTCTTGGTATGCCTGTCGCCCGGTAAGGCCGTAAATTCGATGGTAACAACTGAACGGGAATCAACCCATCGCTCAAGTGCCTCGAAAAGCTTCGTTCCGACCCCACATCTCCTCGCATCCTTCAAAACGGCAAAGACGGGCACATTACAGACTCGATCTCCGAACTCATTGGCAACGATCTTGGCCCAAATTACTCCGCTAAGAACTGAGTTGATGGTCACTGTCAGCGCAAAAGAGTCCTCATCTTCTTCAGAGATCTTTTGTGCCAACTTGTCAGGCGTTCCAAGCTCCCCAAGGAGCTGAGTGCCGCCTCTTCGAAGCGCGAGCTCCCCGCTTATCTCCTCGAGGAACTCCTCCAACTCCTCAGAGTTATCGTGCAGAAAAGGTTCAAGCCTTATTACTGGTTCCCGCTCGATCAACTTCTGTCACGCTTTGCAGCAATACTTCGCAAGATGCTTGCCCGATTGCGGTGACGGGACTCGTATTGCTCGATCTGATCCAGTTCCCTGGAGTTTAGAGAGTCAAGCCTTGCGATGATCTGCTGGGCAGATAGGGTCCTATACCCAGAGATTGGCAACGCGTCTGCATCTGGATTCCCTACTCCGCCAAATCCATTCGACCTAGCCGCTACAGGGGCCTCAGATGCATTCTCTGTTACGGAGTCAGCTTCTGAGTTACTCGTATCTGGCTGCTGCTGTGTTTCCCGTGTACCGAAAACTAGCGACAAGAGCTCGGAGATCTGATCCACAGCTGAATCAGTCCTTTTATGAACTTCATTCTCAAGTCGCGACACTGCAAACTGACCCACGAACTTAGCCATTCCGAGTTTCGGCTCAAGATTGGACCTGCCCTTTTCGACTAACTTCGGAAAGGAATCCTGCAACTCTGCGAGAGCGCCAGCAATTGCGAACACGCCAGACTCAAGCACCTCAGTCAACGTTGGCTTAGACACGATTCTCCCTACCTTGGAAACCCTAAAAATGCATCCAACAAATCAAATACAGTCCCTGCAGAACATCTTGTCCTTATCTGCAAGCTGGCTTCGATTCTTTACCAGGAAGCAGCTCTGGCACACGAACTCGTCAGGCTGTTTGGGCAACACTCTCAGAGCGATATCGCTTCGATAGTCGGAATCCTCGTACTCCTCGTCTTCTTCCTCTTCCTCTTCTTCGTCGAGTACTACGAGCCGCTCCTTGAGAATGTCATCGAGACTTGCCTCAATGTCGTCCTCGTCTTCTTCATCCTCGTCCTCGTCCTCGTCCTCGTCGCTACGGGTGGGTATCGGCTTAGGCTCGCTTATCGGACCTGCCTCAAGTATCTCATCGATCTCGTCATTCTCCTCGAGATCGTCAGCGAGGATATCCTCGTCATCGAATTCCTCATCGATGTCTTCTACGAAGTCCTCACCTGGAAACTCCTCGAACTCGAGTTCTGAGTCGTCGTCGGCGTCTTCATCCAAGTCATCTTCGAATGAAGGCTCTTCGTCGAGAGAATCATCCTCCAACGAGTCGTCTTGCTCAAATGACTCATCTTCATCTTCAAAATTGTCATCCAAATGGTCTGCCATATCAATCCTAAAAATTGTACTTTGGCGCGGGATTGTACCCGTCCGCAGTGACTATCACTGCCCTTTTGCCCAAGTTCACTTATAAAACACAAAAGACATCGAAAAGTATTTCCGCAAATGAAAGAAAACTCTTCAAGATTATCTGGAAATTCCCTGATTCTTTCTCTCTTCCTCTCGCAAAGAGGAAAGTCGCCCGAGACGGTAATTGCCCATGTCGACAAACTTCATCGCGTAAGCGACGTTGCTGTGGTGCGCAACATTTCGGATGCAATTGTACATCTCTTGCGCAACCCTTCTATAAGAAGTGTGACCCTGAGGTGATGAGCGGAGTTCTATGAGGTGGAGGGCCTCCCTGGCATTAAGATTCAAACTGAACCGAACCCGGAATGCCATCGGCACGGCATAGGCGCTCACTGCTGAAGTGCACAGCTTCATCAACTCGCCATGGAACTTTTCAGCACTCTCCATCACAGCGGTATATCTTGCGGTGAACCCGAAGTCCTCAATGATCTCTGGAACTGCATAGCCTAGTGACGTCCCCAGAACCTGCCAATCTATGCTCAACATCCTGTGACGCTGCAGATCCCTGAATGCTCCATAATCACACTCGATCTCAAAGAGATAACTTGTTTCCTCAAAAGCTCTGCCAGGCTTATGGCGCCTATTTTCGCGTTCACCCACGTAGCCCTTGATGACCTTTGCGAGGTCTTCCGCTGTAAGCGAGTTAGCCGCCTCATATGCGCCGCTCATGGTGCAGCTCGACTGTGAAAAGATCACAGCTGCTGCAATTCGCCTCTCACCGTCCGCGTCAAAGCGGATCAGCCTCACGGACACATCATCTCTCGGGCTTTCCTCGAACTGAGTTGGAAGCTCCTTCACAACTGCCCTTAGGGGTTTGTTGCGTTCCTGGAGGTACCTAACCCACACCCCTCCCCTGTCGGGCCGATCAAGCCTTGTTAGAAAAGCTGGTATCACCTTGTCCAGCTCGACCTTGATAAGCTCGGCATAGTCGCGGACCTCTGCGAGGTTGGAAGCTCTCATTCTCAGTATCAGCGCTTCGTAAGCCTGGGCCGAGCCAAAGATTCCAACATTTGAGAGAGCAGATGCCGGCAAGATTCCCCGCACACCGTCAAGAGCCACCGCACGAACAGATGACCTGTACACGAAGTCAGAGTCATTTGGATCTTTTTCCACAGTTTCCAGAAGCCTGGCCTGAACATCCCCAAAGAGCGCGATATATTCCGCAAAGAGGGAGTCCATGTGCTCGCGATATGCCTGCTCGAGCCCAGCGAGGCCTATTTCCTCGGGTACTAGGTATTTGTACCTCCCATTCGCGAGAGGTTTGTCATAGGGCACGTATCTCGTCGACTGCTCTAGATATGCCATAAGGCGACCGCGCTCAAGCACCTTCGTGAGGATGTTCGATGCCTGCTCGCATGCAAGGTGGACACCGCCAAGCTGGGCCACGGAATCGTCCCCGTAGTCTGCCAGCATCTTTTCGTAAAGGGCCTCTGCCCGAGTTACCCCTGCTGTTACAGCACTGCCTTCGGAAAGCTTCCCATCTTCAAAAAACTCATCCAGGAAAAGGCGTCGCAAGGACTTCGCCGATCTGCTGTATCGCGCGAACAGAGCACCCTTGACTACCTCCGGCAGGTTCACAAGGGCAAAGACTGGCTTATCCAGATTTGTAAAGTATCTCGACAGGATACGGCGCTCGTCTTCCGAGAAGACTTCCGGTGCATATTTCCACATAACGCCCCAAATCATAGGCCAACTTGGGAACGGCATAGCCGGTTAGCTGGAAATTATCTCACTTTCTCATATGCGTTTCTGCAATCTGCCAGAATCTGATGAAAACAATGGCTCATTCGGTATCTCTCTCGTAGTCGGCGTCAGGTTCAAGATCGATACCGACCACCGAAGAAGCCAGCACCACTCCCCTCAGTGTCGCGTCCACCACTCCATTGGCTACCCCAACAATCGACGGGTCCAAATCAAGAGCCACGAACTGGCGAGCCAAGTCAATGAGTTGCTTGATGTTGCGCACGAAATCACCTGCGGACATCACATTGAGCGCCATGACCTGCGCCAGCTCCCTCCCTTGCGCCCATCGATACGCCATTTCCATAAATCCAGGGTCAGTCTCTCTGGTCAGAGGAATACTCATTGCGGCTTCCTCTGCCACAAGGTCCCCCCATAGCTGAACTATTTTCGAATAAAGCTTTGCAGTCTTCTGGTCTGGAAACTCAGGCGCATATCTGGCCGGCCCCCTAGATTCGTATGTGAACACAGACAGCAGCGCCGCAAATTCCGGGACTGAGAGTCCGTCGAAGATTCCGTGTTCGAGAGCCAGAATAACCAGCAGATCACTTTCGTGATACAGCCTTGCCAGTCTCCTGCCAGATGCCGTGAGCCGCCAATCTTCCAGCATTCCCCGGCCTCTAAGAATCGCAAGAACTCTGTCGAATTGCCTAGCCAAGGACTCAGAGCTCGATTTGATCCGGGTCTTCAGCCGTGAAATCTGATCTTCGAGACGGGTCAGCTGCCTTTGCGCAATGACGTGGTCACGGAAATCCGGACATCTGGCGAGGCTACGTTTCAGAAGCTCCAGTTCCCGTCTTTTCACCGTAACCTCACGAAGTGAAGCTCTAGAGGGAGCAGTTGCAATCAAAGGCTCTGACATGCCAAGATCAGTAGAGCTGAACTCCTTTAGAGATTTCGCCAGGTACTCGGTGAATTCTTGCGAATGTGGGTCGAACGGAGCCTTGATCGGAATGCGTCCAACCGATTCGGGAGGATAACCGAAATCGTGTCCAGAGAAGCTGTGGCGCATGCCCATGGTATCCACGAGGCCGACGGCTATGCGGCCATTCTTCCGGCGAGAGGTCCAAGCCACCGCCACCCTAGTCATCTGCTCTGGATCTTCGGACTCGAGTGCAAGGATGTCGCCTGGACTCAGCTGCTCCAGCGTGGCCATGACTTCCTTGGGAGCTCCTGATCTCTTCGCAACCGGAGCTTTCGGTGAAGCGCCTAACCGGATTGCTTTCCCGAGATCAAGGTAGTGGGAGATACTGCCCAACTCACAGCTTGCCTTCTGTTGAAGCAACGACTGCTGATTATGGAGCTTGGAAAGTTCCGCTTCTAGATGCACAATCTCAGCATCGGAACGATATTGGGCAAACGACAGGTTCAATAGATGGTGTGCGGACTCCGGCGAGAACCCTTCGACAAGATTTGCTGCCATGTTGTAAGTGGGTCTGAAGGACGACGTAAGCGGGTAAGAGCGATTTGTGGCCAAAGAAGCCACTTGGGAGAAGCTAATCATGGGAGCCCAGAGAACTGCACAGTAGCCTACGTCATCAATACCCCTTCTCCCTGCTCTACCAGCTAGCTGGGTATATTCCCCGGGTGACAGGGGTTCATGGCGGTCACCATTGAACTTTGTGAGCTTTTCTATCACGACCGATTTGGCTGGCATATTTATTCCGAGTGAAAGAGTCTCTGTAGCAAACACTATCTTTGCCAGTGACCGCTCAAAGCATGCCTCGACGATCTCCTTGAACGGCGGAACCATGCCAGCATGATGTGAGGCTATCCCCGACTCAAGAGCCTCCAACCATTCTGTGTAGCCCAATGCCCTGAGGTCCTCGTCGCTCAGGGACTGGACTTTGGACTCTGCTATCTCCCGAATCATCGACCTTTCGGTAGGTGTAGTAAGTCGCACCCCTTCGTAAAGGCACTGCCTTACAGCCTCGTCGCAGCCATTCCTGGAAAATATAAAGTAAATTGCCGGAAGCAAGCCCCACTCTCTAAACTGGTCGACCACATCTACTCGCCGGGGTGTTGAGAAGCGGCTCTTTCGCCTCGGCCTCCGAACAAAATCTCCAATGGCAGGGCCGTCAAACCTTGAGCCCTCTGGATTCACCCGTCCGTTGACTTCGGTTGGGATCATCAGTAGCGACTCGGACCTACGCTCGCCAATAAGGTAGAAGTGACGCAGTTCAACGGGCCGCTTTTCCTCGATTATGGCTTCGGTGGCACCCCTCACGGTGCCGATCCACTCGGCAAACTCTTCGGCGTTGGATACAGTTGCAGAGAGACATACCAGGTCGACCTCAAGAGGAAGATGTATGATGACTTCTTCCCAAACCGCTCCGCGGTAAGGGTTTTGGAGGTAATGCACCTCGTCAAGCACCACATACGCAAGGGACGAAAGATCGGATGAGGATGAATAAACCATGTTCCTCAAAACCTCAGTGGTCATCACAACTACCCTTGCATCTGGCCTGATGACATTGTCTCCAGTGAGAAGACCAACATTCTCGCTTCCATAAAGCTCGGAGAACTCTAGATACTTCTGGTTTGAAAGCGCTTTCAGAGGAGTTGTGTAGAACGTCCTAAGATTCGAACTGAGAGCCTTCTCAATGGCGTAGCGGGCAACCACAGTTTTGCCGGATCCGGTCGGAGCCGCCACCAGAACCGACTTTCCATGGTCTAGCGCGGCAATTGCCCTGTTTTGAAACTCGTCAAGTTCAAAACCGATTCGCCTGACAAAGTCTTTCTGGACTGACATGATTTTCCACTTGTAGTCGTTGAGATCATACTAATATCTGGAATCCCCTCACTGCTTACCTGGTGCATTCAGCGGGAGAATCGAATCTCACCTAAGTGGCTTGGGCAGCCTCATTGGCAGATACAGCAGCCTGGTTCTTATTCTTCGATCGAACGATCAGCCTTCCGATCAAAATGGCAATCTCGTAGAATGCCACCATCGGCAATGCCATCGCGAATAACGAGAACGGATCCGACGAAGGGATGAAAACCGCGTCGGCCGCAAAAATTATGACAATCGCCCAGCGCCTAAAATCGCTCAAGCGCTTGGGGCTCACAACGCCGGCAAGCTCCAGAGAAACCAGCAACACTGGAAATTCGAAGGCCACGCCGAATGCAACCATCAAGAGAATTATCAGGTTCAGGTAACTCGAGGGGCTGTAAATCTGAGTCAGATGCGGTCCTGCTGCGCCCGAAAGAAACCTCAGTGCATGGGGAAACGTCAGGTACGCTACATATGCTCCAAAGGCAAATAGAACCAGCGATGCCGTCACGAAAGGTATTGCGTACCGCTTTTCGTTCCTTCTCAACCCCGGTGTGATAAACCTCCACAGCTCCCATAAGATCACCGGCAGAGCAAGGGCAATGCCCCCAAATATTGATATCTTCAGCCTCAAAGCGAAGCCGTCAAGCGGCCCGGTAACGTATAGCGAGCAGTGGTTGCTTCCGACGATCGTGCAATAAGGGGTGAGGAAGAAATCCAATATCCGGTTGTAAAGCAGATAAGCGATAATTGACGCCAGAAGCACCGTTGCCAAAATAACGATTAGACGTCGTCTGAGTTCGGCAAGGTGCTCAATCAGGCTCATCTCTGACGAGCGGGTCCTTCGCTTGAATCTGCTCTGACTCTTCACCATCTCATCAATTCAGCCTCGGATCTCCGTACCTATATCCGCTCTCCCCTTCGCCCGACCCCCATCCTTCCCCTGCCTTTAAAGACGGCCGCGGTGTTCCAGGCGTTGATATCCCCCTGTCGCTGTTTGCTTGCTTCTCGCTTGATTCGGATTTGCCAATCTGTGGCGAAAAGATAGAAGGAATAATGCCACTTGCACCCGCAGACGCCGCTTTGAACGTCTCCGTAAGGGGAGACGCCACATTGTTGATCTGGCCCACAGCTCCGTTGATCTCCCCCTGGATCCGCGCTCTGACCCTTTGAAACTCACCCCACCAGGCGCCAAGTTGCTTAGTGAAGCCTGGCAGCTTCTCTGGCCCCAGAACGACCAGCGCCACTATAAGCACAATGGCAATCTTTGTTGGATCCAAGTTGCCCACAAGTTAGATAGTAGCCTCAATACAAGAAATACTTGCAGTTCAAGGCCACACTTCTAGTTGGACTAGCTAACCAAAGACTTTAAATGAACTAAATGGCCAGTAACGGAGGAACACTCGCCCGACGATCAATTTTTCCGATATGGGGCCAAAAAATCTCGAATCTTCAGAATCGGTTCTGTTGTCGCCCATGACCCAAAGTTCACCAGGGGGAATCTTTGTCACAGGAACCCCATTCGTCACAGTCCCAGGGGGCAGATACGGTTCTGGCAGCGGCTTCCCGTTGATGTAGAGTTTTCCGTTCTTTGACGACACGACGTCACCAGGAAGACCAACGACTCTTTTCACGAGGTCTTTAATCGCAGGATTACCCCGATCATTTGGAGGAGTCCTAAACACGATGATGTCGCCGCGATGGACCGGGTGGAAATCATACGCCAGCTTGTTCACAAGTACTCGATTTCCCGGCTTAAGCGTGGGAATCATAGAGCCAGATGGAATGAAAAATGACTGGAATACAAAACTCCGGATCACTATCCCAAAAACCACAGCAACCACAAGGATGATTGCAAGATCCCTGATATTTCTCCTGGAGCTTTTAGAAAGTGACCTCCTAGGCGGCTCTTCAGAACCGACAGGAGCTTCCTGCTCTCGCAAAAGTCCAAACCTTCCTAGAGGCTCTCGATGAGCCGATCGACCCTCTCGTCTTCGGATTTGAACGGATCCTTCAGCAACACGGTGCGCTGAGCTTGGTCATTCAACTTCAGATGCACCCAGTCAACTGTAAAATCGCGCTTCTTCTCCTTTGCCTTCGCAATAAATTCTCCACGCAGTTTAGCCCTAGTGGTTGACGGCGGGTTCGACATGGCCTGTTCAATTTCTTCGTCCGTGACCATTCTTTCGACCATGGAACGATCTTGCAACTTGTAAAAGACACCACGCTCTGCGTTTACATCATGGTACTGGAGGTCTAGAAGAGAAATCTGAGGATGCGCCAAGGAAAGATCGTGCTTCTCTCGAAATGCCTCTATCAGATTGTGCTTTATGACCCAGTCGCACTCGGTGTCCAGCGATAGGGGGTCCTTTTCGATCCCTTGAAGAACGTGCTCCCACATCTCTAAGGCCTTTTCTTCATCCGGAGGAAGACCCTTCAGATCACAGTACTTCCGAGCCTTTTCACAATACTCCTGCTGGATTTCAAGTGCAGAAAGCTCTCTCCCGTTCGCAAGTCTCACCTTGCGCTGGCAAGTCATATCATGGCTGATCTCGCGGATTGCCCTAATCGAATTCTCCAGGCTCAGATCACGCAATACGAAACTCGGATCTTCCAGAATCCTCAACATGATGGCTGTGGCGCCCACCTTCAGAAACGTCGCATACTCACTCATGTTTGAGTCGCCAACTATGACGTGAAGTCTCCTGTACTTTTCAGAGTCCGCATGCGGCTCGTCCCTAGTATTGATGATCGGCCGTGACCGCGTGGTCGCCGAAGATATCCCTTCCCAGATGTGCTCAGCCCGCTGGGAAATGCAGTAGATGGGGCCCCTCGCAGTCTGCAACACTTTTCCTGCGCCGGCATAGATTTGTCGAGACACAAGAAACGGGATCAAAACTTCGGCGTAATGCGAGAATTCGTCTGTGCGAGTTGTGAGGTAGTTCTCATGGCACCCGTAAGAGTTTCCAGCTGAGTCAGTGTTATTCTTGAAAAGATAAATTGAACCCTTGATGCCCTCTTCGCGCATTCTCACTTCAGCAGAGGCCACGAGAGTCTCAAGTATCTTCTCACCCGCCTTGTCGTGCACGACGACGTCACGCAAGGAGTCACACTCTGGAGTTGCATACTCTGGATGGGAACCGACATCAAGATAAAGCCTTGCCCCGTTTTCAAGAAAGACGTTGCTCGACCTTCCCCAACTCACAACACGCCGAAACAAATACCGAGCAACTTCGTCGGGTGACAGACGCCTTTGACCTCTCAAAGTGCATGTGACGCCGTATTCATTTTCCAATCCAAAAATACGACGCTCAAGACTCACCAATAATCAATCCTTGCAAACTAGAGAAGCTCTTCCAAAGCCGCATATCCCAATCGATCAAACGTCCTTCTACCGTTTTTCTTGCTCAAAATTGCAACTTCAAGGTCCCTTGGGCCCAAGTTCCTTTCCGGACCAGCAAGCGCTCGGACCGCCGCCCTCAGAGCCAGCTCAAGCGACCAGTCAGCCTGAAATTCTGCGCCGAACCTCTCGGATATAGACTCGGAATCACCGCCGAGGACGCTGAAACGGCTTTCGTCCATGACGGTGCCATCATAAAGGATATGGAATAGCTGGCTTGGAGTGTCTTCGGTCCCAAGTTCCGCTACGAGAATCTCAACTTCAAGGGGCTTCATTTCATGCGTGAAGACCTGACCCAGATACTGCGCATAAACATTCGCGAGTGACCGAGCATCCACATCATCGCGTGAGTAAGTGAAACCCTTCGTATCGGCATGTCTGATGCCAGCCACTCTCAGCTGATCAAACTCGTTGTATTTCCCAACTCCAGCAAACGCAATCCTGTCATATATTTCAGAAATCTTGTGCAAAGACCTTGACGGATTCTCTGCAGCGAGCAATATCCCATCTTTGTATACGCTGCCAATCAGGGATCTTCCTCTTGCGATCCCTTTCCGGGCATAATCTGCCCGATCTTTCATGACTTGTTCTGGAGCTACATAGAAAGGGACTGTCACTGTGCTCCACCTACGCTAGATTTGATGGTGATCACCTCTCGGGATGCGGCTGCAACCTCTGCATCCTCTAATCTCGAAAATCCGTTCCTATCCACTGTCGCTACAATCGGGTAGATGCCCCTAACAAGGTCGGGCCCACCTGTAGCGCTATCCTCGTCAGCGGCTTCGTAGAGTGCAGAAATTGCAAGCGAGATTGCTTCTTCCCTGCTCATTCCCTCTTTGATGCCTAGCTTGATGGTAGTCCTGGCATCTTTGCCACCAGAACCGATAGCGTGATAGGCAACTTCCTCGTACCTTCCTCCCGTGACATCGTATGTAAAGATGCGGCCTACCTTACGTTGGATATCCCACCCGGCAAAAAGGGGCATTATCACAAGGCCTTGCATAGCCATGGTCAAGTTCGCCCGGATCATCTGGGAAAGCTGATTCGCCTTCCCCTCCAGGCTCAGATTCACACCTTCAACCTTCTCGTAGTGTTCCAGCTGAGTTTGGAATAGGCGCACCATCTCGACCGCAGGGCCGGCAGCGCCTGCTATTCCCACAGCTGAGTACTTGTCTGCAGCAAATACTTTTTCTATTCGCCTGTGAGCAATGAAGTTGCCTTCAGTAGCCCTTCGGTCACCCGCCATCACGATCCCATCCGCATACCTCAGGGCCGCAATTGTTGTACCGTAAGGAACGGTAATGCCCTTAGATGAAAGTTCTGAAACTACGCCAGCCGGGGGTTCGAACGGACCAAGGCCCGACTTGATGAGGAGATTCATAAAGTTCGGACCAGGATCCTCCCTGACATCGAAAACTGGCAATGTCACTTAGTTCACCCTTTCCAATCGCAATATTTCGCAGCTATTTCCAAATCGCTCTTCCGCCTCGAGGGCTGCGGTACTACTGTCCACCCTTTTGAACGTAGTTTCGAACGAACTCCTCCGCATTATCCTCGAGCACCTCGTCAATCTCGTCAAGCAAATCGTCGAGTTCCGCCTTCAGCTTCTCTGACTTCTCGGTGCCGGAAGGCGCCGTCGCATCAACTACCTCATCCTCGGTTCGCTGTGATGTTGACTTCTTCTTTAGTTCTCTCTCTGCCATCTGACTCTCCTTATGATCCGAGACTATCTAGCAATTGTGCCGGATTCGCACTTTCGTCGAATAACTTTCCAACATGGTCTCTTGTCCCTTTTAATGGATCCATCATCGGCACTCTTCTCAGCGGATCAGATCCGAGATCGAAGATCATCGAATCCCAGTTTGCAGCCGCAATATAGTCACCAAATCTTTCCAAACACTTTCCTCTAAAATATGCTCTCGTACTGGCAGGTGGTTGGGTCACAGCCGCCTTCACTTCTTCTTCTCCCAGAATAGTCCTTACCCCGAGCCTATAAAAAAGCGATTTTGCCGGCCTTATGTCGTGGTACTGAAGATCAATTGCCGCCAACTTGGGGTCATCCCATTCGAGGCCGTTGCGCTCGCGATAACCCATGACGAGCCTGTACTTCGCTACCCAGTCGAGGGAATCGGAAAGCTGCATCGGATCTGTCTCAAGAACGTCGAGGACCTTTCCCCACAACTCAAGAACGGAGTCACCGTCACCCGAAGGACCCAGCGCAGAAAGTCCCCGACTGTCTCGATACTCCTGAGCCTTCTCAAAAAGCACTCGCTGTATCTCAAGCCCAGTCATCCTCTTGCCTGACTTCAAACGAAGCTGACGCTTCAGCGTCAGGTCGTAAGAAACGTGCCTGAGCGAGGAAACTGGGTCGTACAACGAAAGGTCCAAGTCGTCCATGAAGCCATCTTCGATCATTGACAGCACAATTGAAGTAGTTCCGACCTTCAAGTAGCTTGAAATTTCTGACATGTTGGCGTCGCCGAGAATAACATGAAGCCGCCGATAGCGTGATGCGTCTGCATGCGGTTCGTCCCTTGTGTTCACGATCGGGCGCTTCAACGTCGTTTCGAGCCCAACTTCCTCTTCGAAAAAGTCAGCTCTTTGCGAAAGCTGGAACGGCACTTGGCCCTTGGGAACTTGAGGTGATTCGGTCCCAACCTTCCCTGCCCCAACGATGATCTGGCGAGTGACCAAAAACGGCGTGATGTACTTCACGAGTTTCCCAAAAGGTAACCCCCGATCCAGAAGATAGTTCTCATGGCAGCCGTAAGAGTTCCCCTTGCGATCGGAATTGTTCTTGTAAACGACAATCTCCTGACCAGATGGCATTGCCCGCATTGCCGCGCTCATTGAGGTACGGAGCACCTCCTCGCCGGCTCTGTCGTAGATCACAGCCTCTCTGGGTGATATGCATTCAGGCGAAGAATATTCGGGGTGCGCATGATCCACGTAATATCGTGCACCATTGGTTAAAACGGTATTAACCAGATGACTCTCTACCTCAGAAGGTGGAAAGCTTTCCCTTGCGAACCCCCTTGCGTCGTTACCAGGAGTCTCATCCACAAAGTCCCAGTCAACGTTCCCGTGAAGCTCGTTAATATATGAGTTGATCAGGATGCTGGAAGCAGTGATTGGATTGGCATCCCGCACCCCATGCACGGTGATGCCATACTCAGTCTCGATCCCGCAGACCTTTGCTACAGCCATACCTGCACCTTATCGCTATCTGAGGCCCTAGGGGCAAATACTTGAATTCCAGGACAAAACAAACTAAACATTTTTCCGATTATTCGAGCAGGTCATCAAGATCACTACCCGTCCGGCTGGACTCATTTATAAGAAAGAGAAACTGCAATTCAAATCCATCGTGCATAGCTATGTCATGAGGCCATCTGTTTCGAACCCAAGTTTCTCTCTTTTGAAGAGATCGTAGCGGCTCGACCCCAACCAGCTGGGCTTGTCTGCGGCAAACACCGAACCTGTATGTCTAGAGATACTGTCCTGTTCCGACCTTCTCGATTGCCCTTCCTCCCGCAGAGTCAGTGCTGCCAGAGACCAAGGTGCGGACGTACACAATTCGCTCACCCTTTTTACCGGAGATCTTTGCCCAGTCATCCGGATTGGTAGTATTGGGCAGATCTTCGTGCTCTTTGTATTCCTTGGCAATGGACTCGATCAGGTCAGAGGTCCTTATGCCTGATGGCTCACCCGAGATAGCTCTCTTGATGGCAAGCTTCTTGGCACGTCTAACAATATTTTCAATCATCGCCCCGGAGGCAAAATCCTTGAAGAAGAGCACCTCTTTGTCGCCATTTTGGTAGGTGACTTCCAAGAACCTGTTAGCCTCGTCAGTCCGGTACATCTCTTCCACCGTGTTTTCAATCATCGCAGCGATGGCTTTGTCTGGATCTCCGCCACCTATGGTAGCGATTTCGTTCTGATCCATCGGAAGATCCGGGGTCAGATATCTGGAGAATATCGCCGCTGCACTAGCCTCATTCGGGCGTTCGATCTTGATCTTCACATCCAGCCTGCCCGGACGAAGAATTGCCGGATCAATCAGATCCTCCCTATTAGAGGCGCCTATCACAATGACATTGCGCAGTGCCTCGACTCCATCGATTTCAGCAAGGAGCTGAGGAACAATGGTGGATTCCATATCAGAGCTGATACCGGTTCCTCTAGTCCTGAACAGCGAGTCCATCTCGTCAAAGAAAACAATGACCGGCACTCCCTCTTCCGACTTTTCCCTCGCCCTTTGAAATACCAGTCGCAACTGTCTCTCGGTCTCACCTACGTACTTGTTGAGTAGCTCAGGACCCTTAATGTTCAAAAAGTAACTTCTCACGCTGGTGCTCTGGTTGAGTGCCGCAACCTTCTTTGCCAGCGAATTCGCGACAGCCTTGGCAATCAACGTCTTTCCACAGCCTGGGGGACCATACAACAGGATCCCTTTGGGAGCTGGCAGCTTGTACTCACTAAACAAAGCTCGGTGCAGGAACGGCAGCTCGACGGCATCGGTTATCTCCTCTATCTGCCGATCAAGCCCACCGACGTCATCGTAGGTGACATCTGGAACCTCTTCCAGTATGAGCTCCTCCACCTCAGGGCGGGGAAGCTTCTCAAGCAGCAGATTCGTTCGCGAGTCAAAGAGCAGGGTGTCCCCCACCCTAAGCTTTACGCCCTGGAGATCACCGGCAATCTCGGCAATTCTCTCTTCATCAGCTCTACCCATAATGAGGGCGCGGCCTTCGTCCTCAAATACGTCCTTGACTGTCACCACTTCGCCAACTACCTCTCTGTTGCGAACGTGGATGACGGTGAAAGACTCGTTGAGGGCAACCTCCTGCCCCGTCTTCAGATCATCAAGCGATATATCAGGATGCACCGCAACTCTCATCTTCCTTCCCGAGGTGTAGATGTCTGCGGTGTCGTCATCATTGCGACCCAGGAAGATGCCGTATGCAGAGGGGGGCTGGGTTAGCTTCTCAACCTCTTCACGAAGTGTAGCTATGTGCTCCCTGGCCTGCTGCAAGGTGAACGTCAGCTTTTCATTCCGTGAAATCGCTTGAGTCAGTTGTCCATTGACTTCCAGCAGTTTCTCTTCCAGGGTACGTACTCTTAGAGGTGCATCTTGGAGTCTTCGGCGCAAATCCACGAGCTCCGTCTGGAGCACACCGATCTTTTCCTCGGCCGTCATTCCCTCATCAAAACTCATTTCTTCCCTGTCCTCGTGCTGCGACATTCCCATCACCTCCTGATATTCACCAACCTACACCAATGACGATCCTTCAACAGAAGAGTTTCGTTCACTTTTTGCCATAGAGGAATTCCTGCCCAAACTGCTGTGAGGAGCTGCTGAGACCCGCCATCGAAATGAGGCCTCTGGAGAGAGTATGTCCTCCATCCAGAAGAGAGTCATCAGAAAGGAATAAGGGAATTTCTCGATACAACTTTTGAGCCATCCTAAGCCCGCGCCTAGCGACTAAATCCATTCCACCTTAAGCTCAGGGTGCCTTATTAATCATACCAACCACGCTCTCCAATCGTGAGGGCATTGCATAATAAAACTTACTGAGACCAAATATGTGACCTAGTATCCAGGCAATCACGTTTTAGCCACAGCAGCTGAATTCGCACCCGCCGTCCGAGCAGAGCCTAAGCCTTGCATTCGCTGCGTTTCGCAAGCCGGTTCTTTTGGGCACACTGCTTTAGGCAGCTAGGCCACCCAGGAGTCCTTTGCCTTGGCATTTTTGATTTCCACTACAGTATTGCTAGACTCGCGCTCAACTCCTGACGGCCAGCCTCCGCGAGAGAGAGAATCCTCTAGAGCCGAGCGTCCGGAGCCATGCCAAGTGCGACGGTTTGGCACATCGTTGATATTAGATTGTAGATACTTAGATGGTTGGCCGGATTTTGTAAGACTAAAGGCAGCATTGATTCATTAGCTTGATTTGTATTGAGAGGAATCGAATATGAAGGTCTGGATAGACCAAGATCTCTGTACGGGAGATGGACTTTGCGAGGAGATCTGTCCTGACATCTTCACGTTGCAAGACGATGGAATCGCCTATGTCAAGGACAGCGGAAACATATGCAACGACCCGGGTGGATCTGCACAGATGGCTCAGGTCCCCAGCGAACTCGAGGATGCCGTGGTAGAGGCTTCGGAAGAGTGCCCTGGCGAGTGCATCTTCGTGGAGCTCGACTGACATAATCAGCGGGTTATTGCCGCTGAAAGCTTCGACTTGACATTAACTCAAAAAGCCGTCTAAGCCACCAGACGGCTTTTTGACAACATCAGAAGTTCAATCTGGTGTCACCGGCGCTGAGACGGGTCCACATCGCCCGCCTTAGCCTTGCGGCTTATCGCAACTAACGATGGAATGTAACGCGCAGAAGTCAGGAATCCAGTGTGTGCCACCATCCGGTGGTCCGGCCTAACAGCCCGGCCCTGAATATACCATCCCCTCTCCAAGAGCTCCACAGTTCGAACTTGGCTAAATCCGGCTATGTCGAGGGAGTGCTTGAACTCCGCCACCTGATTTATCGAAGTCTGGTAAGCGCACACCCTTGCTCCAGAGACAAGAGCTGCGGGAAGATGCGGCACCACCTGCCAAGGCTCGGGTAGGTCAAGTATCGCTCGATCGTAACCGGTCTCGCCTATTCCTGAATATATGTCCCTTAGCACGACTTTGTAGCTACCTTCCCTGCCCCTCCGAGCCAACATGGCTACGTTCTTAAGGGCGATCTCAGCGAAATCCTCTCTCACTTCATAGCCAGTCACATGCGCCCCTGCCCGGACAAGAGCCATCGACATTGCCCCAGAGCCAACGCCAGCTTCGAGCACCTTGGCCCCGGGAAATATATCTGCATGAACCAGGATGGCACCGATGTCCTTGGGATAGATAACCTGCGCACCACGTGGCATTTTCAGCACCATGTCATCAAGTCCGGGTATCAATGCGACGAATTGTGCACCGGTGTTAGTAGAGTACAGATATCCGTCAGGCTTTCCAATTAGGTCGTCGTGGAGTATATATCCCGCATGAGTATGGCTTTGACCGCCCTCTTTCAATTTGACAAATGCTTCATGACCCTTTGCGTCCACCAGGAGAACCCGGCTGCCTGCGATGAAGGTGGATACCGGCCCAACCAGTTCATTTTGCTCTAGGTGGAGTTCTTTCATGGCTGAGGAATCAGGCTTCTCCTGGGCATTGTTGTAGCTGTCAGTGGTACTTTTTTCCATGGCGGCCCCAATTAGCTCGTCTGTTGGCTAGCTAATCTCTGCAACGCCTAGCCGCAGAGATCCACAAGGACAATACCAGCCTCGCTCAACGATCCGCGCAAAGTCGAATTCAGCGCTTCTTTTTCGGAACTGGAGGAATATTTGTGATTGAAATTGTCTGTCCCGGCAGCAGCTTCGTCACGTATGCCTTGCCTGCTGAACGCTTCTTGGCGTAACGAAACAGAAAATAAAGAGCTACAAGACCAATCGACGCCGGATCCCCACTCTTTGCCCTTGCAATCAGGGCCGATCTCTTGGAAGAGATGAACTTTCCAGCGATCCCTTTGAACATGTCAAATCCGCTTTATCTCGATGACCGTGTTCTTCTTTCGACCCATCTTCAGGCCTATCAGAAATGAGATCGATATCACCGCGACTCCCACTGCAACAACCACCGCAGAAAGTGCTGGTTTGGCGGTACCAACAGCCTTGTCGACCTCTCCACGAATTTCTCTTAGCTTTGCCTCAAGATCTTCCTTTGTGATCTTCTTGGCCTCATTGGAACTCAACATTCCCTCCTTGGCGCATTCGCCAGATCTCAATTAGACAGAGCGTGTATCTCTTTTCTTGACGACGCCGAATATCGCAGCGGCAACGATAATCATGCTCAGCAACGCTGCAAATACATACGGGAGCCAACTGAGGTGACCTGTTAAAGCTGTCCCTGTCTCGCTCTGCAAGAGCCGCAAAAAGCCTACCACCACCAGCACTGTCCCAATCGAGACCAGGATCGAACCAGCAAGCCCAAAAGCTACGTACCTGCCAAGTCTGCCGATTGGACCAATGGTTTCTTGCTTCAGATAACCAATCACAAGCTCAATGAATTCAGATGCCTGACTCTTAGCTCTTGCCTTGGAATTCGATGACACTGTGCTCCTCGCGCTGTTTGGGTGGCACTGCCACCCACTAATTACTACAGGCTACAACTTCGAGACCACCCGACTTGCAATTATCAAGATAATGGGATCCATCTACGTGGAGAGTTGGGATTCTAGGATCGAGATCTTATCCGTGAGAAGCTGATCCAACCGTACAGCCCTAAGTGGAGCGTTTTCTTCCTCCAACAGCCTCTGCTGATCGATGACAGGGACTGGAGCGAGTGCACACATCTGCCAGAGAGCCTCCTCCGGCCTGGGCGACAGGACAGTGTTGGGCGACACCGTCGAGGCAAGCGACATCTCGCCTTGCAAGAGCAAGCAGTAGCGCAGCTTCTTTTCCAACATGCCAAGCTGACCTGGCTGTTCAACCTCCTTTGGCACCTCATCGATCCTTTCAACCAATGCGAGCGGATAGGGATCATCCGGAAGCCAACGGGTAACGCGTATTTTTGTCTCACCCACCGAAAGGATCACCCATCTGCCGTCAGCAAGCTCCACTTTCTCGGACATCCTCGCCATCGTTCCGACTGATGCCCTGTCATCCCCTCCGCCAATCTCTGATCCCCTGGTGATCAATATGATTCCAAAATATGGAGGCGAGGTTGAAAGATCTGCAACGAGCTGGCGATACCTAATCTCAAAAACGTGAAGTGGAATTCCAGTAAAGGGAAACATGACGCTAGACAGGGGAAACATCGGCAGAGGAAATGCGTTATCCACAGAAACCAGTTCTCCTGAGCACTACTGCAATCATCCCGTTTGAAAAGCTGCCTTGAAATCGATCATAGGCGGACGTTCCCTGTTTCTGCTCCGATTCATATCATTCCCTTAGCAGTGAAAACGCCCAATGAAAGCGCGGCTATCTCGCAATCTCACCTGGAGTAGCAGCAGGTTCCCAGATTGCAACTTGCGTCCATCTACGACCAGCCTTTCCGCCAGGTGTCACCCTCTTCAGATAGGATGTAGGTAATGCTATGTCAAAACTCGGGCAAGTCTGTCTTGGACCCGCCCGAATTTCATGCTGCAAAACATATGTGTTGTTCCTGGTCAGATTTCTATCCACGAGGTAAAAGCATTGACTTCGCTTAAAACGCTCTATGAACACTACGGACAGAGTCCCTGGATCGACAACCTCTCCCGAGCTTGGATCAAGACCGGACGAGTTCAGGAGCTTAAGGAGCTTGGAGTCCGAGGGCTTACATCAAATCCAACGATCTTTGCAAACGCCATATCTCACTCCAACGACTATGACGAGGAGTACTTCTCTCTATCCAAGACGATGGACGTCAAATCGGCATACTGGAAGATGGCTTGCGAAGACGTGTCCGATGCAGCCCGGATCCTGGAAGAGATCTACAAGTCATCCGACCGAGCAGACGGATTTGTCTCGATTGAAGTTGATCCTGAACTGGCGCACGATACCGACAGAACTGTCGAAAGTGCCCAATATCTCTGGGATAGCATCGACAAAGAAAATCTGATGATCAAGATTCCAGCAACGCGTGAAGGACTGCCCGCTATCACTGAGGCCCTCTCAAGAGGAATATCTGTTAACGTAACTCTTATATTCAGCCTCAAAAGGTACCAGGAAGTCATGGACGCTCATATTCTTGGAATCTACAAGGCTCATGAACAAGGCCGAGATCTGGCCAAAATCGCTTCAGTTGCCTCCTTTTTTGTCTCGAGGGTAGACAGCAAAATCGATCACGTTCTGGAGACCATGGGTCCCGAAGGTCAGAAATTGCTGGGGCGTGTGGCGGTTGCCCAAGCCCAGGCAGCCTATGTCATTCACAAAGAGCGATATGACAAAGAGGATTGGCGGAGCCTACAGGCAGCTGGCGCTCAAATCCAACGTCCGCTCTGGGCGTCTACCTCAACCAAGAATCCTAACTATTCCGACCTGCTCTATGTCGACAGCCTCATCGCTCCCGGAACCGTAAACACAATGCCCGAGAATACCCTTCTCGCCTTGATCGACCACGGCCAGACAACAGAGCAGCAGTCTTCCTTTGCCCAAAACTCGCGGGAAGTTCTTGGCGCCGTAAGAGCTCTAGGCATCGATATGGAAAAGATTACAGACGAGCTTGAAGCTGAAGGAGTCAGCTCCTTCGCCTCGTCATTTAGAGAGCTCCTAACTGCGCTTGATCAGAAGAAGGCATCGTCCGCAGAGTGATATGACGGTCTAGTTACTAACCAAGACATCAACACCAGCTCCCCTCGTCACAAGCGCCGAACTCAGGGATCCAAACTTCATGTCAGCAACGCCAAGAACGCATACGCAGACTTGATGCGTCACATTAGCCTCGAGTTTAGGGGGTAACCTCGAAATTATGAAGGCAGTTCGATGCCAGCTTCGCCCCACGAACCATGCTCTGCACGAAGCGCCCGTGGTGTCGCTCGATCCTTGGGCTACTAACCGAGAACCGCCTAAAACGTTGAATTTTGCCTTAGAGGTATGTGAAAATGACTAGGTTCAGAGACTGATTCTAACTTTCATCAGCGGACTCCGAATTACCTCGGGAGTAGCCATCGGTTCCTGCCATAAGCACACAACGACGAAGAGGTAGATATGAGTATCCATATGAATCGAAAAAGACAGATCGAAGGAACGACACTGGTGATCTTCGGAGCCTCGGGAGACCTCACCTCACGGAAGATCCTCCCAGCGATCGCCTCGCTGTGGGATCAAGAACAACTTCCGAACGAATTCTCAGTCATTGGGGTTGCGAGATCTCCCTTAGGGGACGAAGGTTTCCGAAGACTTGTCATGGAATCGGCTGCCAGCTGGGATTCAATCGGCACCTACATCGAAAATTTCCACTATCTCCAAGGCGACTACACGTCTATTTCAACTTACCAATCGCTCACAAAGCTGCTCGACTCCATAGAGCAAACGAGACAAACGGGGAAATCAAGGCTGTTCTATCTTGCAACGATTCCGAGCCTGTTTGGCACGATCAGCTCATTGCTTGGAGAGAGTGGGCTGTCTCAAAGTGGTGCATCCGGGTTCACAAGAATCATCATCGAAAAACCTTTCGGGAACGACACCTCCAGTGCCTTGAAGCTGAATAGCGACATGCATCGCTCTTTTTCCGAGGAGCAGATATACCGGATTGATCACTACCTGGGCAAAGAGACCGTTCAAAACCTGTTAGCGCTACGCTTTTCAAATGCGATCTTTGAACCTATTTGGAACAGGAACTTTGTGAACAACGTTCAGATTACGGTTGCCGAGCAGATTGGAGTTGGTCACAGGGGGGGCTTCTACGAAAACGCCGGAGCCCTAAAGGACATCATTCAGAATCATATGCTTCAGGTTCTTTCGCTCGTTCTCATGGAAGCCCCGGCGTTGATGACCGCTGAATCAATCCAAAATGAAAAGGTGAAAGTCCTATCAGCCGTCGAGATACCCTCAATTGCCGAAGTTGCAAGCCGCACTGTTCGTGGCCAGTACGTCTCCGGCGTCATCAACTCCGAAGAGGTCAAGGGCTACCGGGAGGAGAGGGATGTCTCCTCCACCTCCAAAACCGAGACTTATGTCGCCATGCGACTTGCAGTTGACAACTGGAGGTGGGCTGGAGTCCCAATCTTCATACGCACCGGCAAGCGCATGCCAAAACGAGAGACGCAAGTAGTCATGGAGTTCAATCGTGCACCACACCTGCCTTTCATAGGAGGCTCTGCCCGACAACTTGGACCCAATCGACTTATCCTCCGAATACAGCCAGAGGAAGAGATAAAGCTGGTTTTCGGAGCAAAAGTCCCTGGTCAGGACTATAACATACGCTCCGTAGCGATGAACTTTTCCTATGCGGACACTTTCAAAGAGGTGTCTTGGGATGCCTACGAAAGGCTGATCCTTGACGCGCTTCTAGGCGACAGGACTCTATTCCTACGATCTGACGAGGTCATAAAGGCCTGGGAAATCGTTGAACCGATTCAACGCGCCTTTTCGGATCTCGACTTCCCGCTCTACCCCTATGCAGCAGGGACATACGGGCCCAAGGAAGCAAGCAAGCTCCTGCAATCAACCGGCCACTATTGGCACAACTCTTAGAAGAAAACGGCACTATTGCAGGCATAGCTCAGAGACTGCTTGAAACAATCTGACCCGCTTGGCGTAACCTGGATTTGCTGCGAAAAGAGGAAAGCGATGGAACACCTTCACATCTTCGTCACAAGAGACATACCGAATGAGTTTTCAAAGCAGGTGATCTCCTTCGCGGAGAGATCACAAGGTTATTGGAGCTTTTTTGCATCTGGTGGATCGCTGGCGCCCAGACTTTACAGAGCGCTGGCGACTCAGAGCGCCTTTCATTCTCTTGCCGCAAATGTCAGCATTTACATGGGCGATGAGAGGGTGGTGGAGCCCACTGGCAACGATTCAAACACATCAAATGTGAAAAAGTTCCTCACGGAGCCCCTTGCCAGCCACGGCATTGTGTCACAGCTGATTCAACCGTTCACCACTCCGCAATATCACGCACTCTCTTCACACTTCTCTGGAATGCCCGGGTCGGATTACAAGCTTTGCGATTCGATCGCAGCGGAGTATGATGCCAAGATCCGCGTTGCCCCAAAGCCTTGGCTTGTGCATCTTGGCATCGGGCCTGACGGCCACACAGCAAGCCTCTTCGCTGACTCGCCTGCGCTATCGGAACCACCCAATCAGAGGATCTTTCTCGCCAACTACGATCCAGCAGGCAAGAACCCCCACTGCAGACTGACTCTGAGCCTCGGTGGAATTTCCCAAGCTGCGCTTGTCATCATCACGACATCTGGCAAAGACAAAGCCGCAGCTGTCCGGGGACTTCTCGAAGGCGATCAATCGCTCCCCGTGTCCCAGGTCAGAGCAGGGCAGGTCAACTTGATCCTCGATTACGAAGCAGCTTCGCTCGTCGACAAATAGCTGTTCAGTCCAGACATGTTCACCTTTTTGCCTCCCAACAGGTAGAGCAATGTTATGAGCAATCACTCCGATTTTGATAGGGTGAGATATTATGGCACTCAATTATTCAGATCTTTCCACCTCAGAACTCCTCTCACGTGCCAGACGGCTCAAGGTTGAGCTATTCGGAGGTGCAATCACCTTTTCGCCGAAGGTCTTCATCCCCCTCACCATGCTTTGTAGAGATAGATGTGGCTACTGCACCTTTGCCAAAGCTCCTTCTCGAGTCTCAAGCCCTTACATGCCCATAGACGAGGTTGCAGAACTGGCGAGCGCCGGAGAGGCCCTCGGATGCACCGAGGCGCTTTTCACTCTTGGCGAGAAACCTGAGGAAAGATACAGATCGGCCGCAGGATTCCTTTCAGACCTGGGTTTTTCCAGCACAATAGAGTACCTTCACTTAGCTGCGAAGGCAGTGCTGGAAAGGAGCGGGTTGATTCCACACATCAATGCCGGAGCTCTGACGCTCGAAGAGTTCTCCTACCTAAAACAGGTTTCAGCTTCACAGGGGATGATGATTGAAAGCCTGAACCCAGCGCTTCGAGCTCACCATCATTCGCCAGATAAAATTCCAGAACGTCGAGTTGCGGCGCTGGCCGACGCTGGCAAAGCTGGGGTACCGTTCACCACTGGAATCCTCGTTGGCATTGGCGAGTCAGAAAGCGACCGGATCCTTGCCCTGAACACAATAAGCGACATAGCTTCGCAGTACGGGCACATCCAGGAGGTCATCGTCCAGAACTTCCTTCCCAAGCCACATACTGCTATGGCGGAACAACATCCTCCTTCTCGCGAAGAATACTTGCGGGCAATAGCCCTCGCCAGACTGATACTTCCTGCAGGAGTGCACCTCCAGGCGCCTCCAAACCTCTCGGATGAAGTAACGGACCTGATCGAAGCTGGGGTGGACGACTTTGGGGGGATCTCCCCCCTCACGATCGACCATGTCAACCCAGAACGTCCCTGGCCGCAGTTGACTCGGTTGGAAACAATCGTGTCCTCACTTGGCGACCACCTTGTTCCACGGCTTCCGATCTACCCAGAGTTCAACGGCCCAAGGTGGATCGATCCTGATCTGAACTTTCATGTCACGTCCAATAGCGACTCATTTTCCTACGGACGTACTGACTCGTGGGTTTCCGGAGGTGAGTCAGAGCCTCCTTTGCTTGCAGGATCGGTCCCTTTGTCGAAGCAACCCACATGGTCGCTGGTCCGAGAACTCTCCTTCAAGCACGAACATTCCGAGATCAGCGAGATCTGCGAGGCAGCGCTCAAGGGCACTCTCCCAGACGAGGACCAGATTTACAGACTATTTACAGCGCGTGGAAATGACCTGCGATGCGTGATTGAGACAGCTGATCAACTGAGAAAAGAAATCTCCGGGGCTACCGTTACTTTCGTAAAAAACCGAAACATCAACTACACCAACGTGTGCACCTTCAAGTGCAGGTTCTGCGCCTTTTCCAAAGGGCCGCTTTCGCTGAACCTCAGAGGCAACCCATATCTTTTGGAGCTCTCACAAATCAGCGAAATGGTGACGGAAGCTGATGAGGCAGGGGCCACGGAAGTCTGCCTTCAGGGCGGGATCCATCCTTCTTTTGACGGAGATTACTACCTCCAGATCCTTGACGCCGTGAAAAAGGGGTCTGAAAGGATCCACATCCACGGCTTTTCGGCCCTCGAGATTCATGAAGGAGCCCGCCGGCTTGGAATCGACCTCAAGAGCTATTTGACACAGTGCAAGGATTCAGGCTTGAAGTCTCTCCCTGGCACTGCTGCAGAGATTCTTGACGATGAGGTGCGGGCAACGCTATGCCCTGACAAAATCAAGACTGACCGATGGCTGGAGATACACAGGACGGCTCATGACGTCGGGCTTCGCTCAAACATCACAATCATGTTCGGTTCCATCGAAAACCCAAGAAATTGGGCGAGGCATATAGCCATAACTAGAAGCCTGCAGCAGGAGACCCTCGGCTTCACAGAATTCGTTCCCTTGCCGTTCGTGCATATGGCCTCGCCGATCTACCTTCAGAAGAAAGCTCGAAAAGGTCCAACGTTCAGAGAAGCTCTTCTAATGCATGCAGTCGCACGAATAAGCTATCAGCGCCTGGTGCCCAATATTCAAGCCAGCTGGGTGAAAATGGGGATCGATGGCGCAAGGCAGCTGCTCCAAGCTGGAGCAAACGATCTTGGCGGAACGTTGATGGGTGAGAATATCTCCCGTGCCGCAGGTGCAATTCACGGCCAGGAGCTGACACGAGAAGAATTCGAGTCGCTTGTTGAGCCCCTGAAGCGCCCGCTTGCCCAACGCACCACACTCTATCAACCCCTATAGGCTCGATATCCAGGGACAGTGCGACCATCTCAATTTGGAAGCCATTGCTCTCAGATTGCTTGACTTAGGAGAGAAGTGACGTATAAGCCTTCAGAACCAGGACAGATTGACGTTCTAGTGACGCAGATTCTAGACCAGCTGGAAGTGGTCAATAATCGCGACGTCCTGCGTCATCTTCTTGAAACTGCCATCACCATTGCGGACTCGAACTTTCAAAGGCTTGACCTGAAAATCGCCTCCGATTCTCTGCGCGAACTTGCGAACGCTTTTAGAGTCTTTGAGCCTTACCACCTCCAGCGCAAGATAACTCTGTTCGGCTCAGCCCGAACAAGTCCCTCCGACCCCACCTACGAGGTGGCCCGAGAGGTTTCGCGCCAACTCTCAAAACGCGGGTGGATGACGGTCACTGGGGCTGGCCTTGGAATTATGCAAGCAGGCTTGGAAGGCGCTGGCCCGGAAATGAGCTTCGGTGTAAACATCAAGCTTCCGCACGAACAGTTCGCCAACCACATCATCGCGAATGACCCAAAGCTAGTGAGCATGAAGTACTTCTTCACACGCAAGCTGATGCTTGTCAAAGAGTCCCACGGCTTCGTGGTCATGCCAGGAGGATTCGGCACGCTTGATGAGAGTTTCGAGATCCTCACCTTGATTCAGACCGGCAAAGCGGTTCCCGCCCCGGTTGTTCTGCTTGATGCAGAGGGTGGGACATACTGGCACGCGTGGGAAAGATTCCTCAAGCAGGAGGCAATCTCCAGAGGCTTTATCTCTCCGCCTGACCAGTCTCTCTACCTGATAACCCATGACGTCAATGAGGCTGTAGACGAGATCGTCGACTTCTATAGGAACTACCACAGCCTGCGGTTTGTCGGCAACAAGCTAATCGTGAGAACCAATTTCTGCGTGACGGACGAAGAGCTAGCTCAACTCAACGAAAATTTCTCCGACATTTGCCTTGAGGGAGAAATCAACAAGGTCGACGCGACGCCTCAAGAGGTTGCCGACAACGACTACTTGTCACTCTTTAGGCTGTCTCTGACATTCAATCAGGTTTCGCACGGCCGCCTCCGGAGCTTCATCAATGCCTTGAACAGGCTGCCAAGCGCGATTGAACCTGGAATCGTCACTGCCGGAGAGGCAAGCGGAAGCTAGCCGTCAGATCGGGGGCTCGGACGGCTATGCCGATGGAGCAGACTGATATTGAACTGGAAGAAATCTGTAACCAGCACCTCTTATCGTCTGAAGCAGCTCAACTTTGCCAGCGGCATTAATCTTCTTCCTCAGATAGCCGACGTATACATCAACTATGTTGCTTCCGGGGTCAAAAGAGTAATCCCATACGTGATTCAGGATCTGCATCCTCGAGAGGACCTGGTTCGGATTGCGCATGAAGAGTTCGAGGAGCGCCCATTCTTTGGGTGCAAGGTCAATCCTCTCCTCGCCACGCCACGCCACCTTAGTCACCAGATCCAGATCAAGATCAAGGACCTGAAGACGGGTAGCTGATGTCTGGTCAGCTCCGCGAATGGCGGCACGGATACGCGCAAGCAGTTCAGCAAATGAAAATGGCTTGGTCACGTAGTCGTTCGCACCAGAGTCCAAGCCCTCTATCTTGTCCGAGGTGTCATCACGAGCCGTCAGTATGATGACCGGCCGCGTGAACTTTCTCGCCCGCCACGAAGTCAGAACCGCTTTCCCATCCTTGCCGGGGAGAGACAAATCGAGCAGCACCAGATCCACGTCATTTCCCATCGCTGGAACGCGATTCAAGGCCTCGTCTCCATCGGATATGGTCAGTGTCGCATATCCCTCCGCTTTTAGCCCCTTTGACAAGAAGCTCGCAATTTTTGCGTCATCCTCCACAATCACGATATTCACTTCGCCCCCTTGCCGGCCCGCTCCACGATTCTCGAGCTTGGAAACCTCATAGTAAAGGTACTGCCTTCACCTGGGGCAGAGTCGACCTTGACCGTGCCGTCGTGCGCCTTGGCGACGGCTTGCACGATCGCAAGACCAAGTCCTGCTCCCCGCTGATCTCTGCTTGCACCTCGTTCAAACCTTTCAAATATCTTCTCAAGATAGACAGGCTGGATGCCGAGTCCAGAATCTGCCACAGATATGTCCAGATGCCCGTTGTAAGTCACGGCCGACAAAGCGATAGTGTCGCCTTCAGAAGTCGCTTTTTCGGCATTTTCAAGCAGATTCAGCAATGCGCCGCGAACCTTTGGTCCGTCAAATCGAACAGCCAGATCAGGTATATCCCCCAGATGCCACTCCCGCTTTCCGAGCGTGATAGCGCTTGTGAAGACATCGGAAATGAAGCTGCGTAGATCCACGCTCGTCTCGTTTAGCGCATTTCCATCATTCATGCGCTCTAACATCAGCAGAGCTTCAAGCATGCTCTTCATATAATCCGTCTCGGAAATCACGGTCTCGAGGACTTCGTCGAGCTCAGCTTTGTCGAGCTCTTTGCTCCTGGAGACAAGTTCGAGGTTCCCTCTTATAACCGTCAGAGGTGTTTTGAGCTGGTGTGAGACATCTGCGATCAGCCTTCGCTGCGACTCCATGGTCTGGCTTATTCTGGTTATCATCTCGTCAAAGGCTATCGCCAGCTTGCCGACCTCGTCAGACTGACCGCGGAAATCGATTCGCCTGTCGAGATCGCCATGTGAGATTTCGACAGCCGTCTCAGTGACCTTTCCTACAGCACGCATCACACGCCGCAGCAGCAAGTATCCAGCGATAACGGAAAACATCAGGGCAACGAGAGCCTCCATGCCGGCAAGCAGTATCACTTGCCCCTCCTGCCCCTGAAGCCCTGCAAGACTCGTAACCCCTACCAAGACCCCGACAACCTTTCCACCTTCGGTTATTGGAGAACCCATGACGAGATACTGTGTCGCTTTTAGATCACCTGTCACAAAAGTGGTGACCTTCGGGGTGCTGGCCAGGAATGCAGAAACCTGCGGCAAACCAGAGACCTGCGAAGAATTTTCAGACCCAAGGACCGTATGGCCGAAGATGTCTATGAAAAGGATGTGCTGGTTCGTGACGATGTGTGTCGCAAGGTACGATTGGGCAAAAGTGTAAAGGTCTTCCTGGGCAGGCCGGAGATTCGCGGCGCTTGCAAACTCGGGCACCTCTCCGGCCAAATCGGAGATTATGACGCTTTTGGCGTGAGACGCGTAGATTCTTACCACCTGAGTGAGCAACAACCCAAGAGCTGCAGCCGAAATCAAGGCGTAAATCAACATCAACCGTGTCACCGTAGACAGGTTTCGAAGACGCAAACCCCTGATGCTCAGCACCTTTTGCACGTGCTTGCTGCCCAAACACCCTCCAACTGTCCCCGACTTCCCAAAATTTCCCCGTTCAGAGCGACTTCGGCTAGATGCGGCATTGGAACTCTAGTCATCACCGCTCTTCGAAGATCCCCCATCGCCTTTGATCACTGTCGTCGATGTGGTTGTGGTCGATGAAGAATTGCCACCCTCAGAAGCCTTGACGGCGGCTGTTGTCGACGTAGTCACTGTATCTCCCCCAGATTGCGATCGATGCGTGGAACCATCCTTAGAATCACCTGACGAGGTTCTTTGGCCCGAAGGTTGAGCAGATGCATTGGAACTGGGATTATCCGCGTTTGATGTCCTCTTCCCTGAGGAATCTTCCCCCCCTGGAGAACTTTCATTGGCGGATCCTACTTCAGTGAGCCCTTTCGACTGTTCGGAGTAATTGAGCACCGGAGATGAGGAGTGAATCTCCAAGAGTCTCGGCGACGTCGTGCCTTCCGGGACCACCGTGGTCGTGGTGACCGACACCGGCGCGCTGCCACCACCTGCGGGCTTGGGGAGCAAATCCACGCTCTGTGCCACCGCGACGGGTGCGTGTGCAGACACTCCGTATCCGCTGATAACGACGTAAGCGCTCATCGCTGCCATGGCTCCTGCCAATAGCCACACCAGCTTGATTGACGGCAACGACTTATGTGTCAAAACATTCTCCAGCTACACCAACTGAAACATTATCCACGCTAAAGGCTCCTGCAACATTAGCCAAAGATTAGAGTCTTCTTACGAACAGGACCTTCCCCTCAACGACTCCTTGTACTGAACAAGTGACTGAATCCCTACAGCACTCACACTGCTCAACCCTCCGGCGGGGCCACTCTTACAAGCATCTTCCCAACATTCGCCCCCTCGAAAAGCTCGATCAATGCTCCTGGAGCTGACTCAAGCCCCTCTCTCACGGTCTCGTCATACTTCAGCTTTCCGCTACTTAGCCAATCGGCGGCCTCGGCCATGAAGGAGTCCTGCATGTCGCTGTGATCGGACACAATAAATCCTCTTATGGTTAGCCTTCTAGAGATTACAAGCGATAAATTTGACGGTCCAGGTGCTGGACTCGTGAGGTTGTATTGAGATATGGCCCCACACATGACAATGCGACCAAAGTTCGCCATATTGGAAATTGCACCTTGAAGGTGCTCACCTCCAACATTGTCAAAGTAGAGGTCGACACCTTCCGGAGCGAGTTCTTTAAGGGCGTTGCTTACAGATCGCTCCCTGTAGCTGAATGCTGCGTCAAATCCCTTGTCCACCACGGAGCGAACCTTTTCGTGGGAACTAGCTGATCCAATAACCTTAGCCCCCAAAATCTTGGCAATCTGACCCGCAAACGAGCCAACTGCCCCGGCTGCGGCAGAAATATAGACCGTGTCAGATGGCTTCAAATCACCAATTCTCTTGAGACCCACAAATGCGGTGAATCCCGGCATGCCAAGCACTCCCAGATGCGCCGAAAGTGGAGCTTGGTCAGGATCGATCCTTTTCAGGTGAGCCGCCGAAGTGACGTCAAATTGCCGCCAGCGGAAGTTGCCAAGAACAAAATCGCCAGGCACCACTGCAGGGTCCATCGACTCGAGAACCTGGGCAACTCCGGCACCGGCGATCGGCTCATCGAGCTGGAACGGCGCTACATAAGTCCTCAATCCCGACATGCGCCCACGCATATATGGATCGACTGACAGCCATAGCAGCCTGACCAACACTTCACCTACTGCTGGCACGCCTAACTCAATCTCTCTGAGTCCAAAATCGCCAGCCGTCGGCAGCCCATCTGGTCGCTTGCGAAGCACTATTTCCGTGGTCTTCAATTAGATCTCCCTCCTAGGAATAATGGGCCAAAAACGCGGCAATCTGGGGATATGATCAAAAGATCCCAATCCCGTCATGTCTTCGCTACAGCCACGACGGCTGACCTGGTCAATCAGCCTCCTGTAAATTCTCCCACCGGAAGGTTGCCGTAGGTTTCAAAGATCTTCACCAACGAAAGCAGATCATCGGCAATCGTTGTCGATCCAGCAACATCGCTCTCGCTGTAAGGCTCCTTCACCCCACTGAGCACGAGTCCAAAGTGCACACCAAGCACCTTAGCGAATCTGCCATCAGTGCTCAGCCGATCACCGACCATCACATCTTCGCCTGAGAGCAGCGGCTTTATCAAGGAAACGATCGGCGGATTAGGCTTCCCTGCAAAGACAGGCTCCACGCCAGAAGCCACTGCGACTGCTGCAGCCAAGCTGCCGGTCCCAGGCAAAAGTCCCTCAGGGTTTGGATAAGTTGGATCGGCATTGGTGGCAATGTATCGCGCCCCGGCTCGAATCGCCCTCATGGCATTAGTAATCTTGTCAAAGGTGATGCCAGGATCCCAGCCCACAACCACGGCGTCGGCCTTGGAGGAATCCTCGACCACTGTGATTCCACGCCTTTCAACAGCCTGTCTGACACCATTGCCTCCACCAATGACGTATACCTTTGCCACTGGGTCAAGCATTGACGCAGCTGCCATCGCGGACGTGAACATCTGATCCTCTCTGATCGTAATTCCGAAGGATTTCATCTTTTCCACGTATTCCGCTGGGGTGAGCATCGAGTTGTTGGTAACAAAATTAACAGACACACCCAACTTGAAGAGACGCTCAACTGCCTCTGCAGACCCTTGAATGACCTGATTGCCACGCCAAATTACGCCGTCTAAATCCAAAACCCAACTCAAAGCCTCTCCACTACCTATTTCAGTCGACCAGATGCTAATTTCTTAATAAGATTCAGCTTTCAAATGGAAATTAGAGTTACTTGCACAACTTTAGACCGCTAGCCTCATACCGCTACGATACCGCACTTGTCGGTCCGGAAAAGCTCACAACCCCGCCAGCATCACCCAAGATCGGCGATTTGATCCGCGATGAGCAGCTTGGGTATTACCTCTATCAAATGGCCTTCGTTGACCTAAAAGGCAGATCCCGCCTGCTGGAAGGGATCTTTGGTGTCCTGGAAATAAGCAACCAAATCCCCGACGCCAAGCCCGACCATGCCGATGGCCACGAGGCCTACATACCTGACCATATTCTCGTTCATGAGCAGACGCTTTCGTCCGTAACCGCGCTGTCGCAAGAAAGCAGCGACGTTATCATCGCTCGCCCTGGTGCAGGACCAATCTGGGCGATTTCGGCCCAAAGCACCTTGAGGGCCAACGAGATCACAAGAGGGCCGACTCTGGCGTCAGCATCGGACCACTCAGGTGTAGTTCACACCGTATGGCACATAACCGACACAGCGGAGCAAGAACGGATTGAATTAGCAGTCCGCAATTCGCAGCTCATCATTGCCGATGGCCATCACCGAATCGCTAGGGCAATGAAGCTGCTGTCGGTCTCCCCTCCACAGAGCACGGTCCGATTGCTCTGCTTCGTGACCGACCTAGACCCGCTGCAAGCCGAGATACGGCCTATACATCGTTGCTTCAAAACAAGCTTGACTCGTTCGGAAATCATGCTGAGACTGGAAAGGCAATTTGAAATCGAACCTTTCCCAGACGACGACATGGCCAGCCATCTTGAATCCGACGCTCTGCTTCTACTTGTCGGAGAAGCAACGTTCAAGGTCAGGCCCTTTCACAGCGACCCGAAGCAGAACGACGCCATCACTTCTCAGATTATCGCCAAGGTCCTTGAGGCCAGGTCCACGCAGTACATCACAGATGCCAGGAGGCTGCGTGAGAGAGTGCTATCAGACCCCACCAAAGTGGCACTGCTGACCAGACCTGTCACCATCAAACAGATTCGGATGGCAGCATTTGGAAAGAACCCACTTCCACCAAAATCTACAATGTTCTATCCCAAGCCGCTGCCAGGACTCATCTTTGGAGAGAAACTCAACCTATAGAATGCGCCGAAATGCAGGTGGAATGGCGCCTTCACTCACATCAGGGACACTAAGCAACGCTTACAGACGGATCGAGATAAACGTCCTGAATAGCCTTGATCAGCGCAACACCTTCATCCCGCGGACGCTGAAACGCCTTTCTCCCTACAATCAATCCCTGCCCCCCAGCCCGCTTGTTGATTACCGCGGTGCGCACCACTTCTGCCAGATCGGAGGCTCCCTTGGACTCGCCACCTGAATTGATAAGGCCAACACGACCCGCATAGCAGTTGACAACCTGCCATCGGGTAAGATCGATCGGGTTGTCGGTAGTCAGCTTTTCGTAGACAAGTTTGTCGGTGCGACCAAACTTCAACGCGTAATAGCCCCCGTTGTTCTCCGGAAGCTTCTGCTTGATGATATCCGCTTCCAAGGTCACCCCTATGTGGTTGGCCTGACCCGTCAAGTCCGCAGCCAAGTGATAATCAGCCTCTTCAGTATTGAAGGCAGGATTTCGCAGATAACACCACAGAACCGTAAAGAGGCCGAGCCGGTGTGCTTCCGCAAACGCTGCAGAAACCTCTTGAATCTGGCGCGTTGCACCGTCAGACCCGAAATAGATCGTAGCTCCCACTCCGGAAGCACCCAGGTCTGCCGCCTGTCTCACTGAGCTGAACATGACCTGATCTGCCTTAGCAGGATAGGTGAGCAACTCGTTGTGGTTCAGCTTGACTATGAAGGGAATCTTGTGCGCATATCGTCTCGCCACAATCCCCAATCCACCCAGTGTCGTCGCAATTGCAGAACACTCGGCATTGAGCGCGAGCTCAACCAGGTTCTTAGGATCGAAATATGCTGGGTTCTTGGCAAACGATGCCGCGCCTGAATGTTCTATACCTTGGTCGACCGGGAGAATCGAAAGATAACCTGTTCCCGCGAGCCTCCCGGTGCTATAAAGCTGAGAGAGCGCCTTCACGGCTGGAATGGGCCTGTCTGTATCGAGAAACACCCTGTCGATGAAATCTGGTCCCGGCAAAGTGAGGTCGTCAGACCGGACTGTTTCGCAACTATGTGACAAAAGGGCCTTTACCTCATCACCAAGTAGCTGCTCAAGATCAATACCCACTGTCATCTCCTTATGGACAACCAACCTTTGCGGCCCATAGCACGAGCCCGGAGGTTTAAGCCAGACCCCACTAGCCTAGATCAGACAATCTCTCGGCGGCATCAAAAAAGTTCGCATCATGCTTGATAATTCGAGAAAACAAGGACCTAGCGTGGCCGATCTCGCCAGCACGTTCGTATAGGTCAGCCAGTACGTACCACTGGCGCAGATCTACAAGAGTGGGCTTTCTTCTGATTGACAAGGACCGCTCGAGAATCGCAATTGCCTTAGCTAGCTTTCCTTGATCCGCCGCGGCACCGGCCACCACTATACGACCCTCACCAATCACATCCGATGATGGAGAAGCCGCCGACAGCTCCACCCAGATCCTGTCTACGTCCTGGTACCTTCTTTGCGCCCTATAGCAGTCGGCAATCACCGGATGCTGATCAAAAGAGCCTGACTTCTTGATGAAATCTTCCAGAACCTTGATCGCCGCCGCCCACTGACCCATGCGGTAGAGATCCAAGCCGTACAGTTCCAGAGCGGACAAAGAGTCTGGAATTATTGCGAGCACCTGCTCCAATAGGCGCTTGGCTTCAGGATAGCGATCCTTTTCATAAGCTTCTATAGCGGCGGCTAGAAGCCGCTCAACCTTCTTCTTATCGGCGGGTGTTAGCTGACGAGAGACTTCTCTCTCGAGCACCTCATCCACCGTCCTAACGCGAGCCCGTTCCTTGCGAACCCTGTGCGAAGAGGGCTTGGGACTTTCAGGACCCTTCTCAACCTCAACGAAAACCTCAGGAACAAACGTCTCGCTGGGTGCACCCCGGGGCCTTGCTCCGTGCTCACCGCCGCCGCCGCCTTCCCTGAAGTCGATGGCTTTGATTGCCCCTTTTCTTGATAAAGCCCCCCAGCTCTTCTTCCCACGAATAATTCTACTTTTTGAAAGCTCCGGTGCCTGTGACTTCTTAGCTCCCCTATGCGCCTCAACCTGGTCTTTGCCATCAACGGCTCGGCGACCTTCATAAGCACGCTGCTGCCTGCCACGACCCTGGTTGGTCTCTCGCAATGGAGGCTGCGTCTGCTTCCGACCGGACTTGTTGCTAGAGGAATTCGCCCTGCTGCTCTGGCCTTCACTCCTGGACAGACCGCGCCCGCGCCAACTCGGATTCTTCGCCATATATTTACCTTTTCAAATATCGAATCCTAATGCAATGAAATTCTTCGCTCCCAGTGCCTAAACCTGCGACGCGTCGTCAGGCTTTCGGCTCCTTTGGTGGCCGGTTGGCTCGCCATGGGCATGCATGCGAAAA
>JAJZBG010000089.1 GCA_021799035.1 Actinomycetes bacterium | reverse complement strand
CTGGTGGGCGCTACAGGACTCGAACCTGTGACCTGCTGGTTGTAAGCCAGCTGCTCTAGCCAACTGAGCTAAGCGCCCTAAGCAGATAAAGAATAGCAACCGATTGCAATCGAGCTGCAATTCATCTTCATCCGAAGGCCCTGAAACGTAATTCCCTTGCCAACTCCATGGTACCCGCCACCACCACCTTCTTGCGTTCCTCCAGGTCATTCGCATCATAACTGCTTCCATCCTGGCACATAACGCTCGCCCCAGACTCCATGCAAATCAGCAGTCCAGCCAGGATGTCCCAGCTTGCAAGCGAGGCCTTGGAGAGATCCACGTAACCGTCCAGTGAGCCTTCCGCAACCATGCAAAGTTCAAGCGCAGCAGAACCAAAGGATCTGCACTGAGCCCATCCGAGATGCTTGTAGGAATAGCCATTAAGTCCAATTACAGCCCTCGATACATCGGTAACGTTTGATGCGGTCAAACGACGCCCGTTCTTGGTACTCCCCTTCCCGGATTCAGCCAAGTAGGTGTCGCCAGAAACGAGGTTTCGGACAAGCCCCACAACCGGCTTGCCTTCGACGACCGCGCATAATGACACCGCGTAGAACGGTATTCCCTTGGAAGCATTCGTAGAGCCATCCACGGGATCGATGACGGCCGTTACCTTAGATTTCAAGTCCAAGACATGAGAACCGGTGAAACCAGATTCTTCTGAAAACACGCTGAAGCCATAGCCTGTAAGGATCTCGATTCCAACCCTGTCCGCCTCGATGTCACCCTGATGCTGGCCCTTGTGGCCGCCTCTTTCGGCCCACGAAAGACCGCTGGAGACCTTCGCACCGATTGCGTCAGCCGTCTCAATAAAAGCTCGAATGATGATAGAGGTGTCGAAAGACATATCTAAAAGCTAGCGCATCCAATCTGCGACGCTGGATAAATCCTTCAATAGGCCTGCCAAACAGTGTCTTCGATTTGCCGAGGTGGTTGTCGAGTAAAAATCGTAATAGGCGAACTTAGCCTCTCGAAAATAAGGATGGCTTGGCAATACCGTGGCCAGTGCTTGTGCGCCGACACAAGCGAGCTGCTTATAAAAAAAGGTCGAAATCCCATCCCGTTCGAAACCGTAGAGGTTGAAAGCGTATGCAGGCATTATCGAAAGTGACGCGTTCCATGCGACACTCCACGCTGGATGAAAATACTTCGGCAAATTCATGTGCCTGATCGTCTCGGCGGCGGCCTTTGCATCCTCGGTAATTAACAAACCAGGCTGAGCCTCGAGCCAACCAGAAAGTTCTAAGGACGTCAAGGGTATATTACTGAGGTCGGCGCCGATGAGGTCCGCAAGAACCGCCATCTCTTGCACATATCGATCATGCTCCTTGCGCGACAAAGGGCCCCCAAAATTCAAATATGCAGCACTAAGCGAATCCACAAGACAATTGTGAATGTATGCAAGCAGGTATGGATCATTCGCGCTGAAAGGCTTCTCCGTGTACCGATCGGTTCCAACAATCGGATCGTGAATCTTGCGGACCCTTGCGATTGCGTTCTCTGCCTCTTGCCTTGGCCGATATGTGACTGTCATGACAAACTCGCTGGTCGACTGAAATCTTGCCCAAGCGTCTTCACCGAATCGCGAAAACTGAACTACTCCGGCCATTGCTCTCGGTTCAAGCGCCTGAAGAAGCAAGGCTCTGATCGCCCCTATCCATCCAGACGGATGAGCATGAATTCTCCATGCAACCGAACCGGGTCCAAAGAGACCGAATCTCTCAAGTTGATCGAGCATGAATACAGCCTATTTTGGCCTATGGCAGTATCGGGATTTCAACGGGGTAGTTCCAAAGATCGCATTTATATTCCCATTCGACCAGTAAACAAGTCATAATTGGCGCTAGACTTACCCCCATATGGCAGCAGTGGATATTTCTGGGTTTGTTACCGAGCTTAAAGATCACGCAATGGAGCACGGATTTCACGTCCACGATGAGCGTCATTTCATCGAAACCTATTCGATGAGGCAAGCATGGGAAATCGACCTGCACCCCGAAGATGCATGTGGTGAACCTCTCGACTTTCATCTGAACTTGGACGTCGAACCAAGAATTCTTCTGGCGTTCGAAGACGAGGCCGCTCTTCTGGGCGATGATGAAGTTCCGGAAGACACTTATCATATGCTCCTCTCCATGACGTGGGATCTGCCACCACTCGACAAAGATGCCGACCTGTTGCGACTAGCAATAGAACTATCTGCAATAGGCGGATTGGACCTTCCTTTAGAGGTTGGGACTATCGAAACCACCTACTCCCCCACTGATTCGCCGGTACGAAAAGTGACAGTTGTTGGAAGAGCCAGCATCTCCCTAGCAAAGATTTACGCAGGAGAAGACACCATATGCCCAACACTCGAAAAGTGTTTGCAGATCTCAAAATTCTTACTGGCAAAAACCGTCAAATGGACCGGCGAATAGGAATTCGATCCACCTCACTGATTAGAGGTGCGCTGATTATTTCAGCTGTTGGAATTAGCGGGTCAGTGCTTTCAGCGTGTGGCGCGTCCGCCAGCGCAAATGCTAAACAAGCTTGCGGCTATGTTGACCAATCGATCTCCCAGTTCAGACTCTCGACTACCCAGACGAACCCAGCTTTGGCCGCCTCCTATCAAAAGAAGGCACTCACGCAGCTGGGCTCAGCACTTCCTCTCGCAGCCATTGCTGCTGGATCGAATGGCGTCTACCAGGCTTTGATGGCAACTCTGTCTGAGAGTTCAAGAGTGCCAGAAAAACTATTGGTGAACGCTCTCACGAGAGAATGCGCTCAGGTCTTGCCCTCCAACCCGAATCAGCAGGCTCCTGGAGGATATGTACCTCCCACCAATATCAAGGCGACTTCCTAAAAGCAAAGGGTAATGAAGGAATACTCTTATCGGCCTGTAAAGCTGCTCGGGACCGACCTAGACGGTACGCTTCTTGATGATCTTGGACTGATATCCCAAGCAAATCAGGATGCAATCGCAAGAGCAAGACAGCACGATATCTTGAGCGTGGTCTCGACAGCACGCTCAATTAAGTCGGTCAAGAAGATCGCCTCGTCCGGAGGCCTAGGCCACCTGGCGGTGTGTCAGAATGGCGCAGCCATTTACGACCTAGACAGCGGTGAACTGCTATCACACACACCAATTGAAAAAGATCTGGCCACTTCCATCATCTCGAAAATCCGACGGCACGCACCAGGAACGATATTCGCAATCGAAAAGCTCGAGAGATTCATTCCCGAGCACAATTTCTTCAGCGTTTCTTTTCCTGAGCTTTTCGAGGACTCCGTAGACGATGTGTTACAGGAGGTAGACAGGCCTGTGACAAAGATTATTTGCAAACACCCACGGCTATCTCATCGAGAGCTCAATGAGATTGCAGTCGACACTTGCGGAACTCTCGTATCGACCACCAGCGCAGGAAGGGACTGGGTTGATTTTCAGGCAGTCGGTATCTCAAAAGCAACTGGCTTAGCTCATGTTGGCAAGATCCTCGGCTACGAGCAATCAGAGTGCGCCGCCATTGGAGACCAGTCCAACGATGTTCCAATGCTGCAGTGGGCAAACTACTCAGCGGCAACCGCAAACGCGAACTCTGAGGCGAAGGCTGCTGCCAACTGGCTTGCACCCGCGAATACCGACCATGGCGTAGCAGCATTCATAAACCACCTGATCGAGAAGTTCAACAGCTGATCTTGTTAGACCCTCTCAAACTGGCCATCGTCAGTCAGAGCAAATATCTCCATAGCCTTCGCCGTAAGCCTGTAGTACCCGATCTGGCCAAACTCCCTTGCTAGCCTATCCACATCGTTCTTAGCCACCTTATAAATCGCATAACCGTACTCGGTATGGCTTCCCGAAAGCGAGCGACCGACGCTTACGAAGCTTCCTGCTGAACCGATGCTTGAAATCTGCGCGAAGAGCCGCCGGTCTCGATCCCTGTTCTCCTGATCAGAAAGAGGTTTGCTTTCAGGATTATATGCAGTGACTATGTAGAGATCCTCACGCCCCACCTCATCTGGAATGCGCTCGGGATGATAGCTCGCACCATCCCATAGGACTACCCACTTACAGAAGCGCTGAATCTCGAGAACCGACTTTCTCCACGTCTCCAACAGAGCCTGGTCCTGCATCGATCATTCCTCCAGAAATTTAATAATCTCTCGAGCCGTGTGATGAACACTCCGCACCACACGGCAAACCAAATCAATATCCCCTAGCGACCAACGCGCCACATATGGAAAAGAATAGGAAGAACTGTCAAATCCTAGCGCCCTACATACAACATAGGCACAGCTCTCAGCTTCCAGCTCAGCCTCCCCGCGGGAGACGAGCCGGTGCTGGTGCAGAAGCACGTGGGCAGTCTCGTGGAGAAGTGTCTTCAGCTGCTGCAGGGATGGAACATCTGACCGCACCTTAACCGATGTGCTCTCGAAATCAGTCAATCCATTAGCGCCTTCGAGAGGTTCGAACTCGACCGAAAAGCCTCTGACATCCATGAGCTTGATGAGTCGCTGAACCAATGCCGGAATCAGCGGTGACTCTGAGTCCAGCAACTGAGGCTGGGGAGGCATCGCCAAATCATCACCCATGGTCTGGCAGAGATCGAAAACACCAACCATGCGGAAGCCAATCAAGACTTGGAAATCTTCCTCCGGAGCCACTTGCCGACTAGATGCCTTCCTCATTTTCGGGGCAACGATATAAAGGGCCTTTTCACCTGCTTTGACCTGGCGGCCGAGCCTCTGCCAACCCCTATAGCCAGCCACAAGCGTCGGAGAGAAGCCACGGCTGCAAGCTTGCGAAAACAGAAGGAGGATGTTTTGCGAACTGTAGGCTGCAAACCTGGCCGAGATGTCTAAGAGCTGGATCCAATTTCCGCTCGATATCAGCTTGCTTACAGCCGCTTCCAGGTCTAGCCCATATCTTTCAAGAAGATCGGTTTTCGTGCTCATTTTTCCCCGTCAAACAATCAGTTCAGAACGTCATGGGGCGGGGAGCATCCAAACGATAGCTGCGGCATGTGACACTTGCGATCTGACGGTGCAAACCGGCTTTGCGGTGGTGCATTCATTCACTTACACAAAACAGTGATCAATGAATCACGAAACGGCAGCCTGTTCAGCAGCCTTTTTGGGAGCCATACTTAAGCCCAAATTACCTAG
>JAJZBG010000088.1 GCA_021799035.1 Actinomycetes bacterium | reverse complement strand
GGGTCCATGGAGACGGATGAACACGATCACCGGATTCGGAGTTTTCACCTCGAAAGGCAGAGATTGAGCGGGCAAACCTTAGCGGCATCTCAGACGAGAAACAATAGAAAATGGGCGATACTAACGGTAACGACTCTCGGGGCGTTCATCTTCAACGTGGACGCGACAATCGTTGTGGTCGGGCTCCCGCGGATCCTCGAAGGGCTCCACGCAAGCATCAGCGCCGGGCTTTGGACCTTGACGGGTTACCTGCTCGTTAGCACAATTCTTCTCCTTCCTGTTGGAAGGTGGTCAGACCTATTCGGCAGGAAACAGATATATATTGTCGGCTACGGCTTCTTTGCCCTGGGCTCAGCCCTTTGCGCACTTGCTCCCTCGGGTGGAGCGCTCGTCGGTTTCCGCCTGGTCCAGGGAGTCGGAGGCGGGATCTTGGCCAGCGTTGCCACTCCAATAATTACCGAGGCTTTCCCGCCTGAAGAGCTGGGGCGGGCCCTCGGGATCAACTCAATCGCCTGGGTGCTGGGATCAGTTGTCGGACCTGTAGCCGGTGGTGCGCTTGTCAGCGGCTTCGGATGGCGATCGATCTTCTGGGTCACGGTGCCATTCGCCCTTGCAGGCGCGATCTTCGGAATCATCATCCTTCCCAAAAGCAAGCGTCCTGAGCGCCGCCAGCCAATGGACTGGATCGGTGTCACCAGCTTCTCCGTATTTCTGGCATCTCTTCTGATTGCGCTATCTGAGGGACTTGCATGGGGCTGGACAAGTTTCAGAATCGTGGGGCTATTCACACTAGCTGTTATATCCCTGATCGCCTTTTTCATAGGGGAACCGCGCCGCGAGTCCCCGCTATTCATGCTCAGCCTCTTCAAACACCGCCACTTCGCAGCTGCCCAAGGGGTGGTAGTCTTTGCCAGCATCGCCTTTTTCGCAACGACATTTCTTCTGACTTTCTACTTACAAGGCGCACTGCACCAGTCTCCTTTGGCTACAGGGCTCTTGCTCCTTCCGCTTTCGATACCACAGATGTTCACCGCGCCTTACGGGGGACGCCTCGCAGACAGGATCGGATATGCAAGGCCCATCTTTGCCGGCTTGATCGTTCTGGCCATCGCCGACTGGCTACTCAGCTTGTTGGGGCCTCACCTCAATTACGCTCTGCTCATCATTCCCTTAGCCCTCATGTCGGTAGGGAACGGCTTCTACTGGCCACCGCTAGTCAAAGGCACAATGCAGTCTGCACCCAGAGAGGTGGCTGGAGCAGCGTCAGGCATGTTCTACACCTTGAGAAATGTCGGATTCACGCTCTCTCTCACGCTGGCACTTCTAAGCGCTGAGAGCAGCCTTCCTGCTGCGACCGCTACAAAGGTGTTCCTAGGGATCGAGAGATCTTTGAGCAGCTCATCAGCTGCAGCGCTGTCTCATAGCGTCGATATTACCTTCAGGCTCTTCGTCATCTGCTACGTCATAGCGCTGGCCTTCTCGACACTGCTGCTGAAACAGGCGAGGGCAAGGGGTGAGGCACGCTCACAGCAGGCAGTCACTACAGAAATGCCGTAGATACCATGAAAGCTCGGTAAAGACAGGCGTGTAACCGGTACACGAATTTAAGCAGCCCTTCCCCCAGCCGGCGGCCTTGGCAGCTCGTATGGCGGAAAGGAAGGAAGCTGGTGCCTCGGTTCCACGCCAACGGTAGGCTTCCGCTGAGAAGGTCCGACAAACTGACAGTTGGAGCTTCTGGGAGATCTCGCTCAACCAGACTTAGCGGGCGCATACGGAGACGAACAATTCGACCAGCGCCACCGTGAGTCGGCGGGCTCGTTGTAATCGCACTTCCTGTTAGGAGAAACTGGGCACCTTCGGACCCGGTATCGACGATTCTCCGAACAGCATCCCAATCACCCGTACAATTCGCTGTGGGTGCCGATTAGAGCAAAGACAATCATGGTTTCTGCTTCGATTAGGTATAGCGCACGGATGTCGCCGTTTATGTTCATGCTCCAATATCCGGTAAATTTGCCTTGCAACGGATGCACGCGCAAGCGGGGATCGGTGGGATCCAAAACGAAAAGGCGCAATCGGTCATCAAATTGCTGTTGAAAAGCCTTAGGCAGCTTCTTGTACTGCTTCTTGAATTTTGGAAGATATTTGATGATCACTGGAAAGCTATTGTTTGAGATCCAGTAAAAACTCCTCTATGTCCTGGAAAGGTCTACTTGCCTTCCCGGCATGAAGTTCAAGTTCAACTTCGGCAATGAGCTCTTCTAGATGCGGTGTCATAGGTTCCGGAACATACAGCTCTATGCGACGCGTAGCAACGATCTGTCGAAGGTATGAATTTACAAGCGCACTTAAAGTCAATCCTGCACTGCGCGCAACTTCCTGCGCCGCTTCTTTGGTTTCGACATCTACCTTGACGCTTATGACAGTTTTCATACTACAGAGTATATACGTTGTAATGTCTCGTTCCGGAGTAGATCGATCAAATTCTTCGACTTTCCACGCAATAGCCCAACTCCTTATCCACAGCCCTGCAGCAAGAAATTCTTTACTTCGATAGTTGGGCTCTCGATTCCTCACCCTCATTGACAATTTCCCCGGCGTCCAGCGATCAGGCATTCGATTTCCTGATGTGGCTCCTAACTTGTTCGCCGCCGGTAGTCTAACGTCATGAGCTTTGATGATCCATTGCTTGGGCCAGTACTTGAAGTTCTCAGTGGTGGACCACGAACCTTAGACGAGATTGTTCAATAACCCTTGCTACAACAAGATACCCGGTTCTACGACGCTCACTCTCGTAGTGTCTCCCTAAAGCGCATCGATAGAAGTACGCCACGAATCAGGTAGTTATTGTTGAGTCGATCCTAAGTATGGTTACTTCTGAATAGGGACACTAGAGTGGCACGGCAACAACTAGTCCACCATCTTTCTGAACGAATTGCTATGCACCGTGAGTGTACCACCGACTATCATTAATGTATACTGTTGATAGCTATCATCTAAGGGGGCATCATGTCCGACACAGCCATCGCGAAGCTCTTCACACACGGCAGGAGCCAGGCCGTGCGGCTTCCCAAGGAATTCAGGCTGCCCGGCGATCGGGTTCGTGTAAGGCACGTGGGAGACGGCGTACTGCTGGAGCCGATCGCGTCCGACGTTGAAGCGTGGTTCGCTGAACTGGATCGCTTCACGGAGGTACCGCTGTTCGAAGACGGCAGAAATCAGCCCCTTACGCCTGAAGAAGAGGACATCTTCGGGTGAAGTATCTTCTCGACACCAACGCCGTTATCGCACTGCTGCGAGACAAGCCAGCAACGGTGAGGAAACGGTATCGGGAAACGGAAGCGGCCGGTGACTATCTTGCGCTTTCATCCGTAGTTTTGTTCGAGCTGTGGTATGGCGGGGCGAAGAGCAGCCAGGCGCATGAAAACACGGAGCGCCTGCGTGTATTGCTTTCCGGTGGCCTGGACCTATTGGACTTTGATGACGAGGATGCTCGCATCGCTGGTCAGGTACGTGCAGCCCTAGAAAAGGCCGGTACGCCAATCGGTGCTTATGACCTGCTGATCGCTGGGCAAGCACTTAGACGCGGGCTGACAATTGTCACGGCCAATTCCTCGGAGTTCAGCCGAGTCGAAGGTTTGAGTTGGCAGGACTGGACAGACTGACAGGAATTTTGCAGGTTGGTCCGTAGTGGAGCTGCCCATTAACGTTAGGTTGCCGCGAATTCATGACCGCATATACCATGCGTGATGTGCATAGAGCTACATCAAGCAGTGATACAATCCAGCATAATGAAACTGCTCAGGCGTTCACTGAAAGCGACCAGACTCATAAGCTTGATGCGTATTTGTCTAGGATAAAAATAGCTATTTAGGCAGCATGTGCAATTGTTACCTCATAGCCGAGGTCTTTTAGTTGGGAGACCAACTTCTTGACATGGCGATCTTGCGAATCTCTGCGGATGAACCAGTCTCCGCCAAGCCCGGCATATGGAACATTGCGTTCCAAGATGTAGTAGGCGGCAACGAGGATGGAGTGGCCAACTGCTACAGTGGCTTTTCCATGGCCCCTACGGCCACGGAGCCGGTTGCATTGGGCAGAGAGGTAAGTGTTCTTTATCCGAAGATGCAGCATTTGCGGATTCAACCAGTGCCGTCCTCAGCCACTTGGATCCATGGCGGGTCGTTCATCTTTTGTACTTTCCAGCGGATTCGTACTGTCCAGGGCACCTCCCAGCCCATGACACAAGCCTTGCAGAGCTGCCGAAGCGGCTCATACCGGCACCCATCTCAGCAATGAGTGTCTCAGCAATGCGCTTGTGTCGACCCCCGGGGTGGTGCTAAGGAGTTCTACCTGTGGAGCGAAAGGGGCTATCACCTTGTCGATCTCGTCTGAGAGCCGTTCGATGGCCTCCCCCATGTAGTGGAGCTTTGAAAGGACCTCACCAACAAGAAGCGCATGATGAGCGGTGAACCTTCCCTCGAGCGACTCTTTTAGCGCGGGGATCTTGGATCGAAGCCTGCCTTTGGCAAGCTCTGATAGAGCATCGGGATCGTTCGAGCCTCTCACCATGGCGTCCAATATGGCCACTTGCCAGACAAAAAGGATTGCGAAGCATTTGTAGTGTCCGATCACGTTCCTGCAAATTCTCTAGCAGGGATTGTTGACTCAAAACCCGAAAGTTGGGTTAGCATCTTCGCCACTGGATTGAAGCCAGAGACAATAGCACCCTATTAGAGGCCCATTCCTTCAAAGAGCTCTTCCAGGGTGATCGGAGAGTTGGTGTTCTCGTTTATGGAGACATGAACGGTGTACGCGTCAGCCAAAATGGACCCATCTGTTGCCGTAGTCACGTGCCTTATCTTGATGCTGGTTGTCCCGATATTTGAGACGTAAGAGGTTACGGTCACGATGTCGTCCAAGCCGAAGGGCTTCTTGTATTCGCAGTGTGCGGAGATAACCGGCATGGCAAAGCCCTTAGCCAGCATGGTGCTCAAGGTGATCCCAAGCTTGTGGAACAGCTGGATTTCGTTGCGGTCAATGAATGAAAATACTGATGCAAAATGGATTCTTGAAACGTCTACATCCTGCATCGATACGTGAATAGTCGACTCCACCTTGGTATTTTCGAGCCGCTCTTTCCACGCCACTGTCTGCTCTTTCAACTCGTTCATATCTGCACTTTCTGAAATTCTTTTTCCTAAGATCCCTACTATACCGGAGTGGCCGCTCTAGATTCTGCTTTACCGC
>JAJZBG010000087.1 GCA_021799035.1 Actinomycetes bacterium | reverse complement strand
TTGCCGCCAACCTTTTACAGAATCTGATCGCAGTTCGATCGACTTCCACAGATGGGTGGTTTGAGCAGGCAGTTTCATATTTCACCGTGATATCTCGGTGGTGACGCATGAAAGCATCCAGCGATATGATGACGCAGTCGGTACGGGCGGGTTTGCATCTTATTGCAGCGGGTCATGCGTCGCCACAGGTGCTTCCGAGCCGCCTTTGCCCTTCAGGCCCGAGTACGGTCGGGCCCGGCCCGGAAGGAGGCAGGCGGTGTCAACGGTCTTCGTGAATCCCGAACGCTGCATAGGTTGCCGTCAATGCGAAATCGCGTGCGCAGTCGAGCACTCTCAAAGCAAGGACGTTTCGACTGCATTTCTCGAATCCCCGGTTCCACACACGCGCATCCATGTCGAACCTGGTGTCATCCACTCAACTTCTTACCCGAGCAGGTGCAGGCACTGCAACCCCGCTCCATGCATGGGCGTTTGCCCCACTGGAGCGATCTGGCGCAACGGCGATCTCGATCTGGTTCTCATTGATGAGGATCGCTGCATCGGATGCGCGGTCTGTGCGGTCGTGTGCCCGTTTGATGCTCTGACCTTTCACAATTCTACGGATCGCTTTGGAGCACAGGTCTTGGTAGCTACCAAGTGTGACGGCTGTGTGGAGAGGCTGGAAAACCAGGAGCTTCCGGCATGTGTCGAAGTGTGCAAAGTCGAAGCGCTTGTTTTTGGGGATCTGAACAGCCTCATTGCCCAAGAGCGACTACGGCAGGCTGGAGCGATGCTGGCAGCTGCCGGAGCGACCACATCGATGGCCAACGAGGGTGATCCACTTGCGCCCTGGCGCGCTTCAGGTGAGGAGCTCGAGGTGGTGGCCAAGGCGGCACAGAGTGATGGAAAAGTCCAGCCAGTCAGATAGGCAGGCCCCGGAAGGGACACGTGGAGGGAGAAAGCGATGAGTGCAAATCATGCCGCAGGAGTTCGGCGGTTGACCATCAATGAAGACTCTCAGCAGATGATCGAGCGCGCTCATGAAGAGCGTATCGAGACTGTTTGGGATCGGTTGGCGGCTCAGGAGCCGCAATGTGGGTATTGCTCGCTCGGTTTGAGTTGCCGCAACTGCGCCATGGGTCCTTGCCGGATCGATCCTTTCGGAGAAGGTCCCACTAAAGGCGTGTGTGGAGCCGATGCCGATGTGATCGTGGCTCGCAATCTAGGAAGGAGTGTGGCGGCGGGAGCTTCTGCGCACTCCGATCATGGGCGCGACATCCTTGAAGTCTTCGAGGCAACCGCAAGAGGGGAGGCGAGCGGCTACCAGATTGTCGACGAAAAAAAGCTGCGCAGCCTGGCCAGCGAGTTCGGAATAGCTTCGGATGCCAAGCCTGCCGCAGAGGTAGCGGCAGAACTTGCTGAGATTCTTTTCGAGGATTTCGGCAGCCGCGGTAGCAAGGTAGGTTTCACGCGCCGCGCCCCGTCGCTTCGCCAGGAGCGCTGGCAGAGCTTGGGGATCTTCCCCCGAGGCATCGACAGGGAGAACGTCGAGATGCTTCATCGGACCCATATGGGTGTCGACAATGACCACGTAAATCTTCTACTGCATGCTCTCAGGACGAGCCTGTCTGACGGTTGGGGAGGTTCGATGGTGGCGACGGAGCTTTCTGATGTCATGTTCGGGACTCCAAAGCCGGTCTTTTCCGAAGTCAACCTGGGTGTCCTTCGCGCTGACCAGGTAAACATCGCCCTTCACGGTCACAACCCAGTGTTGTCCGAAGTGATTGTGGAGGCGGCAATGGATCCGGAGTTGATCAAGCTGGCACAGTCATACGGCGCGAGCGGGATCAATCTTGTGGGATTGTGCTGCACCGGCAATGAACTGTTGATGCGCAAAGGGGTCCCAATGGCCGGAAATCACCTTTCCCAGGAGTTGGCGATCGTGACTGGAGCCCTTGAGGCGATGATCGTTGACTACCAGTGCATCATGCCCGCGGTGACTGACGTGGCGAAGTGCTACCACACCAAAGTGATATCGACCTCCGACAAGGCCAAGTTCCCTGGGGCGACCCACATTTCGTTCGACCCACAAAATGGGAGCGAGATTGCTAGACAGATAGTAAGGCTTGCCGTGGAGGCATATCCGAATAGGAATCCGGCCAGGGTGCGCATACCGGTCGAGCCTGTGCGATGGATGGCTGGTTTTTCCGTCGAGGCCATCCTCGAGGCTCTTGGCGGAACGCCCGCCCCGCTGGTGGACGCCATAAAGAACGGAAGCATCCGTGGAGCGGTAGCCGTCGTCGGTTGCAACAACCCAAAGATTCCACAAGACTTCGCTCATGTAGAGCTGACAAGACAGCTCATTGAGCATGACATTCTGGTTGTGGTAACGGGCTGTGCGGCAGTGGCGAACGGCAAGGCGGGCCAGATGCTGCCAGAGTCAGCAGCAATGGCAGGGCCCGGCCTACGTGCGGTGTGCGAAGCGCTGGGTATACCTCCAGTGCTCCATATGGGGTCTTGCGTCGACAACTCCAGGGTTCTGGTTCTTGCAGGAGCTCTGGCACAGTTCCTTGGCGTCGACATCGACAAGCTTCCCCTCGCCGGCGCTGCGCCTGAGTGGTATTCCGAGAAGGCGGTTGCCATAGGCGCTTACGTGGTAGCAAGCGGGATAACCACGGTTCTTGGAGTCCAGCCTCCGATTTTTGGAAGCCCCAATGTGGTGAACCTTTTGGCAGACGGCCTGGACGGTGTCGTTGGCGCCAAGTTTGCCGTCGAGTCGGACCCGATCCGAGCCTCCGTCATCATTCGCCGCCATATAGAGGCAAAGCGCAGAGAGTTGCAGCTTCCATACCAGGAGCCGGATTTGATCGAGATTCCTGAGATGGCGGCCTCTGGATCAAAGCGGTGAAACAGATGACTGATGCTGCAACGATGTATTCGAGCGCAGAGATTAGCTCCGAGCTTGGGTCGGCAGGGAATGGGAGAATAGTAGTCGTGGGCAAGGGTGGCGTAGGCAAGTCGACCATCACCGCCTTACTCTCACGCCTTCTTGCCGGGCGCGGTTTGGACGTCCTTGCAGTGGACGCCGACGAGCAGATGAACCTGGCCGCAACCTTAGGGCTTGATCTCGCCGCTATTTTGCATTTGACGCCGTTGGCTGCGTCACAGGACTATATAAGCGAGAAGACAGGAGCCCTTGCTGGTGAGCCGGGAGGTATGCTCCGGCTGAACCCCGATGTCCGCGATGTGGTGGAGAGGGTTGCATTTCCCGCGTTCCCTAACCTGCATCTGCTTGTAATGGGCGGAGTCGCGTCAGCTGGCTCGGGTTGCCTGTGCCCCGAGACCTCCCTCTTGTCTGCGACGGTGCGGACCATGGGGCTGCTCGAAAACAGCATCGTGCTCATGGATACTCATGCTGGTCTTGAGCACTTCGGCCGTTCACTCGCCCGGGGCTTCGATCAGGCGCTGGTGGTGGTTGAACCTTCATACAATGCGGTTGACGTGGGGCTCCGTTCAGCACTTTTGGCCCACGAACTCGGAATCAACTCTTTGCACCTGGTAGTGAACCGAGTACGCTCGGATGCCGACCTCTCCAGAGTGAACAGTTACTTGGAGGCTGGCCCAGCGGGGATCACCTTTACATCGAAATGCGCCCTTCCCTATGACGAGCTTGCACTCTCAGCTGAGCCGTCAGTGGAGGGGTTGCTCGAGGGATCCCCGCTCGCTCTCGCTGCCACGGAGCTGATCAAGGCCGTGCTGTCGGATCCAAGCAAGACGGTTTTGGAGGCGCGGTAATGCGAGCGGTGATAATCGGAACCGGACCGGCAGGCATCAGCGCAGCTGAGACTCTTCGCCGGCTGGAGCCCGCAAGTGACGTGACTTCGCTGTCAGCGGAGCCCTATCCCCCATACTCCCCGCCAGCCATGGCTGACCATTTCCTGACGGGAAGGGAGGAGACGCTCTTCTGGAAAGGGGTTGACATCTCAGAGCGGCTTGGAATCGACGAGCGCCGCGAAGCCGTGGTTGAAGGGATAGATTGCGACAACCGGGAAGTGGTTCTCCAGGATGGGAGCCACATAGGGTATGAGGCGCTAATAATCGCCTCAGGGAGCCGGCTGTATGCCCCAATAGAAGGCGCAGACAAACCGGGGGTCCTGGACTTCAAGTCGCTTCGCACCGCAAACGAGCTTGTTGGCAAGATTCGCCGCGGTGAAGCTTCGACGGCACTGATCGTGGGAGCCGGGCTTATCGGTGTCGAACTCTCGATTCTTCTTGTCGAGCTAGGCATCAATGTCACCGTTATCGAGCGCGAGTCCTGGGTGATGCCAAGGACACTGGATCACGATACAGCTCAGGTTGTTGAGACAGCGTTGAGAGAACGGGGAGTAGATCTATGGCTTGGAGTCAGTGTCGAAGAGTTTCTCGGTGATAAGGAGGCCACGTCGGTCAAGCTCCATTCCGGTGAGGTCTTGCGGGCGGACCTCATTGTGGCCGCCACCGGCGTAAAGCCGCACATCGAGTTTCTTGCCGGCACGCCTGTCTCTGCAGGTTGGGGCGTGCAAGTCGATGATCACCTGACTACTTCAGTAAGGGATGTTTATGCTGCAGGAGATGTGGCTGAGGCGGCAGATCTGCTTTCTGGGGAAAGGTATGTGCATGCGATCTTTCCCAACGCCGTGGTGCAAGGGCGCATAGCCGCAGCTAATGCCCTCGGCTCGAATATCCGTTACGACGGGGCAGAGTCGATGAACAGTCTCAAGCATCTGGGGGTTCCGGTCATGGCGATTGGCACCACCCAAGGCGCGGATGAGGTCCTTAGAGGCGGAGATGGCGAATCGGTGAGGACCCTGTACCTCAAAGGCAACAGGATCATTGGGGTGCAGCTGGCTGGAAATACCAGCAGAGCTGGGCTTTACAGATCCTTGTTGTTGCGCCGTGCCGACGTGCGGAGGTATTCTCGCGGAGTTGAAGGGGCTGATTTCTCCATGGCTGATCCCATCTTTACCTGGCCTTCTCTTCCGCACACCCCTCTAGCCACAATGGCACCCAAATAAGCTGGAGGACATTGGTAGGGCTGAGTTGCCTGACGCGACTGGAGCCGATTTTCTTCGTCGACGACGGCCATCTCGGCTGAGTTGGAATCTGAAAGCATTATTGGTTATATTTATCTACCAGCAATGCCATCGCGATCTAGGAGTTCATGGGCTCACGCCCCGAAGCACGCTGCAAATAGAAGGGGCAGCGGGTTGAAGAGAGGCGTGGCAGGAGCCATTCTCGCAGTAATCGTCCTCGTCGTGGTGGCCTTGGCATTTCGTGGCAGCGGCAAGACTAGTCCCACCTCAGCAGGCGCGAAAAACTCAG
>JAJZBG010000031.1 GCA_021799035.1 Actinomycetes bacterium | reverse complement strand
CTAGTCAGGAATAACCGCCGTTGCCAGCAGCTCGACCTGAAGCTCTGGGTAAAGGAGCCCCCCAACCTGCAAGAGTGTCATGGCGGGGTAGTGTGATCCCATGTGGCTCTTCCATATCTTGCCCAGACTCTTCATGCTGGTTCTGTATTCTGTCGCATCTGTGACGAAAACCAGCATCGACACAATGTGTTCGGGGCTGCCGCCTGCAGATCTGAGGGCCTCAACTATATAAAAGAGGGATCTGTCGAACTGCTCGGCAAGCCCTCCGGAGATCACAGTGGCGCCATCAGCTTCGAGGGCAGCCTGCCCACCGAGATACACGGTGCGTCCTGACGCGGCCACAACCGCATGCGCGAAGCCAATCGGTTTTGGCAGTGACGCTGGGTTTATGATTTGGTGCGGCGTAGCCATTACCGAGCGTCCAATCTGCCGCCAGAACTAAGAAGTCTCATCAATTCTATTTCCCCTCTAGGATCAGAATGCCGACCCGGGCTAAGGCGAAAAAACCTGAGTACTGGGTCGAGCGCCATCTCAACTATCAACCAATTAAGAAGCCGCCGGCTCCGTGTTCGAACTACTTCAATGTGGAACTTGTTCTTTTGCTCTGGCTTTTCCAGCATCTTAGCAATGAATCCAAACTTGACGAAAATCTGGCTCCCGGCAGTTGGCAATAGATCAGCCTTAGAGTTCTGCGCTGATTTGCGGGTCAGCTGGTCGTGCAAAGCTGCTGTTGGCCGACCAGTTCATCTTGACCCCCAGAGGTGTATCGCGAGGGAATTAAAATGGAGCAATGGCAACTACGAATCTCACACTGCTGACAGTACACGCACATCCGGACGACGAATCATCGAAAGGCGCCGCGACCGTCGCGAAGCTTCGCGACATGGGGATCCGCAGCGTATTGGTCACTTGCACAGGAGGCGAGGAGGGCGATATAAACAACCCGGCAATGGATCTGCCCCATGTCAGAGAAAATCTCACTCAGATTCGCAGAGATGAACTCGACAAGGCGGTCAAGATAATCGGATATGAGAAGCTCTACCTGCTCGGTTATAGAGATTCTGGAATGCCAGGCAAGCCCAGCAATTCTCGCCCTGACTGTTTTGCCCAGGCTCCTCTGGAGGAGGCCGGAGACAAGTTGATCGAGATTATCCGGAAAGAGAAGCCACAGGTAATGGTCACGTATCACGAAGACCAGTCCGGATATCCGCACCCAGATCATCTGAAAGTCCACGATATATCCATTTACGCCTTTGACCGCTGCGGAGATCCAAACTACAAACCTGCACTGGGCAATCCGCATTGGATTGCGAAACTCTATTACAGCGCATGGTCCACAAGCAGGGCCAAGGCTTTTCATCAGAAGTTTCTTGAACTCGGTCTTGAGTCTCCTTTTTCCGATGAAAGGCTGAACAGGCCTGGCAACGATCACGAGATAACCACACGGATCAATGTGCGGGGATATCACAAAATTCGAAAGGGTGCGCTTTTGGCGCATGCGACACAAATAGATCCGACATCGCATTTTTGGTTTGGCTTACCAGATGATGTTTCTGAAGAGCTGTGGCCATATGAGGATTACATACTTGCCCGTCCGGTGCTATCAGATGCGGAATCGCGCGAACGGTTCGAGGAAGATCTGTTTGCCGGAGTGCAAAACAAATAACGATTACCAACTTAAAGTGCTCATGTAGCTTGATAACATCGGTGATTGTTACTCTGGCTAACTGGGAGCGTGACAATGGCAAAGTGGCTAAGTGCTGAATGGATGAATGAGTACCTCAATATGGCTCAGTCTCAGCCGTCGCGTCCCGGGGCGACAGCGACGATTCAGTACGAAATCGTTGGCGGCCCGGACGGAGATGTTTTCTACTATTGGATCGTGGAGGACGGGAAGCTTCAGGAATGCAAGCTTGGCGAGTTGGATGAGCCAGAGGTTGTTCTCAGCCAGGAATGGAACGACGCCATGGCGATTCAGAAAGGCGAACTCGACGCCACTGCTGCTTTCATGCAAGGGAAGATAAAGGTAACTGGGAACATGGGAAAGCTCATGGCATTGCTTCCGATTACCACCTCTGACGAGTATCGAGATCTTCAAGCCGCGGTCGCGGCAATCACAGAGTTTTAAAGGACGCGCATCGTAAAGCTTTCGAGAGGGACGGGCTGTTTATTGCTCTTTCTTCTCGACGTCAGTTTCGCTAGTTGCGGAGCCTTCCTTCAGACCTTTTTCGAATTCGCCCTTGGCTTGTCCCACCGATCGTGCAATCTTTGGAAGTCTGCTGGCTCCTATTACCAGCACGATGATTGCCACAACAACTATGGAATCCAGCCCAAGTATTTCTGCGAACATGGTATTGACCTTTCCTTCTAACCAGAAATTATAGGCTCTAGAAAGACTCTACACGTAATCCGGTCATCGTCAGCGTGTACTCACTTTGAGCTTTCTGGCACGATTCCTGATCTCGCGATAGCTGATCAGAGTGATGTTGGCTCGCGACAAAAGATGGTCGAAGCGGCGCCTCTCACTTGTAGTGGTCAGCTGCGAAACGTATGTGGCCCACTGAGGTGTCACAGCCCGCAGCTCTGGGGTATCCTGTGCTGGACGAACACAGAGTTCGGTGATTCCTTCGTCGAGGGAGAAGATGACGCTCTCAATGAGATCCTGTGAGCCTGGATCAAGCTGGCCATAAGCGGAGAAAGGATTGATCACCTTGTCTGGGAAGATAGCACCCGCCTCGAAAGCCAAAGTCTTTGCCGGAAAGCCAATCCGCTCTTCGTTCAGGTAGTCAGGCAGAGATATGGGAAGATCAAACTCAAGTGCCAGGTCAAGAAGGATGTCGAAGAACTCAGGGCGCATAACCAGGGCGTCAAGTTCGGATCCTATATGTGAAACATCAAAACCCCAGTAGATCGCGCGTTCCAATTGCGCTCGGCACTCCCTGTGAGTTTCCGAGAGATCGGCATGGTCCCATAGATCTTCCAAGGTTATCGGGAAGCCCCCTTGGCCATCGAGAAGGGAAGGGGCTTGCGTCACGGGTCCAAAGTGCAGGATCGGGTTAGAGGAGTTGAGCGTCAGCTCGACGCCCACATCTTCACCCCTGTAGCGCATCGCCGCATCTCGCGACCATGGGGCTGGAACGACAAGCCTGGCAGAGGTTGCGATTCCATTTCGAAGGACGTCGTAAACGCCTAGGTTGCATGAGTGGCAGAATCCAAGGCAGTCGCAAGTGATTACTAGAGCCTTGGTACCTTTTGGGAACCCCAGTCGTTCTGTTAAAAGTGGATATTGATCCATTTAGACTCTCCGCCTGAATCGCTCGGACTATAAAGAGGTTACCCTCTCCACGTGTATGCAGAGTCTAAATTGCGCACGATTGAACGTGCTACAGTCTGGTCGCTACCTTGATCTTTTTCACGTCGCTCGAAGGCGTGGCGGACGTTTTCCCGGACTGCTGAAGTACTGCCCTGGCGACAGCGACTCCCCTGAGTCCGACTTCTCTTGTTTGTTGATCAAGTACCCAGCTCGGAATGCGCTCTTCAAATTCGATAAGCATCATCTGTCCACTCATAATTAAATTATGAGGCAAGGCTGTGACAATTAACAAATCGAGAGTGGAACACTTTTCCAATGCTCCACTCTCGACGAAGAGGTCTCGAATTTTGTCGCAGAATCACTCATTCATGGGATCGATATCCAGGACGTCACTGCTACTCAGCTCTTCGCTGCCTCGCACTTCACTGCCCTGCTTCAGCTTCTTGGCCTTCTTCGAATCGGGGCCGTAGACAGGGGCTCCATATCCCTCGTCAATAAGGGCCGCAACCTCGTTGCCATCTATGGTTTCCTTGTCGAGCAGGGCGTTTGCGACTAGCTCAAGACCTTTCTGGTGTATCTTGAGCAGCTTCATCGCCCTCTCTTCTTGCTCACGGAGAATCCGATCGATTTCCTCATCGATGATCTTTGAAGTGTCCTCAGAGTAATCGCGGCTGTGCATAAGATCTTCGCCGAGGAAGACAGTCCCCTGAGATCCCCAAGCCCGCGGTCCGATCCTGCTACTCATGCCCCATTCCCGCACCATTTTTCTAGCTAGCTCTGTGTTGCCGACAAGATCATTGTTGGCGCCAGTTGACAGATCTCCGTATATCAGCATCTCAGCCACACGTCCGCCCATTCGAACGGCAAGCGAGTCTTCGATGTACTCTTCGGGGTATATGTGTCTTTCTTCGAGAGGCAATTGCTGGGTGACGCCAAGGGCAAATCCAGTGGGAAGTATCGTCACTTTGTGCACCGGGTCAGCGTTAGGAAGAACGTAGGCCAGAACTGCGTGGCCCCCTTCGTGGTAGGCTACGCGCTCTTTCTCCTCGTCGGAAAGAACCATCGACTCACGCTTTTGACCCATGAGGACCCGATCCCTTGCGGCTTCGAAGTCCTCCATGTGTATCTCAGGCGACGACCTTCTAACGGCGTAGAGAGCGGCTTCATTGACCAGGTTTGCAAGGTCGGCGCCGCTCATTCCCGGTGTTCCGCGTGCAACGACGCTCAGGTCCACATCTGCGGCGATCTTCTTTCCTCTGCAGTGCACCTTTAGGATGGGAAGCCTTTCTTCGAGGTCCGGAAGCGGGACCACAATCTGGCGGTCGAACCTCCCTGCTCTGAGCAGCGCGGGATCGAGTATGTCAGGCCGGTTTGTCGCGGCAAGCACAACGACCCCCTCAGATGTGTCAAAGCCGTCCATCTCGGATAGCATCTGGTTCAGCGTCTGCTCACGCTCGTCGTGGCCTCCTCCGAGCCCAGCGCCGCGCTTTCTGCCAATCGAGTCGATTTCGTCGATAAAGATGATTGCAGGAGCCTGCTTCCTTGCAGTCTGAAATAGGTCCCTCACTCGAGATGCACCCACCCCAACGAACATCTCCATGAAGTCAGAGCCAGTGACACTGAGAAATGGAACTCCAGCCTCGCCTGCAACGGCTCTGGCAAGAAGGGTCTTGCCGGTCCCTGGAGGACCGACAAGAAGAATTCCCTTGGGTATCCTTGCGCCGATCTCGCGAAATCTCTGAGCATTCTTCAGGAAGTCAACCACCTCCGATATCTCGAGCTTGACTGACGAGTATCCAGCTACGTCATCGAACGTGGTCCTAGGTCTTTCGGTCGAATAGACCTTAGGTTTAGATTTTCCGATGGACATTATCCCTGACATCTGTCCTTGGGCTCTTCTGTTCATCCAAGCGAAAAATGCGAACAAGAGCAAGAGGGGGAGGCCGTACTCTAAGACTATTGTGAGAATGTTCGACGAGGGCGTGTAGAAGGAGACGTTCACCCCTTCGGTGCGCAGCTGGGTGATGTCGCTTGTTATGTATGGAAGCGGGCCGTTTACGGTGTAACTGGTCCCGTCCGACAGTTTGCCGGTGATCTTTCCTGTGGCGTTGTCTATCTGCGCAGTTGTAACCTGCTTTGCATGTGCATCCTGCAGAAATGTATCGTAGCTAAGTTGTTTGGTTGTTTGCGGAGTGAAGACCGATGCATATACGAATGCTGCAGCCAATAGAGTCACGAGAACTAGGACAATCCATCGCCAACTCTGGTCAGGGCTGTTCGGCAGGATCTTGTTGCCCTTGTTGTTTCCTTTATCGCTTCCGCGATCGCGCTTTTCCGGCATTTGACGACTCATATACCACATGTTAGGCGTATACAAGAAATAAATGATTAAAAGATTCCCTATGCCCTCTGTTTTTGTGCTTTTCCCAGAATTTTGGCTAGGGCATGACACGTCCGAACATGGGCTAACCTCGTGGAAGTGAATCAGTGGGAGCCAGCTCCTCGCGAGCCAAGCCTTAGAGGGATCAACGCACTCTCGATTGCCGTTGTGGGCTTCCTTGTCGGCTATCTCTTTGCGACCATCTACGTCTTGGTGGAACTTACCGTGACCAACGCTCCTGTAGGTGCATCTGCCACGAACTCGCTTGGCGCACTTATTGCGAATTTGTTGGGCCTATGGACCGGTCTTCTTGCAGCTGTGATATACGCATCCAAAAAACGAGGCAGCGGGTCGCTTAGGACCGACTTCGGACTCTACCCGATAGCGCTTCAGGACCTTATTATTGGCATTCCGGTCGGGCTCCTCGGACAGTTGGTCGTCATTCCGCTGCTCTACTACCCATTCGAGCACATGGTTCCCAACCTTTCCGAGAAGCTTAGTCAGCCGGCTCAGTCAATTACCGGTCTTGGCCATGGGTTTGGCCTGATTGTGCTGGCATTTTTCCTCACGGTTGGTGCTCCAGTTGTGGAAGAGCTGTACTTTCGTGGCCTGCTGTTAGGTTCGCTGAAGCATCGGTTCTCTAGACTGCCCGACTCCCTTTCATCTTTTCTCGCTGCGGTGATCTCCGCTGTGCTATTTGGTTTGGCTCATGGGGAGCCTTTGCAGCTTCTGGGGCTTGCTTTCTTCGGCCTGATTCTCGCTGCTCTAAGACTTAAATTCGGGCGTTTAGGACCGGGCATGTTTGCCCACGGTGCCTTTAATGCTGTAACGCTGATCGCGCTGTTGAAGATTCACTAAGCGGTGCGGTTCATTTGCTCAGCGAGAGGTGAGAGGATCTGAGAAAGCGAAGATGACCTTGGCGGCGCGAGGACTGGTGGCCGGGACTGCTTTGGAATTTTGCAAGCCAGACATACACGCCGCGGCCTACAATAGCTGCGTCTTTGTGAATTTGTGCGCGTCTTCGTCGATGAATGACTCAAATGTGCATGAGAAACGCCCAAAGGCGACTGATTCCATATGTCCGAATCAATCGGGCATGATAGATGGGTGCAATCGATGAGACAGCGTATAAATAGTCTGAGCGCGGCCGGGAAGGCGAAGTTGATCGACTGGGCCTTCATCGTGCTAGCGCTGGTGTTCGTGATCTGGCAGCTCCATCCCTCATTGATATTCTCCAATACAACTACGACAGGCGGGGATACAGGTGCGCATTTCATAGTTCCATGGTTAGCCGAACATCAGGTATTCAATCACTTCCGACTGACTGGATGGAGCAGTGCTTGGTACGACGGCTTCCCTCTCTTAGGGTTCTATTTTCCCCTGCCGTCAATGTTGGTGGCGCTTCTCAACGTGTTCATAACTTACAATGTTGCGTTCAAGCTGATCACGATCATTGGCTCGCTTATCTTCGTTCCGGCCCTTTACGTGCTGGGGAAGAAGTTCGATCTACCCCGACCGATACCGCTGTGCATGGCTCTTGTAGGAGTTGGGTACCTTTTCAATACCAGCTACACGATCGATGGGGGGAACATTGCGTCTACTCTTGCGGGTGAGTACTCGTTTTCGCTGTCGCTGAGTTTGGGAATCGTCGTCGTTGCTCTAGCAGCTAAACGCGGCATGACCAAAAGGGATATGGCACTTGGAGCGCTCATTTTTGCTCTTGCCACATTGGCTCATATTCTCCCGTCATTTTGGGTTGGATTTGCTCTTATCGTGCTGCTTGTTCTAAAGCGGATTTACTATAGGAGCTGGTCGGACGTTGCGTATACTGTCGGGCTCGTCGTGCTTGCTGCGCTGATAACGGCCTTCTGGGCGATTCCGTTTGCCTATCGCATTGCCTACTCCACTTCAATGGGTTGGTCAAAGGTGACAACATACGGAAGTTCACTTTTCCCGCATTCGTTGCTTCCATGGTTGGTGATGTCAGTCCTCGGGTTCATTTTCTCGGTCTGGAAAAAGCAGCTATTGGGAGTCTTGCTCGCAGCCATGGGAGCCATGTCGGCAGCGGCCTTCATATTTCTTCCAAATAGTGCGGTGTACAACGCCCGTGCGCTTCCATTCTGGGTTCTCTCGCTGTACACGCTCTCCGGAATCTTCCTCGGTGACTTTGGGCTTCTCTTGGCGGGGGCTTATCGCCGCGTTCGGCCAAAGTCGACCGAAGAGCCACAAGGGGTGGAGAGCGCCGAGGCTGTGGAGACCCAAGGGGATGGCCTTACAGATACCGATGGATACAGTAAGCCAGCTTCGCTAATTGGGCTTGAACTTGGAGAAGACGAGGTGGCAGAAATTCTCAACCCCAGTCCCTCTCTAAAACCGACCAGAAGGCCCGCATTGCTGGCCTTTCAGGGTGAGGGTGACCGCATTGGAGCGCGAGGCCATGTGCTTGTCGGCGCTCTTGCCTGTGTGGTGGTGTTTCTCATTTCGGCGCTAGGTCTGTTTCCGCCGCAATCTTGGCTGCCGATAAAGCCGGTTGAAAGCTTTGTTCCATCGTGGATCAGCTGGAACTACACCGGTTACGAAGGGAAGCCGGATTACCCTGCGTATCGCCAGCTCATGCTCACCATGCAGAGCGTCAGCAAACAGTACGGGTGCGGTCCGGCCATGTGGGAGTACAACTCTACCGAGAACTCCTATGGGACTCCAATGGCGCTCATGTTGCTGCCATATTGGACTAATGGTTGCGTCGGATCAATGGAGGGGCTGTTCTTCGAGTCTTCTGCTACCACTCCATTCCACTTCATGAACCAGTCGGAACTCTCCGCAAATCCGTCCGAAGCCATGGCAGGGCTGCCCTATAAGGGGTTGAACGTTGCGCTGGGCGTCCAGCATCTGCAGCTCCTGGGGGTTCAGTACTATATGGCTTTTTCTCCTAGCGTGGTTGCTCAGGCCAACAAGGACCCTCAGCTCCAGAAAATTGCAACTGTTCCCGCGCTTCAGCCTTCAGCTGGTCAGAATTCGGTGCTTGGCTGGACCTGGAATATATATAAGGTGAAAAATTCACCCCGCGTGCAGCCGCTTAGCAGCTGGCCAGTGGTCTTGAGCGGAGTCAACCCAAGTCAAGCTTCTTGGGTTAACACGGTTTTGCCATGGTACGACAATCCGGGCCAATGGTCAGTAATGCCAGCTCAATCCGGTCCACCAAGCTGGGTGAGGGTGTCGGCTGCTTCGAATAACTATCCCGCCAATCCCGTGGTTCCTACGCAGGTGAGCGACATCTCTGAGAGGAACTCTTCGATCTCATTCGATGTATCTCAAGTTGGCAAGCCCGTGCTCGTGAAGATATCGTACTTTCCAAACTGGCAGACAAAGGGCGCTCAAGGTCCATTCCGAGTAGCGCCAAACCTTATGGTTGTTGTCCCTACGTCACGGCACGTCGTTGTTTATTACGGTATGACGCCTATCGACTACATTGGGTATGGGTTGTCGATCATTTCGTTTGTTGGGGTGATTGTTTTGATCTGGAATGGAAGAGCAAGGCGATCCAAGGAATTGGAACCGTCCGTCGACTAGAGTTACTCTCCGTGTGCCAGTCTGGTCGGAGTGAAGGTGTATCAAGGCAAAGGTTCTTAGATATATGATTTCTGAGATTTTCAAAGCGTACGATGTGAGGGGAACAGTTCCCGACCAGTTGAATGAAGACATTTCTCGTGCGATAGGTGCCGCGTTTGCAGTATTTTCGCATGCTTCGATGATCGCGGTGGCTAGGGATATGAGGGTTTCTGGAGAGCAGCTCAGTTCCGCGTTCATGGAGGGTGCGAGATCCGTTGGCACCGGAATTGTCGATCTCGGGCTTGGCTCAACTGACATGCTTTATTTTTCGACAGGCGAACTCGATATGCCTGGAGCTATGTTCACTGCCTCCCACAATCCAGCTGTCTATAACGGCATAAAGATGTGCCTTTCTGGGGCAAGGCCCATCAGTGCCGAGAATGGTCTGATGGATATTGCGGACCTCGCCCAAGGATTTTTGGACAACGGCATCCCAGATTCTGCCAAGAAGGGCTCTTACCAGCAGAAGGAGATGCTGACCCGCTTCGCGGATCATGTCAGATCTTTCATAGACGTGGAGAAACTAAGGCCGTTGAAGGTAGTGGCGGATACAGCGAACGGAATGGGTGGGTTGGTCGTACCGGCTGTCTTTTCAGCGCTTCCGTTTCAACTGGAGATTCTCTTTCCCGAACTTGACGGAAACTTTCCAAATCATCCCGCGGATCCGATCCAGCCCGAAAACCTTGTCGATCTGAAACAGCACGTGATCGCAACGGGTGCTGATGTCGGACTCGCGTTTGACGGAGATGCCGACCGCGTTTTCCTGGTTGACGATCAAGGTCAGACGATATCTGGCTCCACCACCACCGCGCTGGTGGCTAAGACCATGCTTGAGAGATTTCCCGGTTCGAAGATACTTTATAACTTGATCTGTTCCAAAGCCGTGCCCGAGATTATAACCGAGTCGGGAGGCATTGCGATCAAGACGAGAGTCGGGCACAGCTTCATCAAGACCATCATGGGAGAGTCTGACGCTCTCTTTGCCGGCGAGCATTCTGGGCACTACTACTTCAGAGATAATTTCCGAGCAGACTCGGGATTGATCGCCGCGATGGTGGTTTTACAGGTTCTCTCGACCTCCGACAGGCCACTATCCCAGTTGCGAACTGAACTCGAGCGGTACAGTGCCTCCGGCGAGGTGAACACCAAAGTCCAGAACGTCAATGAGGTGCTGGCTTTCATCGAGAATGCATACGAAGGCCGGGGCAAGATGGACCACATGGATGGACTGACGGTTGATTTGGGTGATTGGTGGTTCAATGTCCGACCTTCCAACACGGAGCCTTTGCTGAGGCTGAATCTCGAAGCCAAGTCTGATCTCGAGGTTGCCTCTAAGGTTCAAGAGGTTCTTGCCGTCATCTCCAAAGCCGATTCTGAAAGGAAATAGAGTGACACTCGACCCCAAACTTCTTGAGATTCTTGTCTGTCCGATCGATAAGGGCGAGTTGCTGTACTTTCCTTCCGAGGAAGCGCTCTACAATCCTCGGCTCAAGCGCCGTTACATGATAAAGCAGAATATTCCTATCATGCTTGTCGACGAATCTGAAGTTGTCGATGAAGTAGAACATGAGCGGTTGATGGCGCTGTCGAAGGATTTTTAGCCTTACAAGGTTCCTATTCACTATCTATATATTCAGGTTTGAGGTATCTGCATGTTCGATCAGGTTTTGGATTCGTCACGCATGTGGGAGTACACCGCCGGGTTGCCCGAGCAGGTAGCCCGGGCTGCAACAAATGCAACGGCAACTCCTGGTCTGCCGATGAAGCATGAAGTTGAAAACGTGGTGGTCCTGGGTATGGGAGGATCCGGAATCGCTGGAGACGTGCTAGTGGCTGTTGCGGCACCGTTCATGTCTGTTCCGGTTGCCGTGGTCAAGGCCTACACCATTCCGGCCTTTGTAGGACCTGGATCTCTCGTGTTTGCAATCTCGTTTTCTGGCAACACCGAGGAAACCATCGATGCTTCCGCAGAAGCCTTGAGGCATGGTGCCAGGGTGGTATTTGTGACTTCCGGGGGTGAGCTTGCCAGAATGGCAAGGGATGCAGGTGAGCCACTTATCTCGGTGCCGAGCGAGATTCCGCAGCCTCGTGCGGCAATAGGCGCTATGTCGGTGCCACCGTTGGTTGTGCTTGAAGAGATTGGGCTCTTCCCGGGGGCAACGCATTGGATAGATTTGGCTGTCGCCCAGCTTCAGCGCAGGAGGGATGCCCTGATCCAACCCCGCTCGGAGATCGAATCAATTGCGGAAAGGATCGGAAACGCGATTCCTTTGGCCCACTCGTCAGGCGCTATAGGCAGGGCAGCTGCTCAGAGATGGAAAACCCAGATAAATGAAAATGCCAAGCGTCCGGCTTTCTATTCTGTCTACTCTGAGAACTGCCACAACGAGCTTGCTGGCTGGGAGAATCTAAACGATCTGACTAGATCTCGCATGGTAATTGTCAACCTCCGCCACGAGAGCGAGCATCCTCAAGTGGTCAGGCGATATGAAATAGCTTTCGATCTGATGGGGTCGAGAGTCAAAGATGTCATAACCGTTAAAGGTGTTGGCGAGGGAGAGTTGTCGCAGTTGCTGGATTTGGTACTAACTGGCGATTTCGTTTCTCTGCAGATCGCCAAGAACGACGGGATAGATCCAGGTCCGATCCCGGTCCTTAATGAGATGAAAAGCCGGCTGGCGGGTAGCTGACCAGAATAAGCACGCGAAGTGAATTCCCACAAGGAGGGTTAATTGCAGTACGACATTGCCGACATCTCACTGGCAGAGCTGGGCAGACAAAGGATTGCCTGGGCAGACGTGAACATGCCAGTGCTCGCTTCCATAAGAGCCCGGTTTGCCAAGGAAAGGCCTCTTGAAGGCCACACGGTAGCGGCATGCATGCACATAACGACCGAGACTGCGAATCTCCTGAGGGCGCTCAAGGCTGGTGGAGCTACCGTCATTGCATGCGCCTCGAATCCACTTTCCACACAGGATGATGTTGCTGCATCCCTTGTAAAGCATGAGGGCATCTCCGTGTATGCCATCAGAGGAGAGGATGCCAAGAGCTACTACAGCCACATTGATGCTGCGCTTGATGCCCGTCCGACTATAACGATGGACGACGGGTGCGATCTTGTGACGCGCCTCCATAAAGACAGGCCGAGCCAGATAGCGGAGGTGGTTGCTGGCACAGAAGAGACGACTACGGGAGTGATAAGGCTCAAAGCAATGGAGGCTGATGGAGCTCTCGGATATCCAATTGTCGCTGTCAACGATGCTGACACTAAGCACATGTTTGACAACCGCTACGGAACTGGCCAGTCGACCCTGGACGGTGTAATCAGAGCCACAAACGTCCTTCTGGCAGGGAAAGTCATTGTTGTGGCAGGGTATGGCTACTGTGGCAAAGGAGTCGCTTCTAGAGCCCGCGGCCTTGGAGCTCAGGTCATCGTGACAGAGATCAATCCTCTTCGCGCGCTTGAAGCAGTAATGGATGGATTTAGAGTCGAGCCCATGGATGATGCTGCTAGCGAAGGCGATATCTTCATTACGGTTACCGGGGACCGGGATGTCCTAATAAGGGAACATTTCCTCAGGATGAAAGATGGGGCCATCCTTGCCAACTCCGGGCACTTTGACATTGAGATCGATCTCCAGGCGCTTGGCGAGCTGGCTAGCGGTGAGCGCAGGCGGCAGGTCCGTCCGATGGTCGAGGAATACCTTGTTCCTCAGGCTGGAGGCGATGCCAGGATAATGGTTATCGCAGAGGGCAGGCTGGTGAATCTCGGAGCAGCTGAAGGACATCCGGCAAACGTCATGGACATGAGTTTTGCCAACCAGGCCCTTGCAGCTGAATGGGCCGTTCTAAACAGAGCTTCGCTTGAACCCAAGGTCTATGACGTGCCCGATGACATCGATCAGGGCATTGCAGCCCTCAAGCTCGACACTATGGGTGTCAAAATCGACGAACTCACCGAAAAGCAGAAGGAGTACCTTAGTTCCTGGCACACTGGAACCTAGTTGTCGGAGATAGAGTTTTAATATAGATCTGTTGTAGGTCTGTGATTGAAAGTCGATGCCAGTCGCAGGCGAAACGATCCACGTAAGCCAACTCCTGGTTGGTGATCATGGTGCGGCTTAGAGGTAAGCCCTGCCCATCTCTGTGGCGAATGGCGCTGCACGGTGGAGAGGCGATAAAACAGGATATGAGTCCGGGAACGGCGGGATATGCGCCTCGGACTCCTTGTAAATGGCTCAGCAGGCGAGTGTGGGGTAAAAGATCAGGTCAGCTACAACAGAGTCGGCATGAAACGGGGCGGATGGCAAGGCTATCTGCCCCGTTTCGTACATGTTCATATACATGCAGGTAGTAAACCAATTTTGAGTTTTTTACAGTAAACAAGCTAATTGTATGGCAGTTGTGATTTGCAGGTTGCAAAATGGAATTGAGGCAGGTTATCAATACAACATAAAGGGGGCACAGTGCAGATTGCTTATCGCTCACGAAATGTCAGTATTGGCTCTGGACAACGAGAAAGGATGGAAGAGCGACTCACTCACGTAGCCAGATTCCTCGATGGCATGCAAAAGGCGGAAATTTCCCTATATGAGGAGAAGAACCCCAGAATAGCAGAGAGAGAGGTATGTGAGGTTTCCATGCATGACGGTCATGGTCATGTAATCAGGGCAAAGGGATCAGGCTTTGAAGTCATGGAAGCCTTTGACCGAGTGGTGGAAAAGCTTGAGCATCGACTGGAAAAGTTGAAGGGCAAATTGATCTGCCGATCGCAGCCGCATCACAGAGCTGAGACTGGAAAAGCCAACGGCAGCGTTGCGAAGAGAGGGCCTGTCAAGACCAAGACGTTCAAGATAGAGTCGATGACTCCGGCAGAGGCCATCTTGCACATGGAGCTGTTGTCCCATAGCTTCTACTTCTTCACAAACGAGGACACAGGAAGTCCCGCCGTTGTCTATGAGCGTTCTGACGGAACCGTGGGGCTCATCGATTCAGAGGTGTCGGTCTGATTAGTGCTGCAACGTTCACCTGCTTGCACTAGCCCGGCACGCTGACACTTCTTTATAGGTACGATGGAAGAGCCATGAGTGTATTTACGAGGCTTCTGAGAGCCGGTGAAGGCAAGAAAATTCGTCGTCTTGCCGAGATAGTTCCACTAATAAATGACTTGGAGCCGCAGATGCAGGCTCTGAGCGATGAAGAGCTTCGCGCCAAGACCGACGAGTTCAAGGCGAGGCTTGCTGACGGTGAGACTCTTGATGATCTGTTGGTCGAGGCCTTTGCAGTTGTCAGGGAGGCTTCGGTCAGGGTAATAGGTCAGCGCCATTTCGACGTCCAGCTGATGGGTGGAATGGCGCTGCATTTCGGTTGGATAGCTGAAATGAAGACTGGTGAAGGCAAGACTCTGGTTTCTACGCTTCCTGTCTATCTGAACGCCCTTGAAGGCAAGGGCGTTCATATCGTCACCGTCAATGACTACCTGGCCCATCGCGATGCGACGACCATGGGTAGGATCTATAGCTTTCTCGGATTAACCACTGGACTTGTACTTCCCACGATGGAGGCCTACTGGACCCGTCAAGAGGCGTACAACGCCGATGTAACCTATGGCACGAACACAGAATTTGGCTTCGACTACCTACGAGACAACATGGCCAGGTCTCTTGGTGAGATGGTTCAGCGTGGTCACCATTTTGCGATAGTTGACGAGGTTGACTCGATTCTTATCGACGAGGCGCGGACTCCTCTGATCATTTCGGGTCCGTCTGAAGAATCCGCGGAACTCTACTACCAGTTTGCGTCTATCGTGAGGACTCTGGTTCCCGAGGAGGACTACGAGGTCGATGAAGAGAAGAAGATTGTAGTTCCCACTGAAGACGGAATTGAAAAGGTTGAGAAGCAACTTGGTCTCGAAAACCTGTATGACCTTGGTTCGGTAAATCTCTTGCATCAGCTGACTCAGGCTCTCCGGGCCAAGGAGCTGTACAAAAGAGACAAGGACTACATTGTTGACAAGGGCGAAGTCAAGATCGTCGATGAGTTCACGGGCCGAATTCTCGAGGGGCGACGGTGGTCTGAGGGATTGCACCAGGCCGTCGAAGCAAAGGAACGGGTGAGGATTAAAGAAGAGAATCACACTTGGGCTACCGTAACGCTGCAGAACTATTTCCGAATGTATGCCAAGCTTGCCGGAATGACTGGGACTGCGATTACCGAGGCATCTGAATTTGCTAGCACATATAACCTCCCCGTCATCCCGATCCCGACAAATAGGGAGATGATTCGGAAGGACTTTGCCGACGTTATCTATAAGACAGAGCTTGCAAAGTTCAACGCCGTAGTTGAGGACATAGAACAGAGAAACGCCGAAGGACAGCCGGTTCTGGTTGGTACAGCCTCAGTTGCCAAATCGGAGGTTCTATCGCGGTTGCTTGCACAAAAGGGGATTCCACACAACGTGCTCAATGCCAAACAGCACTTCAGGGAGGCGGAGATCGTCGCTCAAGCCGGGCGGCTGGGTGGTGTTACTGTAGCAACCAACATGGCAGGTAGAGGTGTCGATATTCTTTTGGGAGGCAATCCAGAGGGGCTTGCTGTTCAGGATCTAAGATCGCGAGGCATAGAGCCAGAAGATCCTGAAAACGAATCTGTAGTTTTGGAGACCCTCGCACGGTACAGCGAGCAGTGCAAGATTGAGGGCGACAAGGTCAGGGAGCTGGGCGGGCTCTATGTTCTTGGTTCAGAGCGCCACGAAAGCAGGAGAATCGATAATCAGCTTCGTGGACGGTCTGGTCGTCAAGGCGACCCTGGGGAGAGCAGGTTCTACCTGTCACTCGAAGACGAGCTGATGAGACTGTTCGCGACGGGAGCTGTCTCGTACATACTTGACAGGACATTTCCTGACGACATGCCGCTTGAGCACAGGATGGTGTCCAAGGCAATAGAGCGGGCACAGACGACTGTCGAAGGAAAGAATGCTGAGATCCGTAAGGAGGTCCTCAAGTACGACGAGGTGCTCGACGCTCAGCGCAAGGTGATCTACAAACTCCGCAGATCTGTTCTCGAAGGTGAGGACCTGCGAGCCCGGACAATTGAGATTATTGAAAACACTCTGGATTCGCTGATCGACAAGTACATGGTTTCTGACTTTCAGGAACAATGGGAGCTTGCGGGCCTGGTGACGGAAGTGACGCAGTACTATCCCACGACATTTACTGTTGAGGAGCTGTCAGAGGCCGTTTCCAAAGAGCAGGTCTACGAGAGTCTGAGGCAGGAAGTTCTGTCGCTATACGAAAAGCGTGAGCAGGAGATCCCAGGTGGAGTCGAGGTTGCCAGGGCTCTCGAGCGTGATGTCATGCTGGCAGTCATCGACCAGCGCTGGAGAGAGCACTTGAGCGAAATGGATGCCTTGCGTGAAGGCATCAACCTTAGAGCCATGGGCCAGCAAGATCCGCTGGTTGCTTGGCAGCGTGAGGGTTATTCGATGTTTTCCCAACTCATCGATGTCATGAATGATGACTACTGCAAGTACATATTCCACGTCGAGCTGGTGCAGGAAGAGGCTCCTCGTGCAGATTTGTCCAAGGCGACCTATCTTGGCCAGAGTGAGCCCGTGATGGACCTTTCTATCGTGAGCCAGGTTCAACCGATGGAGGAGAGTATTGCGTCGGCAGATGACGTTGCGCAGCAGATGGCAACGGATTCGGCTAGTTCGATTGCAAGGGCTCTCGATGGCGAAGCTAAAATTCTTCCGTTCACCAAGCCAAGCAGCGAAAAGCTTGGCAGGAACGACCCGTGCTGGTGCGGTTCAGGTCAAAAGTACAAGAATTGCCACGGCATGAGGGATTCCTAACAAGTAGTTGGCGTTTAGATCAAGGACAGAGTTTGAAGTCTTTTGATGATGAGCTGTCTGCGCTGAGAAAGCGCCTCGACGATGCGAAGATGATTTTGGGATTCGAGGCCTTGGCGGAGAAGAAGGATGAATTGGAGAAGCTGGTCAGCGATGTCAACCTTTGGGATGATCCTGACCATGCCAGGAAGGTAACCGCTGAATACTCCTCTGTAAATGACGATCTAACGGTGATCTCAGATCTCGCTCGCGATCTCGAAGATGCCGAGACCCTCTACGACCTTGGCAAAGAAGAGGGAGATGACAGCTTGGAGACGGAGATCGAGGCTTCAGTCCAGGCATTGGCAAAGGAGTTTGACTCTCTTGAGCTTCGTCTTCTCTTCTCAGGTGAATACGATGCCAAGGACGCCGTGTGTGAAATTCATGCAGGGGTAGGGGGTACAGACGCTCAAGACTGGGCGGAAATGATGCTTCGGATGTATTTGAGGTGGGCGGAGCGTCGTGGGTTCGAGGTGGAGATAGACGAGGTTTCTCCGGGCCAGGAGGCGGGAATCCTTTCAGCCACCATGATCATACGTGGCCGATTTGCGTATGGTCTCTTGCGGGCAGAGAAGGGTGTCCACCGTCTCGTGAGAATTTCACCGTTCGGCGCAGCAGGCAAGCGCCAAACAAGCTTCTCTTCATTTGATGCGGTGCCTTACATGGATGAGATGGTGGATGAGATTTCTATAGACGAGAAGGAACTGAGGATCGACACATACCGGTCCTCAGGTGCCGGAGGCCAGCACGTCAACGTGACCGATTCCGCCGTACGGATAACGCATCTTCCCAGTGGAATTGTTGTCTCATGCCAGAACGAAAGAAGCCAGCACCAGAATAAGGCTAAAGCAATGCAGATTCTGGCGGCTAAATTGGTTGAGCGACAGCGACAACAACGCCGAGCTGAAATAGATGCGATTGCTGGGCCACAGTCTGAGGTAGGGTGGGGTAACCAGATTCGCTCGTATGTTTTGGCTCCTTATCAATTGGTAAAAGATCTACGCACTGGTACAGAGACCGGAAATGTGGATGCAGTTTTAGACGGTGATCTGGACAACTTTATGGAGTCATATTTGCGTTGGGAGCGCTCTGGCGGTAACTCCTAGAAGATGACAGAGCTGGACCTATGATGAGACTTTCGACTCAACCTGAATCCAAAATCTCCGCGGGCCATGGAGGGGAATCGTGATCAAAGTAGAAAATGTCTACAAGCGCTACAAGGAAGATCAGTACGCGCTTGTGGACTGCTCGCTCGAGATCGACAGAGGCGAATTCGTTTTTGTGGTGGGAGCTTCTGGGTCGGGGAAATCGACTTTACTCCGCGTGCTGCTCAGGGAAGAGCGCCCGGATACTGGACAGGTATGGGTGGCGGGCAAGGAGCTTTCGTCAATGCCTGGGTGGAAGGTTCCATTTTTTAGGAGAAATATCGGAGCCATCTTTCAAGATTTTCGCCTTCTTCCCAACAAGACTGTTTTCGGCAACGTGGCGTTCGCACTTGAGGTAATAGGAAAATCCAAGCGGCACATCATGAACCACGTTCCCCAGATGCTGGAGCTGGTCGGCTTGCACGACAAGCAGGATCGGTTTCCTGACGAGCTGTCCGGCGGTGAGCAGCAGAGGGTGGCCATAGCGAGGGCCTTCATCAATCGCCCGCTGATACTGCTGGCAGATGAGCCTACTGGAAACCTGGATCCTGAAAACTCCTGGAGCGTCATGGGTTTGCTGGAAAGGATCAATCGAACAGGTACCACTGTCCTTATGGCCACACACGATGTTGGTATAGTCGACTCGATGAGGCGTAGGGTCATAGAACTCGACCATGGGCAGATCAAGAGGGACCAGACTCGAGGAGTCTACGGGCTTGGTCAGCAGACTAGCTGAGCTTTAAGGAGCAGGTGTGGCAATCTCACTGGAATACGTCGTCAAGGAGACGTCTGGAAATCTCTGGCGAAACAGGTTGATGAGTCTCGCGGCGGTTCTTACGATTTCGGTGTCACTAGCACTGGCTGGTGCTGCCTTGCTGCTAAAGCAGGGAGTGTCGACTGCCACTTCTCAATGGAAAGGTGGCGTGCAGCTTCTGATATTTATGCAGCCCAATGCTACAGCGGCACAGACAAACGCTGTTTCAAGTCAGTTGAAGTCCCTTCCTGAGATCAAGAGCTACTTCTATATGGACCAATCCAAGTCGTACCAAGAGTTCAAACAGCTGATGGCCAACTCTCCCGAACTTGTCAAGAGCGTGACAGAGTCTCAAATACCGCCTTCGTTTCGGGTGGTTCTGAAAAATCCTAACGACGCACCTTCCGTGGGGTCGCTTTTCCAGCAGCAAGTAGGGGTCAAAGATGTCAACTTCAATCGTGGTGCAATCAACACAATGCTTCATGTCACTTCAATTGTCCAGTTCGTGATAGTCGCGTTGGCAGTGGTTTTGCTGATATCTGCATCAGTGCTGATCCTCAATGTCATAAGGGTAGCTATCTTCTCCCGCCGAAGAGAGGTAGCAGTGATGAAGCTGGTAGGTGCAACCAACTGGTTCATACGGATTCCATTCATGCTGGAAGGACTGGTCCAAGGCTTGGTGGGAGCTATTGTGGCAGCTGCTGCCGTCGTTGGAATCCAGTCGCTCTTTCACTATGTCGTGTCGCACTTTCAGGTGACAGTGCTCTCGAATTTCCTCGTCTCCTCGCATGATGTGGTCATGACCGAGCTGTTTGTGGTCGCGATGGGAATAATCGTGGGGACTGCAGGATCCGCATTTGCGGTCAGGCGGTACCTGGAGGTTTAGTTCCGCAGCAGTCGATCTGTGACGGCGTCACCAAGCTGTTGCTTTGTCTAGAAGGTTACATCCTGCCAGGTGAGGCCCGCGTTGCGCGTCATGATGAAGGTGGACGTCACTTCACCAGCCTTCGTGGCATTGCCTTCCACTGCAAAACCCTGGGTATTGGTAGTAAAGCCGAGGTCGTGGATCGGGGCACCGCCAAAGTTCGGGTTATTGATCACTGTCTGCCAGCTAGATCCTCCGTTGCTGCTCAAGTAGAGGAAGGTGGCACCTGACGAAGCGGAGACCGCTATTGTCTTGCCATCGGGAGACGCTATGTCTGTCAGAATTCCACCGAGCGGAGGTTGGGAAGGGGCAGCCACAAAATTGGACAAGTCGGTCGTCGTGACGATCGTCTTTTGCTGGGTTCCAGCACCCGCATCGCCGCCGCAGGCCAGCACTAGCTGTGGCGTTGAAGAGCCTGAAGCTGGGGTTGCCAGGGCTACAAGTGGGTTGGTTGGAATGCCGTTTGAGCAATTGGGATTTATATGGGTCCAGGTGCTGCTTCCCGTCGCTTGGAAGAACAAGTCTCCCTTGTTGTCATTGGTGGCAACAACCACGCCGTAAGGGTTGGTTATGACGCGAGGCTCCCATCCAGGCGAAAATGTTGGTTGCTGTAGCTCAGTGAAGGAGTCCTGCTTCGCAGGGGAGCTATAGAGCATATCTGTTCCAGGCACAGCCGTGTTTGGATTTCCTGCTGTCAGATATGTGGTGGTTCCGTTCGTTTCAAGCGACGTGATGCCGTAGGAGCTCGGCATGCCTGGCAGCGTAACTTTGTGCCAGGTAGCGCCTCCATCGTGAGTGGCGTAAAGATTTGGCCCATACAGATAGCCGTCAAGGATGCTCACGAATCTGATTCTTGAAACGGAGGCGGAGTTGGTTGCCTGGAGCGGATCTTGAGCTAGAGGAATGTTTGGAGCCGGAATTGAAAGCCACGTTTTTCCTGCATCTTCGGTGCGTGCAATGGTCAAACATGGTGCTCCGGTGCAGTTGGAAATTCCGAGAACGAATCCCACCGTCGGCGAAACGAACGTAGCTGACTCTGGCTCGAACCCAGACGGTAGAGGTGTCCCCGCTGGTGCAGTCACTGCGGGGACCGTTGCGGTAGTTGATGTTGTTGTAGTCGATGTTGTTGAAGTAGTGGTTGTCGTGGTCGGCGAGGCGCTCTTTGTCGAAGAGGTGAGGCTGTAAGTTGCTACTCCAATGATTATCACGAGAGCAATCACACCAGACGTGATTACGATCCGCTGTTGTCTTGTCATGGCATTCCTCCATAAATCGCCTGTGTGTAGTCAGTCGGACATGTTCATCAGCAAGTGTTGGGGCGACCCTCATCTTTTCAGCAACAGCTCTCCTTTCGCTTTTGTTTGCGCACGCAAGAGTTTCCGAAAATGGGACTGACTTGGAGGCGAATGAATTCGCCAGAGGCGTTAGCAGGTGGGTTTTGTGGCACTCGCTGCCAAAAGTAGCGTTCAGGACGACTTGCAAGATGGCAACATCTCCTAATTTTGGCTGCGCTCAGTTCAGCGTTGCCGAGCGAGGCACCCGGATCGGGTTTTTCGTGCATCCTGCTTATTAGCTCAGGAAAGGAGAGAGGATCTTTCACGATCATTGGCTGCAGTCTACCTCCCAGGTTCAGCATCCTCTATAAACCGTTCCTTGTCAGGTGCATCCACAACTCCCAGGCCGACCCTTACGAGATACGATAGCGTCCGTTAACACTAGCGTTTGGCAATACCTGGATGTAGTCGGCGAATTTTGAGGCACTCAATGTCCCCGGTCTTGTTGTTGCGGGTTGGCGAGCTGGTCAGAATAGATTAATCACTTGGTGGTTCTCACCTATGCGGGTTTTTGGGCTACTGTCGAGGTTGCCATCTTTTTGGTACTGCGAATTCGATGGCTTGTCGATGCCTAGAAGCCCAGAAAGAGAGTTGAAGTGACATCTGAGTTTCCAGTTGTTCCAGTTTCCAATCCGATCTTTGATGCGCTTGCTCTCGGTCAGAGCATCTGGTACGACAACGTAAGGCGCTCGTTGATCACTTCGGGGCAGTTGACCAGGATGGTTAGCGAAGATGGATTACGAGGTGTTACATCGAATCCATCAATCTTCGACAAGGCAATAGCCGGTTCGACCGACTACCAGGAGGCTCTTGCCGAGATAAAGCGTAGGGGAAATCTTGATGCGAGAGCAGCTTATGAAGAGCTCGCCTTTGAAGACATCACAGCTGCAGCTGACATCCTTCATAGTGTTTACGATGCAAGTTCGCGGCAAGATGGCTACGTGAGCATTGAAGTCCCCCCACACCTGGCCCGCGACACCGAGGGAACGATCAGCGAAGCCGTAAGGATTTGGGAGACAATCGATCGTCCCAACCTCATGGTCAAGGTGCCAGCGACCCCAGAAGGCATCCAGGCCCTTCCTGTGCTGACAAGAAGGGGCATAAACGTCAATGTGACGCTTCTTTTTTCTGTTCAGGTCTACGAGGAAGTGGCTCGTGCATACGTGAAGGGGCTTTCGGACCGACTGGCAGACGGCGGCAATTTGGATGGCGTTTCGTCTGTGGCGAGCTTTTTCATCAGCAGGATCGATTCCGCCGTGGATCCACTTGTAAGCAGCGCATTGGCCGGAAAGATTGGCATCGCGAGTGCGAAGGTCGCCTATCGGAAATACAAGGAGCTGTTCTCTGGGCAAGAGTGGGACGCTTTGGTGGAAGCGGGAGCCTCTCCTCAGAGGCTGCTTTGGGCTTCCACGAGCACTAAGAACCCGGCATATCCAGATTTGCTTTACGTAGAGTCCCTGATAGGGTCAGATACGGTGGACACCATTCCCCCGGCTACCTACGAGAGCTTCAAAGCCAAAGGCCAGGTTGCACCTACTCTAGAAGAATCGGTCGACGAGGCTGAAGGGCTGCTGATTCGGTTGTCAGGCGAGGGAATCTCGCTCCAGAACATTACGGGGAAGCTGCTCGACGAGGGTCTAGAAGCTTTCGAGGAGTCATTCAAGAAGCTTCTGCGGTCGATCGAGACCTCCATGGGAGACCAGGTTCCCGGAACTTTTGGCGTGGATGCGCGCTTGGATGAGGAGCTGTCAGCGAAGGTTCAGGATATCACTGACGAATGGCGCGAATCATCAAAGGTAGAGAGGATGTGGCTCCACGACCGACGCATATGGAGCAGCACAGACGAGGACAAGTGGCTGGGGTGGCTTTCCACTCCCATGGATCAGCGGTCTCATCCTTACCATTTTCGTCAGATAGTCAGGATGGTTGGGGGCGGCAGGTTCCAAGACGCAGTTGTTCTAGGAATGGGAGGCTCGAGCCTTTGCCCTGAGACGCTTTCCATGACTTTCAACCCAGTTAAAGGCTTTCCTCGTCTCCGCATTCTCGATTCCACTGATCCGGTTCAGATCAAGACCCTCGAGGAGCGCCTCGATTTGAGCAAGACGTTGTTCTTTGTCTCATCGAAGTCAGGCACCACGCTGGAGCCGAACATTTACGCTGACTATTTCTACGATCGGACCAAAGCAGTTGTCGGAGAGGATGAGGTCGGCAAACGTTTTGTCGCGATCACAGATCCAGGGTCGCCGCTTGAGCATCGGGCCAAGGCGGAGAAGTGGAGAGGCGTCTACCATGGTGTTCCCGCTATCGGGGGGAGGTATTCGGCGCTTAGCGATTTTGGGATGGTTCCTGGAGCGGCATCGGGATTTGACGTATTTGAACTGCTTGATCGGGCCGAAGCAATGGCACATGCCTGTGCGGCATGCGTACCTTTAGGTGATAACCCAGGTTTCGTTCTTGGGGCGATCATTGGCGCGTGCGCCAATTCGGGACGTGACAAGCTGACGATCGAGATTTCGAATTCGATTTCTGATCTTGCCGCTTGGCTGAGTCAGCTTCTGGCAGAATCGACAGGGAAGGACGGCAAAGGGGTGATACCGGTCGATGGAGAGCCCCTTGGCTCTCCCGAAAGTTACGGGAATGATCGTCTCTTTGTCCAAATAAGGTTGCTGTCCGAGATAGACGAAGAGACTGATCGCAAAATAGATGCATTGGCCCGTGCCGGGCACCCGGTTTGCCGGATCGACCTCAATGACGTTTACGATCTGGGGCGTGAGTTCTATAGGTGGGAGTTTGCCACCGCAGTCGCAGGTTCCATCATCGGAATTGACCCATTCGATCAACCTGACGTGGAAGATGCGAAGGTAATAACCAGGGATCTGACGGAAAAGTACGAAGAGAGCGGGTCTCTGCCTAGGCTCGATCCTTTGGCAACTGATGGGACTTTCACGTTCTTTGCGGACGCCAACAACGCTGCTCTGTTGAAAGAGAAGGCTGGCGCGGGGGGCGCGAAAGAGTATCTGGCGGCTCATTTAGCTAGGCTGAACCCCGGTGATTACGCGGCCTTCTTGGCATACATTCCGATGAATGCGAACAATGAGTCGAAGCTCAAAGAGATCAGGGCGCTTGTGCGTGATCGGTTGAAGGTGGCTACCTGTGTTGGCTTTGGGCCGCGATTTCAGCATTCCACGGGGCAGGCGTACAAAGGCGGACCTAACACCGGCGTATTCTTCCAGATAACTTGCGACGATGCGGTAGATTTAGACGTTCCGGGTCACAAGTATTCCTTCGGTCTTGTCAAGGAAGCTCAGGCACGCGGAGACCTGAACGTACTCGCGAACAGAGACCGACGCGTGCTCAGGGTCCATATCTCTGCGGATCTCGGCGAAGGTTTGGACAGCCTTGCCGAGGTGTTTTCCGATTGCTTGCGAAGCTGAAGGCTCTTGAGAGTTTCGGATCAACTTAACGCCCTTCATTCTGGGGCAGGGAGGAACTATTCATGCAACTAGGAATGGTCGGGCTTGGAAGAATGGGCGCAAATCTTGCCAGGCGTCTCATGGCTGCAGGCCACGAATGCGTCGTTTTTGATGTCAACGCTTCAGCGGTTGCCTCTCTCGAGAACGACGGAGCAACGGGGGCTACCTCACTGGAAGATCTCGTAGGCAAACTCGACGGGCCGAGAAATGTGTGGGTGATGGTTCCGGCAGGGGAAATAACCGAAAACGCCGTGACGGAACTCGGACGATTGCTCGATGATGGCGACGCGATTATCGATGGTGGAAACTCGTACTATCGCGACGATTTGAGAAGGTCCGAAGAGCTGAGAGGACGAGGAATTCACTATCTAGACGTTGGAACCAGCGGAGGCGTCTGGGGTTTGGAACGTGGTTATTGCCTGATGATCGGAGGCGACCAAGAGGTGGTTGAAAGGATGGACCCGATCTTCGAGGCGATTGCTCCAGGTCCAAAAGCTGCATCACGCACGCCAGGCCGTGAAGGCAGCTATGCTCCGGTCGAACACGGGTATCTTCATTGCGGATCAGTTGGAGCAGGCCATTTTGTCAAGATGGTGCACAATGGGATTGAGTATGGGCTGATGGCAGCCTATGCCGAAGGTTTGAACGTTCTCAAGAACGCAAATATAGGTTCTGGAAAGCAAGAGTCAGACGCCGAGACCGCTCCTCTTGAGCACCCGGAATTCTATCTCTACGACCTCAACCTCTCCGAAGTCACAGAGGTGTGGAGAAGAGGGAGTGTCATCTCATCATGGTTGCTGGATTTGACCGCTCAGGCGCTTTTGGAATCTCCAGATCTTGAGGAATTCTCCGGACGAGTGTCGGATTCGGGAGAGGGACGCTGGACTGTCACGGCTGCGATTGAGGAGGGCGTGCCAACTCCCGTGCTTGCTACAGCTCTCACCTCGCGATTCGCCTCGAGGAACCTGGATCAATTCGCAAACAAGGTTCTGTCCGCAATGAGAAAACAGTTTGGCGGCCACGCTGAGAAGAGCGAGGCGTGATCGGGCGGATCGATTCTGTGCAAGGGATGGACAGCTCTATCGAATGGAAAGGTGCTGCAAATGGGGGATCGCCCTATTGCCATATTGTTTGACATTGACGGCACTCTCATCACGAGTGGCGGTGCTGGCACACGAGCGTGGGCTCTAGCATTCGATGAGGTGTATGGGACCAAGGTGGACATCTCTCGGTTTTCCGACCTGGGAATGACCGATCCCGAGGTGGGTGCCTTGAGCTTTGAGGCGTTGATGGGACGCAAACCGGAATCAGAGGAGCTGGATCGCCTTCTCGAAAGACACGTTCATTACCTGTCCCAAACGGTTGCTGAATCTGAGAATTACAGGGTTCTTGATGGAGCCGAAGCTCTGCTCATCGACCTGATCAAGCGTGGTTGCATGCTCGGACTGGTGAGTGGCAACAGCAAGAGGGGTGCTCATATCAAGCTCAGCAGGGCTAATTTGAACAGGTTCTTTTCCTTTGGCGGATTCGGTTCCGACTCTGCTGACCGAACCGAACTCACAAGAGCTGCTATTCTAAGGGCAGAAATAGCCTACGGAGCTAAGATCTCGCTGCACCAGTTTCTTGCTGTAGGAGATACAAGTCGGGACGTCGAGGCTGCCCATGCGGTGGGAATCCGCTGTGTTGGGGTTGCAACCAGCAAGTTCACCAAGGCGGATCTCTTAGGTGCTGGAGCCGATTTTGCAATCGGCTCATTAAGAGAAGGGCTTCCCGTCTGAGCTCTAAGGCCGCGCTTATGGCAGGGTTCGTATCATTTCACAGTTTGAAGAACTTCTTTAAAGACTTCTTAATTGCGAATCCGTCGCGGGTTCGCATTGGTTCTGGAGCTCCAATGGAAAGAGGTGAGACATTTGGGTGAGTCGGCCGGAGTGGCTAACGAGGGCAAGGCGAGATTGAAACCTAATGATTGCCTGATCATCTTATTTGGCGCCACTGGTGACCTCGCGAAGCGTAAGCTGCTGCCTGGCCTCTTTCATCTCTTTGAAGCCGGGCTTATGCCAGACAGGTACCACATCATCGGTTGTGCGCCTCAGGGAACCGGTGCTGATGAGCAAAGCTTTGGCGATTATGTTCATCAGGTTCTCGGGGACTTTGCGCGTAGGGAGGTCACTGACGAATCATGGAGCCGGTTTCGCCCGCACGTCAGCTTCGTTGGGACGAGGAAAGGAGAGCTGGGAAACCTTCCTACGGAAGTGAAAAGGGTTGAGGAGTCAATGGAGAATCCAACCCGGCTTATTTACCTTGCAGTTCCACCGGGAGCTTTTTTGGAGACCGTGGCGCTTCTCGACAGTAGTGGAGTTGTGAACAAGGCTACTCGCCTGGTGATCGAGAAGCCGTTTGGCTCCGACCTCAAGACTGCGCGGCACCTTAACAGTGAGCTTCACAAGGTATTTTATGAGTCTCAGATCTATCGAATAGACCACTTTCTTGGGAAAGAGGCTGTTCTGAACATTCTCGCTTTCCGCTTTGCAAACGGGCTCTTCGATGCTGCGTGGAATAACAAGTACATTGACTACGTCCAGATTGACGTTCCAGAGACTTTGACGGTCGAAGGTAGGGCAGCCTTCTACGAGGCAACCGGGGCCTTCAGGGACATGGTCGTCACTCATCTCTTTCAGCTGCTCGGCTTTCTCGCCATGGAGCCGCCGTCGCGTCTCAGTGCGCATGATCTCAGGCAGAGGAAGTTAGAGGTTTACAACGCGCTCAAGCCTATCGATGTAAGTCGGGTTCTCCTCGGGCAGTACAACGGTTATCTAAACGAACCTGGCGTCAGGCCGGATTCCTCAACTGAGACTTTCTTAGCATTGGAGGTGGCCATCGAAAACAGCAGATGGTCAGGGGTCAAATGGTTTCTTAGAACGGGTAAGGCCATGTCGGAGACCAGGACTTGCGTGACGGTGGGATTCAAGGAAAGCCCACTAAACATGTTCGAGCTAGACCCAGGGCTTGAATCCAGAATCAAGCCAAACGAGCTGACCTTCGATATCGCAGATCCTGGTTGTGTGACTTTGCACATTTTGGTCAAGGAGCCCGGGCCGACCACGAACCTTGAAGTGGCGTCTCTGAGCTTTCAGTATGATGAGACAACCTTAGTCTCCTTTGAGCTTGAAGCTTACGAGAGACTCTTCCATGACGTGATGCTCGGTGATCACCTTCTATTCAATTCTGCCGCAGCAATAGAAAGGCTGTGGCAGGTTGCTGAGCCCTTGCTGGAGTCTGCCCACGAGCCGCTTGGCTATGCTCAGGGTAGCTGGGGTCCAGATGGAGTTGACCAGTTCACCGCTCCGTTCACCTGGCACTTGCCCGAACGCCTATGAGGGTTCGACTCAGCCACTACTGCGCAGTTGAATCGATCGCTGATTCAGAAGAAGTGCCGCGGCAAAGTCTTAGCCACAACCCTGAGTTCGATGAATGATTTTGACGTTTTCAATTGAAAGGAAGTGTGATGGTCTCTGGCGACAATGTATTGAACAGATCCGAGTTGAGCGAGCTTTCGGCGAGGCTGGAGTCGGCTCTGCATCTTTCTGTGCCACCAATAAGCATCTTGTTTTCTGATTCTCCTCCAGCTGGTGTTGCTCGCTTTGAAGAGCCTGCTGCAGAACCTGCTGGGGACGGGCGCACTGGGCGTGTGCCCGCTGGTTGCGTGTTCTGGATGAAGGCAGTCGACAGGAGCTTCAGCACAGTGCCTCAAGACCATGGCAACTGCAGTGTGGGGAGCTTCACGCATGGCTTCATCTCACTCAACGATGCTGCCTCTAACTCCGACGTCGCCGAGCTTCTTGGTTCTGGCTGGGTTAACGAGCAGGCCGTCGTCAAGATACCCTTTATTGGGCGCAGATACGGGCACGTCAGCTATGGGCCTCTTTCCGAAGGGGCTTTCCAGCCTGACGTTGTGCTCATCAGGGTGAATGGAAGGCAGATGATGGTAGTGTCTGATGCCACAGGCATGTCGATCGAGGGCAAGCCGCAGTGTCACATAGTTGCAATTTCGAAGGAACAGGATCGTGTGGCAGCAAGCGTTGGATGCGCCCTGTCAAGGGCGCGCACGGGAATGCAGCCTCAAGAGATGACCTGCGCAATACCTGGTTCAAGGCTCGCAGAGGTGGTCAGCTTGATTGAAAAAGCTGTAGAGGTCGATGGGGCTGTTGCGAAGTATGCGGCAACCGACGCAAGACGCTTTTCTGCGGGAGTGCCTTAGCCTAGTCGATCTGTGTCGAAAGATGTAGTTCAGCGCGAGTTTCTAGGACTCAACCTGAAGTGCATCAGCCGACGGCGGAGCTTTCATGCCACGTTTACCTGATGTTTACTTTGCGTTTACCTTGAAAACCTAATTTGGGATTGTATGGCAAGAAGAGACTGGGGCATTGGCGAGTGTGAACTCCCCAGACAAGGAGTGGCTAATGTCCTCGGAGGATAGAGCATCCAGCGAAGGTTCGTCGTCGATCTACAGAGTGCTTGATGAAGCCTCTATAAGCCGCAAGCATTGGGTCACAGTGATCACTGCGGGAATGGGCTTCTTCACAGATGCCTACGATCTCTTCATCATCGGGACCGTCACTGCTATCCTCACCCCATTGTGGCATCTCTCAACTGGCCAACTGTCGCTGCTGAATTCGATTTCGCTGCTTTCATCGGTGTTTGGTGCGATTGTATTCGGCAGGCTGATGGATCAGCTTGGGCGCAAAGCCATGTACGGGGTTGAAGTATCTTTGCTCGTCTTGGGAGCTGTGGCATCAGCATTTTCGCAAAGCTTCACCGAGCTCTTGATATTCCGCATAATCGTCGGCATTGGTGTTGGTGGCGACTACGCGACTTCCGCGGTGATCACTTCTGAATACGCAAACAAGCGCGACCGAGGTCGGCTCATCGGAACTGTCTTTGCTATGCAGGGCTTCGGTCTACTTGCAGGTCCGCTGTTCGCGTCAATCCTTCTATCAACCGGTGTTTCACATGCAATAGCCTGGCGCGTGATGCTCGGCTTTGGTGCTGTTCCAGCGGCGTCAGTGGTCTACTTGAGAAGGAAGATCAAAGAGACGCCCCGGTTTGCCATGCACATCAAAGGGGATGCAAAGTCAACTGCAGAGGCAATCCGCTGGACAACCGGTGAAGCTGTGGAGCTGGCATCCGTTGATTCGCCCGGGTTGCGAAACCCTCGTCGGGCACGGTTGAGCGATCCGAGATTTACAAAGAGGCTTATTGGCACAGCAGGAACATGGCTGTTGATGGATGTAGCCTTCTACGGCAACGGCGTGTCATCGCAGGTGATTCTCAAGGCACTGTTCGGCGCCAAGGCCAGCCTGCTTCACAATACAGTCGTCGCGGCGCTGATCTTTCTTGTATTTGCGATTCCTGGCTACTGGGTGGCTGTTCGTTTGATGGACAAGGTGGGCCGAAAGAGAATCCAGTGGCAAGGCTTCCTTGTCATGGCTCTTGGCTACGGAATAATTATGGTTGTTCCGGGCATTGTCAAGGTGCCGGTGCTGTTTCTTGTGATCTACGGCATTACCTACTTCTTCATCGAATTCGGGCCAAACGAGACAACGTTTGTCTATCCATCTGAAATCTTCCCGACATCGATCCGTGGAACTGCAGATGGCATTTCGGCAGCTGGGGGAAAGATAGGGGCATTCATTGCTGCTCTGCTGATGCCCACGATCGTCAAGAACCTGGGATTGCCGGACACAATGGGGATCCTGGCCGCCGTGTCACTGGCCGGGGTTCTATTGACCGTGTGGGCTTTGCCCGAACCCATGGGAAAGACGCTTGAACATGCCTCAGGCGATGTTGATCAGGTCGAGGGAGAGCCGCACAAGCAAGTGAGTTAGCTTTCTGCGATGGTCATGTGTGGGGAAATAGGGCAGTCCTGGAGATCGCTTGATAAAGGTTTGCTTCACCAGGATTTATACCTAGATTGAATGCGGCCTCTTCTTCGAATGCGTACGAGTATCTCTGTTATGTGCGCTGGTACGGAACGGAACGCACCTCGTCTTCGCATCTTCGAGGACCGTTGCTCCAACAACGACCGAAGCCGCTGTTGGATAAGGCTCTCAGGCATCGATGACCAGGATGATAATTGAGAGCGCGGGTCACTGACGGAGCTACTGGATTCGATGAGATCGGGGCAGTCACCCTCTGATACCCTCACCGACTTCGGTTCTTCAGAATCCCGGGAATCCCACCCTCAAACGGCGGGAAATGGGATCCCCGAATCCCGGGAATCCCCCATGGTGGTGGTGCCTCCAGAAGCCAACCGCTACCGATCCCCGGACAGTCTTTCTACCTGAGAGAACGCAAGTTGGCCGTTCCGACCTGCCGGGACGACGTGGTCGCAATGGTCTCGTGCGGATACCTCTGGTCCCAGGACACGGTCCATGCCGCAATGGTCTCGTGCGGATACCTCTGGTCCCAGGACACGGTCCATGCCGCAATGGTCTCGTGCGGATACCTCTGGTCCCAGGACACGGTC
>JAJZBG010000086.1 GCA_021799035.1 Actinomycetes bacterium | reverse complement strand
CTCCTTTCCGGCGGGCGGGGTTACGATCTACGGCACTTTCAGACATCCAGTGGACTCCGCTAACGATATCCCAGGGGTGCTCCTGATTGCGGGGAGCGGCCCAACAGACCGGAACGGAAATTCTGCCCTCTCGCCCGGGTCAATTGGCACCCTGAAGACCATCGCCGATTGGTTGTCAGAGGATGGGGTCGCCTCTTTGCGCTATGACAAGCTCGGAAGCGGCCAGACTGGGTTCGGTCCCTACTCCTCAGATAAGTCTGGGATTGGGATCAGGCCATTTGAAGCAGAGTCACTTGCCGCTCTTAGATATCTTACGGAGCAGCCCAAGATCGACAAAGGCCGCGTAGGCGTCATAGGCCATAGCGAGGGGGCACTCTTTGCCCTATTGCTCGCAAGCGGTGTAGATGGCTCAACGCCCGCCATTAGGGCACTCGGACTAGTTGAGCCTTTGAGCATCAGATATCTCGATCTTGTCAAAGTGCAGGGAGGACAGCAAATAGAGAGCGAGGCTAAAGCGAATTATTTCACCGCTCAACAAGCGGCCAGTGCGATGGAGGCGTTATCGAGCGCTGTCACACAGCTCAGAACCACTGGAAAGCTTCCCAGCAATCTGCCATATGGTCTTGAGGGTCTGTTTAGCCAACCTTCTACTCGATTTCTTTATCAGGCTGACAAGTATGATCCTGCTTCTCTTGCAAAAAAATTGCCGTCTGGAATGCCGGTTCTGGTTAGCTGCAGCACCTCCGACAAGCAAGTTTCTTGTGGTGAAGTGGACCACCTTGTGACTGGACTTGTGTCCGGCGGAGCCAAGCTCGATTTTGTCCATCTTGTTGGCGTGGATCATGTACTTAAGATTGACCCCAGCGGTTCAGCGGCGGACTTTTCAGAACCTTTGCCGTTTTCTTCGCAATTCAAGTCTGCGCTTGCAAGATTCGTAAGAAGCAGCCTTTCATAAGATGCGGTTCCGGCGCATCGTTTCTATGCCTGATCCTTGGCACTAGGCAAAATGAGAATGGGCTGAATCGCTGTCATGTCATGACAGCGATTTCCATCTTCGGGGCGCTAACGTGGAAATGTATACATTGCAGCGAGGGAGGGGACGAACTGGGGCCCTCGTTGCGCAGCGAGAAGTCAAGCATGGGCTCCATCGCACCTGTACGCGTCGCGCGCACAATGAATCTCCGTCTTTCAGGCCTTATCTATGTGTGATTTCCATGTGGTCACTGTGGCCGCTGTATCAAGATTTCCAGCGTTTCAGCTATCGGCGAACCACTGCCTCTTGCCGTGATGTCAAGGAGCCAACATTTGATAATGGGGCCATCGCCCAAACAGTGAAGTCGGAGTTCTTTAGAGCAGTTCTCTCTCAGTGAGACAGGCGCTTGGTTATCTGTCGACCATGTTGAGTGGCGAATTGCACCAGCCGGAGAAAGATGGGGGGAATAGGCGCGCCTGAATGTTCATCGAAAAAAGGAGGGAGAAGATGCTGTGGCATGCCGTGATGCCGGAACCGCAACTTGATACGATCTCCTTGCCGACAGATTGGTCAATGCCGAGATTGCGAAAGTTTTTCGCGATCTCGTTAGGGTGCTTGAATCTTCCCCTGCGATCAATGTTGTGCCGCCAGAAGGCGCTTACAGCTGTAGGAATGTGTCCTGCCCGTTGGTCAACTGTCTCATTTATTCCAAGGTACCGCTCTTTTGACCTCGCATCGAGAAGTATGACGCTCCCAGAGGCGATCTTTGCTTTCAGCTCGTCTTCGTTGATTATCAGGCTTGAATCCCATTCAGAAGCCGACGCGTAGGGGAGCCGGGTTAGTGAGACATTGATGCTTGGGCCGGCTTCGGTGAATGTTTCTGGTGCCGAGGTCAGCCCCCCATTCAACAACGCAGCATCGTAACCTATTGCACTCGCCATCCACCATGCCCTCGCAGCAATGGAGCCCGCCTGATCGTCGTAGAATACGAGCTTGTGGTCTCTCGAAACCCCAAAAGAACTCAGCACAGACTCAAAGAGTTTTGGATCTGGCAATGGATGTCGGCCTGACCTGGGGTCTTTCGAGCTGCGGTCAGAGAGGCAGGTGTCAACATCGAGAAATGTTGACGTTTTGATGTGCCTTTCCATATAAGACTCATAGCCATCTCGTCCATCAAGGTACCACCTCACGTCAAAGAGGTGCAGCCCGTCTGAACCCAGTTCTTGGTAAATGTCTTCGAACTCAACTAATTTCGCCACTAAAGCCACCAAGCCATACTAGGCCCAGGTCTTATAGTTAAGTGGCCAGTCGGTCTGCATAAACTATTAGCTTTTAGTTATGTCCCGTTTCGTACTTACAGCAGTTGGCCCGGACAGCTATGGAATCGTAGCCAGGGTTACCGCTGCATTGTCTGATCTGACCTGCAACCTTGCAGACTCCAGAATGTCGAACCTGTCTGGGCATTTTGCGATGATTCTGGTGGTTGAAGGCGCTAATGAGCTTGACGAGCGGGGCATATACAATGCCGTGCAATCTCGTTGTTCTGAACTCTCTTTGTTGGTGGATGTGAAAAGGATTGACGAAGAGGTTGATAACGATCTCGACGGTGAGCGATTCGTTGTGTCCGTGTACGGCACTGATCGCCCCGGGATTGTGGCAGGCATATGCGATGTTTTGGCGGCTCACCACGCGAATATTTTTGACTTGGCGACCAGGGTCATCGAAACTGGGGCGTCATCTGTCTACACCATGGTGCTTGAAGTAGCTCTAAGAGACTCCGCCGTCCTTGCCGAGCTTGAGGAAGCTCTTACTCATAGGGCGAAGGAGCTAGGAGTCACTTGTTCAATAAGGTCGTCGGACTCTGAAGAGCTTTAGACATGAAAATGTGGAAGACGTAGAGTGGCATGGCAATTTTGAAGGTTGACGAGATTGGGAGCCCCGTTTTGTCGGTGGCGGCAAGAAGAGTGGACCAGATTACGCCTCGGCACAAGCGATTGGCCGAAGACATGATCGAGACCATGTATTCGACACCTGGATCGGTCGGAATTGCGGCTCCGCAAGTGGGGGTTTCTGAATCGCTATTTGTACTGGACGTCTCCGGCCATAAAAAGACAAACATATGTCATGGTCTCATCGTCCTCTTCAATCCACAGATTCTTACTGCTTCTGACCCGGTTGTTATCCGGGAGGGCTGCATGAGCGTTCCACATCTAACCGGAGACGTTCGGCGAGCATCTCAGGTCGTGGTCAAGGGAGTCAATATTGACGGCGAAGAGCAGGTGATCCAGACTGATGCTTTTGAGGCACGCGGTCTGCTCCACGAGATAGACCATCTGCTCGGAAAGCTTTTCATCGATCGCATTGACGGGCCCCATGCTCTTTTCAAGCGAAAGAGATATCTCTGACAAGTCCGGAGAGCTGATGGTCTATCGCTGCTCGCGGTAGTGGGATAAAAGTGCATGCGCATTTGTCAGCAAGTTCTATTTTTCTGATCTCTTAAATTGGATGGCTGTAATTTAGTAGGTACTGTCCACGAATGCCCAGCCCGAGTATATGGGCGACAGTTCCCTGAACTATCGTGGTGAAACGACTGGAGATTCTTGAGTGTGAGGAGTGGTAGTTGAGCCACGTGTCGCGAAAAGCCGGAAAAAAGTCGAAGCTTCACCGACTTGAAATTGGGTTAGTTGGCCTCCTTGTCCTCTCAGGCGTGTTGGTTGGTTCAGCACCTCTCGCGTTTGCCAATACAAGAGCTGCTAGCGCTTCCTCGGCTAGAGTTGTGAGCCATGGTCTGATTACCGGTGTGGTAAAGGTCTCTCCCTCTGAGAAGATTCCTTCGAAGACACCCCAGCTATCCTCGCCAGCGGAAACACCTTTGTTGACTTCGCCGGGTTCGGTGGGAGTGTTCGGACAGGCTTTCAAAGTCCTTGCTAACTCAGTCAAGGTCTCCAACGCGATCCAGGCCTCGGGGCCTGTTGGTTCGATCAGTCCTCCAGATCCGATCTCTGCCCTGGGCAACGTTACAACATTGGTCGCCACTAATCAGACTGTTGTGATCACATCGAGATCAAACGTCGGCAGCCCGCTGGTCGAAGATATGAGCCAGCTATTCAATGCTGGCACGCAGCCCACATTCACAGATCCTTCAGTTGTGTTTGATCCAACGACCGGTCGCTATTTTTTGAGCGTCCTCGAGTACTGTGCAATTAACGTCCCTAGCTGCAATGGAGCAAGCTATGCAAGTGTGGACGTAGCTGTGATCACCGACTCAGTTTCCCCGACGGTGAACACCTATCAGATTGACTATTCGACGCAACTGCTGCATGATCAGCCAAAAATAGGAGTGACGGGGGATAAGGTAGCCGTGGGCTGGTCTGATTTTTACTTCCAAGGTGGAGCGGTCACACAATACGTAGCGCAGTCCACTGTGGCTGTAATGTCAAAGTCTCAGCTTGTCGGAGGAGACAGCTCTCCTGCTCTCACTCTTTTTATCCTGCAGTTAGGGGGGAACGTCGATCCGCCTATCCCGGTTTCAACGGTTGACTGGTCAAAGGTAGTCGCAGAGCCCTGGGCTGCTCCCGCCGGTTTGCCCGGTCATGTTGGCAATGCCATGTATGTATGGGCCAATGATGGCGGAAGCGCTCTCTACTGGGAGATCACAGGTTCGGGTCCGACTTTCAATCTAGTTTCGTCATATCCCACGTCAGTTTCGTTCTACCAGACGGCGAATGGCACCCAGCCAACTGGCAGCCCAATTTCAATCTCAGCTCCGACAAGCCTGCAAAATGCGGGAGGAGTTCCCTTGGACGGAGACGACAATAGATTCCAGGTAGCCGAAGGCACCTATGGCAGCGGATTGTACCCAGTCTTTACGGGCAATACAGTGTGCAGCCAATCTAGCATTGTATACTCCTGTGGATTTGTGGCGAAAGTGACACCTAGTGGTGTTCTTGTGATGCCAATAAACCTGCCCGGTTATTCGACTGGCTATCCAAGCGTCACTTCAATCGATGGGATTTACAACTCCTTTGTTGGCACCGTTGAAGTGTCGTCGGCGTCTCTGCCACCGTCCCTGTATTCGTACCGGATTACTCCAAGCGTTTCAGGCTATAGCGAGGTGGTAAGCCCGATAACAATCGGCACCGCGCCATATTCATATCAGACTTCTTCCAGTACGCTCCGATGGGGTGACTACTATGGCCCGGTTGGCTTCGACATATCGGCCTCCACGTCATTACAGAATCTCAACCCGACTTTTTTTGCTACTGGCGAGTACTCTGACACATCTGCGGCAAACAACTCATGGGTGGTGCCTTTGGTGGAATTTGCTCCTGCTGCTGCCGGGGTTGGCCAGGCTGCGGGGAGTGCAGGATACTGGGAGGTCGCCTCCGACGGAGGGGTGTTCTCCTTCGGAGACGCCACCTTCTATGGTTCGATGGGGGGCCATCCACTGAACCAGCCGATAGTGGGGATCGCCCCAACGCCTGACGGCAAGG
>JAJZBG010000030.1 GCA_021799035.1 Actinomycetes bacterium | reverse complement strand
CTCTATCGGATTCCGTGCCGCATTCATTACGATGGCAGCTTCATTTATTGTGGCAGGCACAATCATTGGTATCTTTGCAAAAGACAATTCCAAGTTAGCCAACACGGGAGCTTGATGATTCGATGATTCGATAGCCTGTTTGGGCTTCCTAGCAGAGCACAACCAGGCTATCGTCATCACACAATCGTGAATTGAGATCCAATGAAATCAGAAAGGCTTCGCTCTCTCAGAGCTGTCACGACGCTTGTGTTAGCTTCGCTGGGATAGTCAGCCGCTAGCTTGCCTCGAAAGCCGAACTGAGCCGGTCAGAGATTTCAACCAAGAAATCATCGCAGATCCTTGAAGCCAGTATGCCTAGTTGAATCTGAAGCGAGCTAATGCCCTCTGGTTCAAGGGAAACCACACCTGGGGCATTCATGGCGTTGAACTCGAAGCGCCCGTTGACTTCGCAAAGTGTGTCGCCGCTTTCGACAGATACAAGTGAGAGATTCCCGACAAAGCGAGGCACCTCAAGCCGAGCTTTAGAAGCTTCAACGGTAAGTGGGACGTTGATGTATTGCCCCTGTTCGTGAACGTAACCCAAGTTGACAACTAGAGTCGCACTGTGCAGCGCGTTAGCAGAAAAGTACTGATCCAGGTTTTCCTTTACTACCGCGTCCTGGATTGCAGACAGCATTGGGCCAGCGAGCCACTCACCATCCTTCTGCTGAATCCTTGCCATAATCTCAAGTCTTGGTGCGGCAATGAGCGCAGAGCTTTTCACAGAAAACTCCCTAAAGAGGTCCTTCCTCTTGTGGGGGTCACTTGGGGCTGCCAACTCACCGCGTTCGAGAAGGAAGTCTCGACTTGAAAGATCGCTCAATGACTCATGAGCCATGGTTGTACGAAACCGGTTCACAGCAATGGACATCACTTCATGCATTGGGCAAACGTTGTCCCAACGGCACGGACCGTCAGAAAGAGCGCAGGTCTCCGAAAGAAGGGGCCCTTCTCCAGCCTCCAAGAGTTCGAGCACGGTTATTGTCTTGGGATGTCTCGTCAATCGGTACCCGCCTGTCTTTCCCGCCCTCGACTCGACAAGACTACACTGAATCAACGCATCGAGGATCTGAGGTGTGTAGCTGCGTGGAATTGCCATTTCAGCTGCAATCTGGCGGACCTTGATATAGCTCTCGCCGTCATACGCCCTTGCCAGAGCAATTCCAGCTTTGACTACATAATCGGCTCTTTTACTGAGTGAAAGATTCATATTGAAAAACCTATCCGTTCAAGAAGATGACTTTTCGTTCTCAGCTTTTTGGTCCTTGGCCATCGCAACTTCTGCATTTGAAGATCAGCCAAGCGTTGCACCCAAATGAAAATCAACACGTAAGCGCTCGACAAGAGAGGTCAGCCTGCGTTGTCCGAAGATTGGCACTGCCACTGCAACCCGAACTCGTTGTTACTGTAGAACAATAGCTATCAGAATTATACTCACAATCGTTTTAACTTAACGATAAACGATTAACTGGCCAAATAATGGGCTGCTTCGGAAAATTTACGAAACTGAAATTTTTCGGTAAGCGGCGTCGGGGACTGCCACTAAATGATCCTGCCCCTTTCCGCTCCAAACGCACCTCTTGAAGCCGATGCTCCACAAATCCGTTATACCCCAGATTTCCTCTTGCGTGCTCAAGGTACACACTTCTGCACACGCCGCTTCTCGCAACAAGAAGGGTCACTTTGTAATTTCAACTTTCCTTGAATTTCCTCTCCAGTGGATGATTCTGAAAGCGTCAATTACCTGTGATTCGAAGGACAGATTTGTCGTTTTGGCCCAAACAAATTAGAAGACTTTTTTGCAATGGCTTCTCTTACTCGCGTTCAAATATGTAGTGCATCAGTCAAAGTAAGGGGCAAACATGCCATTTATCACAAAGCCTGCATTCAAACCAGGTTTTCACATATCTACCTAACTGCACTTTTATCATCTATCCGAAAAAATAAAGAACTTTCTTCTTACTCACTTTGATTTACTTTACGTTAACCGCTACAGTAACAATTAACTAGAGGCGCTAGGAGGCTGAAAAATGGCCCAGAAGAGTATTGATACTCAAGTACGGTCAGATAATAAGTCGGAACTTAACAACCCAATCCTGTCTTCGATAAGACTGCGTGAGCCCCAGCAAACGGGTGTCAAAGAGCATTTTACGAAGACAGACCCTGGGATCGACCTAACTGAAAACAGGCTTTTTGGCCGATTTCTGAAGAAATCGCTCAAAAACAGAAAATTCCAGTTCTTACTGATCCTTCCAAACCAGATCATTTTCTGGATAGTCATAGCAACGGGAATCTTCGGAGTCACCGATCCCGGCCGCAACTTTGGGCCCGCGATCACATGGTACCTCTGGTTCTGCGTTGTGTTCGTGCTTATGGCGGTGATAGGTCGTGCTTGGTGTGCGATGTGCCCGTTTGGTGGCTTTGGAGAGTGGATCCAAAGAAGGACGTTTTTCCAAAGGACTCAAAAGACTCTCGGACTCGGCAAGAAGCTTCCCGAGTCTTGGGCAGGCCACGGCTTGCTGATTTCATCGATAGTATTCGTCATCTTGACCTTCTTTGAGGAGTTCTTCAACATTGCCGGACCTGGCGTGCCAATTGCGACTTCATTGCTGGTGTTGTCAATTGTCTCGTTCGCAACTTTGAGCTTCCTGCTCTTTGAAAGGCGCACCTTCTGTCGTTATCTTTGCCCCCTCTCCTCTGTAGTTGCAACAGCTGGAGCGATGGGAAGTGTGGCCGGGTTCAGGACCAAGGACCGCAATGTCTGCCTGAGCTGCAAGACCAAGGACTGCATGCGTGGTGGCGAGGATGGATTTGGCTGCCCATGGTACACATGGCCAGGAAGCGCTGACTCAAACGCTTTCTGCGGACTATGCTCAGAGTGCTACAAGTCCTGCCCATCAGATAACATTGGACTCTTTGTCCAAAAGCCTCTCACCTCGGTTGTCGCACCAACGCGCAGGCGGCTGGACATAGGGATCTCAGTAGCGATCCTTCTTGGTTTAGTGCTCTTCCAGCAGTACAACGCCTTGAGCTGGTTCGGACCCATGGATGACTGGCTCAACAAGCTCGTCAAATTCCCCCACTACCCAAACCCCATCGACTACCTTGGCGGCATAGCGCTGGCGGTATTGATCATCTGGCTCGGCGTTCAAGGTATACAGAAGGCCGGAGGCCTGAGGAAGATTTCTGGCCAAAAATCGAGCTGGTTCACAGCGTTCGCATATGCAATCATTCCAATCACGGGACTCGATTACTTCGCTCGCCAGCTGCCTAAGTTCTTCAAGCACGTGACCCGCGTGCCTTCGGCTGTGGTTTCTCCATTGGGTATACACCTTCACATTTACGGCACTCGTCTCTTGACCGATCCGCGAATCGTAACGGTCCAGGTAGGCCTCATGGGACTCGGCACCGCCCTGACTCTATGGTCTACCTACAGAATTGCAAAGACCGATATGCAGCTCAACGCTCGCCGCCCCAAGGTGGCTCTGGCGACAGCAATGACATTCGCCTTTGCAATCTGCTTACTCGCAAGCTTGCTTTACATACCGATGCAGGCAGCATCCTAGACAGCGGCATTGAGAGATTGAGGAAGAAGGGAACATCAAAATGGTTAGCATTCAAACTCCAATTGAATCAACAAACAACTTCTCAGGCGCTGGACCGATCGTTCACGTTCTAAAGGACCGCTGTGCCGGATGCCAGGAGTGCATAATCAGGTGTCCTGCAGGAGCACTGACGCTGGACTCAGAAAACTGGATTGCAGTCGCAGACAATTCCCTGTGTGTTGGATGCAGGCAGTGCTCTCGCACCTGCCCATTCTCAGCAATCTACGTAGAAGGTCCGATGATGGTCGCACCATCTCACCCCAAGCACTACGAAGTCAGCGGTCCGCTTCTCGGACAGGTCGCTGAGGTTCTTCCAGGCTTCGAGAGCTTCGATGAGCTCGTGAAGGCAACCGAGCGCTGCCTTCAGTGCCCAGACCCAACCTGCGTCAAAGGATGCCCGACACACAATGACATTCCTGGTTTCATTCGCGCAGCACACGATGGCGACCTGGAGCGGGCGCGTGAGATTCTCTCTCTAACTAGCTGCCTGTCAGCAACGTGTTCGCGCGTTTGCGACTGGAACACCCAGTGCCAAGGATCTTGCAGCTGGACGCTAGCTGGAGGCGATGCCGTAGAGATTGGAAGGATCGAACGTTACATAGCGGACCACACCACGGCTCCTGCTATCGATCCTGCAAGCAAGAATGGCCTCAAAGTGGCAGTGGTGGGAAGTGGGCCGGGAGGACTCGGCGCCACTTACGAATTGCTCAAGGCCGGTACCCAAGTGACGGTATTCGAGCGCGACAGTGAGCCTGGCGGGGTACTGAGATGGGGTATTCCTAGTTACGTCCTACCTGGAGATGCGTGGCGCCCAACTGTGGAGGACTTGAAGAAGGCAGGAGTTGAGTTTCGATTCAACGAGGGTGTCGATCCAGAATCGGTCAATCGCCTCTTGGACGACTTCGACGCAGTCATCCTTGCCGCTGGAGCTGCCCAGCCAACTATGCCCCGAATCGACGGACTTGACCTAGCCGGTGTCGAAGATGCCACTTCGTTCCTAGACAAGGCAAAGGCGCTAATCGGCAGTGAAGGGTTCAAACCTACGCTCACAGGCAAGAAAGTGCTGGTGCTTGGAGCTGGAAACACCGCCATGGACGTGGCGCGATCCGTTCTTCGACTAGGTGGAACTTCAATTGCCATCGACTGGATGGATGAGCGCTTTGCACGCGGTCGCCCAGACGAGATAGCCGACGCGCGCAAGGAAGGCGTCGACGTGCGCTTCCTCACCACGGTTTCAAAACTGATCGGGGACGGCTCTGGTCACGTGGCATCGGCAGAGCTGTTGTCCACAACGCACACCTCTGCGGACACACTGCCAACCGTGAATGCAGGCTCGGGAAAGCAGATTGACGTCGACTTGGTGGTTCTCGCAATGGGTTACCGGGTTGAGGAAGGTTGGAGATCTCTTTCACGCTCAGTCAGTATCGGCACCCCGCCCAAGAAGGGTGGATACCGGATGATCGACAGGCGTTGGCTTGGAAGCGGGTTCTTCGCAGGAAAGCCCAGCCTTGCAGCGCTCTCATATGAAAGGGAGCACATACGGGTGGAGTCGGCATTTCCTGTGAGTGACCGGATATGGGCTATCGGTGATCTCCGAATTGGACCCTCCACCGTTGTCGCGTCGATGTCTCAAGGAATGAGTGCTGCGCGGGGACTTCTAGCCGAGCTTGACAAGAACTTCTGGCGCGATGCCATGTCATCGAGCGGAGACCGTCCGACTTATGTGGGGTCTGCGCTGATAGTTCATGACGGCGCGAGCGAGGATGCGAAAGAAGCGACCGCCCACATCAGCGAAGCTCTGTGGGGAAGTGGCTGGGAGGTCAAGAGCGCGGATATCGCCCACCTGGACGATCTCGAAATACTTGGAACCGACCTATTAGTCTTTGGAGCCTACGTCCAGGGTCCCTCACTAAGGGGAATACACCCTTCGAGCAAAGCACGGACTCAGTTTCCAACTCTGCCGCCGCTTCATGGCAAGAAGGTGGCCACCTTTGTAGTCCATGCTCTCACTGCCGGAAATGCGCTCGAGGAGCTCACCCAGCAATTTAACGCTAAAGGTGCGCAGATCATAGCGGCCGGCCAAGTTCGAGGCAGAAATTTGGCTCAGGATTCTCAGAAGTTCGCATCTGAGGTATTGCACGCCCTTTACAAGTAGTTCAATATCGCAACTACAGAAATACTCAAGCGCCCCGGCTGTCAGCACTGGAGGGGCGCTTGAGCTTTTAACGACTTCGGATTTCAACCCTGGGTCCTGACACGTCGGGACTTAGTCTGATAGTGCTCTCTTTCTAGACTCCTCTAAAGCTTTGATCATTTCGAAGTCGACCGGACCGTTGCTATTCGGCTCTGGCTTGAGCGACTGCCCAGCCAAGGCGGAAAGAGTGGCAGCTGTACTCTGCTCAAGTGCAGAGAGGTTATAACCTCCCTCAAGGAAAGCAACCACCTTAGCCTCAGGTACGAGTGCTTTGATCCAAAGGGTGAGATCACCAAAATCGGCAGAGGTTAGCCCCATCTCGGTAAGAGGATCGAGTCGATGCGCGTCAAATCCTGCCGAAATGAGTGTCCACGTTGGACTGAAGTGTTCCACCACTGGAGCGACCATCCGCTCCAATGCCTCTAAATAAGTAGGGCCAGCAGTATCAGCGTGAAAAGGTAGATTCAGTGTGAAACCCTTCCCCTCCCCGATCCCAACTTCGCGCGCCCTGCCGGTGCCTGGGTACAGAGGGTATTGATGAGCAGAGACATACAGTACAGAAGAACTCTGAAAGAACATCTCCTGGGTTCCGTTGCCGTGATGTGCATCGAAATCGTAGACGAGCACTCTCTCGCCTTTAGAAACAAGTTCTGCCGCAAGTACTGCAACGTTGTTTATCAGGCAAAACCCCATTGCACGATCACTCACCGCATGATGGCCCGGCGGCCTCACCGCCAGAAAAGCACCATCTGCTTCTCCGGCCGCAATCTTCTCAGCTGCGCCGATTCCAGCCCCTGCGGCCAATGCCGCGGCCTCCCACGAAGCAACACTCGCAGCAGTGTCAGGATCCAGCATCCCACCCCCCATTAGACAGAATCTCCTTAGTGCCTCGATGTACGAAGGCTCATGAACCCGGCTCATCTGCTCTACGGTCGCTGGTTCAGGAAGGAAATACTCTATGGCATCTTTCACGTCACTAACATCTATCCCGCGCCTCACCGCAAGAAGCCTTTCTGCGGATTCGGGATGGAGAGATCCGGTGTCGTGCTCAGAGAATTTAGGATGGGTCCCAAATAAAATAACCATCTACATACATCCTATATCTATTCATCATGTAGCATTTGCAGGCTGACAATGCGCGAAAGTCGAGACGAAGCAGAGCTAGACGCCCATTGGATACAAAACCTTCAGAGATAATCGAGGCATACGGCCAACACCTCAAGCTGAGTCCCTGGCACAGCTCGGATTCCAGCGTGCTTATGACTCCACTCACGGCCTTCCAACGCCTCAACTCAAAGACGATTCGACGAGGTCTCGAGAACGCTAGAGAGGCCGGGTACAGCGTCGTCTACACCAGCGCTTTGATGGACCAAGAAATACACGGCTTTCTCCAAAGCGGGTTCACGATCAAAGAGCAGCTGCACATACTCAGGCACTCGCTCGAAATGCGTCCCCAAGCACCTGAAGTTGCAAGCATAAAGATCCGCAAACCTACCCACCGCGAAATCGCAGCAGTCGTTGAAGTTGACAAGAGATGCTTTGACAGTTTTTGGACCATGGACGCTGACGGCCTGCGCGAAGCGATCGAAGCTACAACCAGAGCAAGATTCAGGGTAGCAATACATCATGTCGAACCGGTGAGATCCGAAATCGTCGGCTACGCTATAACCGGCCTGGGTGATAGGAAGGGTTATCTCCAAAGGCTTGCGGTCGATCCTAGTTTTCAAAGGCAAGGAATCGCCCGCCAGCTCGTATGTGACGGCTTCGAATGGCTTCACTTCTGGAGAGCGCGGGAAGAGTACGTAAACACTCAAACCAGCAATGAGACGGCTCTTAAGTTCTATCTGAGCATGGGATTCGAGCTTCTGAACGAGAGACTGAACATTTTGCAGTTTGACTTAGGCGCATAGAATTGGTGAGTGAAACGTCCATCCCGCAAGGTTTTTGACTAGCGTTCTATGTCATGGTATTTGACGTGCCAAATCCTTTCACGATATTCAGCAGACAGTGAGCGACGATGACCGAGGAACAAGCTCACACAGGCCGAGGAAGGTTGAGAAGGATCCCTCCATGGCGGGGCCCTATGCTCTTAGTTCTTGCTGCAATCTTGGTCGGCGTCGTTGTGCTGCAGCAAAAACCGCACAAAGCTCATCCTCAAAAGGCCGTCACCACGACCACTCAGGCAAGCACGCCAACGTCGAACATCCCCTCCACCCAACAAGATGCCCTGCAGATCTCGTCAGGTCCCACTTGGGTGCGCTTGAAGGCCCCTGAGTCCCTCACGCTAGACACCTCTTCTCTACCCACCCAGCAGGGAGTTGCAGTGTCGCTCGAGCTGTTCTCGAAGATAGAGTCAAGGTCAGAATTTCAGGTGATCATGAAGTATGGCCTCAAGTCTCTGCCTATCGCATCTTCTCGTCCAGTAGCTCTAACGCAACTTTCGCAGGACTCCACCGGTAATCCACAGCTCAATTTCGAAGTCACGGAATCTGCACCACAAAACACCCTGAAAGCGAGCAGCGTGAGCTTCATCCAGATTCCCTATTGCTCACCCAACTGCTCCGGTGTCTATCCGATGCTGGCCGTGTTTGTGCAGGGTTCTCAAATAATAGGGACCGCTTTGACAGAGATAGCGCTAGAGCCGACAACTCGTGCGTCAATCCCGCTAAATTTCGCTCTCGTGGTTCAGGCGCCATTCAGTGGAAACTCCCAAAAAGATCTAAGCTCACTGTCATTTTTGGTATCTGCAATCAATGCCAATCCGACGGCAGCGCTAACGCTGAACATTCCCGGTGCAATTCTCGAGGAAGCCGCATCCTCCACCTCTCCCAGCATCAAGAACACCATGACTCAGCTATTGAGCTGGGCTCAACAACCCAACCATCAGATAATCACCTCGGGTTTCGTCCCGCTGGATATTCCCCAACTCGGGACGTATGGTTTGACGAACTATATCGGCCAGGAACTGACGGCAGGAAAAGTAAGCGCTGAACAGTTTCTCCATCACGATTTCACCTCACTGGGACCGATCGCCATTCAAGGAGGTCTCACCAACCGGACGGCTGGCACGCTATCCTCACTAGGAATCTCCAAGATCTTGCTGCCAGAAAAGTACTTTCAGGCCTTCAGCGAAAAATTTTCGCTTTCAAAGCCCTTTCTCATTTCGACGGAGTCCTCCTCTAACCTGACCGTGCTTGCAGAGGACAGCGAGCTCCAGACAGACGCTGCAACGGGCACATTCCCCTATCAAGGAGCAAGTCAACTCTCAACCGATCTCGCGCAGATCTATTTTGACCAGCCAAATGACACCAGTCCACGAGTGATCAGCACGCTTTACCAGGTTGCAAACTCTGAAGAAGCGGCCAAACTAAATCAGATCCTTGCTGATGTCACATCTTCGCCATTTCTAAAGACCGTAGATGTCAACAGCGCTTTTTCAATTACTTCAGATGAATCGCTGAACTACGGGAGACTCGCCAAACCGGCTCCATATCCTCCCCTGGATTCCGGCACCTTTGAGACATTGGCAAATGAAATAACCGCGCTCAAATCATCGGTCAGCCAGAACACCGACTTGGTGCAAGCAAACTACGGTCTCCTTGAGTCTGCCGCAAGAACCATCAAGCCTTCTGTAGCCACCAACCTTCTCCACCAAAGCCAGTCTTCCGTATCGAAGATTTCGAGCATGATCTCGCTCTCGGCGAACAAGGCCTTCACCGTGACTGCAAGAAAAGTGCGTCTTCCAATAGCGATAAGCTCCCAGTTCAAAGGGTCTTTCAAAGGGATTCTCGTTATCAGCTCCGACCGGCTCTCATTTCCAAATGGAAACAAGATTCCTGTAGTGCTAAACGGGCCCAACACGACTCTATCAATACCGATCTACGCCGAGACGCTGGGCCTCTATCTGATCTCCGCAAAGCTTCTAACTACAAACGGGCAGCTTGTAGTAGCTCATACTTCGATTGAAATTCGATCAACAGCCTTTTCGGCTGTTAGCATAGTGCTAACCCTCGGCGCATTTGTTGTGCTTGCGCTCTGGTGGATTCAGTCATTTCGACGGGGCCACCAGCGGAATAAGAAGCTAGTGCGGGAAAAGAGCTAGGGGGCCATGGCAACGCTGAGAAGACCTGCAAGCAAACGTGTATTCGGTTCTACGAGGCTGAACGCGCTGGCAATGGCATCAGGGACGCTGGCGTCGAGATTGACGGGCCTATTGCGCCTCCTTGCGCTTGCGTATGCCCTTGGAATAGGGCCATTTTCCGACTCGTTCAATCTCGCCAACAACACCCCGAATATAATCTACGACCTGCTTCTTGGAGGAATAATCTCCGCATCCATACTGCCAGTGTTCGTTGGACACCTAGCGAAAGATGACGATCGCACAGCATGGAAGGCGATCTCATCGGTCTTCAGCGTAGGTTTGGTGCTGCTGCTTGTCGGCACCTTGCTGTTCGAGCTCGCAGCACCTGGAATAATCCACCTCTATCTGATAGTCAACCACACTCAGATTGCTGCCGAGCAGCAGAGAGTGGCTACCCTGCTGCTCAGATTTTTTGCTCCTCAACTCCTCTTTTACGGGCTCATCGCTATTCTGACTGCAGTTCTGAATGCCAGGTCGGTCTTCGCACCACCGGCATATGCCCCAGTTGTGAACAACGTCGTGGCGATCATCGTATTTCTAGCGTTTGCTGCAATCAAAAAATCCCTCGCGCTTGGGACCATTCACGTTCTCTCCCCTGCAGTGCTCCTCCTAGGAATCGGAACCACGGCTGGTGTTGCACTCCAGTGCCTTTTACTGGTCCCTTATCTCGAAAAGGCCAGGGCCAGGCTCACCTTCCATCCCGATTTCCGAGATCCCGCAATAAAAGAGATCCGGTCGATCTCCGGATGGACAGTCGGTTTCGTCGGCGCCAATCAAGTAGCGCTGTTTTCAATTCTTGCCATTGCGGCAGCCTCTTCACCTGGAACTGTGAGCGCCTACTCGTATGCATATATCTTCTTTCAGCTTCCCTACGGAGTAGCTGCTTATTCCATCATGGCTGCACTCATGCCCGAGCTCGCCCGCTCTCATTCAGTTGGCGATCTCGAGAAATTCAGAAGACGGCTTGGAACTGGACTGAGATCATCCGTCACACTCATGGTCCCTGCAGCCCTAGCGTATCTGGCAATTGCCAGGCCCATGCTAAACCTCTTGCTAGCACACGGAGCTGCCAATACAAGCGGTGCCGACTTAACGGCAAGAGCACTTCAGGGATTTGCATTGGGACTGCCTGGCTTTGCGGGCTATCTTGCAGTAGTGCAGGCCTACCAGTCGATAAAGAACACTCGAATCGTGTTTTTCCTTTATCTCCTTGAAAACGGCTTGAACATCGTACTGGCAATCATTTTGCATCACTTCTACGGAGTGTTCGGGCTTGCTCTATCTTTATCGATCGCGTACTCGGTAGCATTTGCAGTGGGTCTCGCCACGCTATTCAACAGAGAATTATCACCATCAAGGTCCGCCTTTCTAAGACCATGGTTCAATTCTCTCGCCGCATCTGTAGCTATGTACGCAGCACTTCGTATTCTCATCTCTAGAATTGGCGTTGCAACGGGATTTCATCTACTTTTTCAGGTGATTCTTGAGGTGATCGTAGGGGCGGCTGTCTTCGCTGCAGTGGCATTGATCGGTACCCAGATTGACTCGTTGACAGACAGGGGTCATTAGATGAGTGTGAAAGTTGTTGTAGATTCAGGCGGAGACATCCCCAGCAACTTGGTTGCAGCACATGGGATTGAGGTGGTTCCCCTCAAGATCAGATTCGGCAACCGCGAGTATGTTGATACTGTCGATCTCACAACCGATGAATTCTGGGAGCTTTGCGAGACTTCCAAGGAACTTCCGCAGACGGCTGCCCCCTCTTCAGGCGACTTCGAGAGAGCTTTTCAGCAAGCCAAGACAGAGGGCTTTGACGAGGTAGTTTGCATAACGCTCTCCTCGGATCTCTCCGCCACATTTCAAGCCGCTTCGCTAGCTGCCAAAAGCTTTCAAGGGATACTCAAGATAGAGGTAATCGACTCGCGATTGGCCACTTTCGCTATGGGAAACCTGGCAATAGCCTCATCGATCGAAGCAAGCAAGGGCGCAAACGTCGAACAGATCGCCACTCTCGTCAGAAGCAGAATCCCCCATGTCCACGCATTCGGAGCTCTCGACACTCTTGACAACCTCCGTAAAGGAGGCCGCATTGGCAAAGCTGCCGCCCTTTTTGGCTCGCTGCTCTCATTCAAGCCCATCATCGACGTTCGAAATGGAGTGGTCGAAGCTGACTCCAAACAAAGAACGCGGGGAAAAGCGCTGAGTTATCTCATCGAAAAGACAATCAGCTTTGGGGAGATCACCGACTTGGCGATTATTCATGCAAATGCACCAGATGTTGAGAACTTCGCCAATCAGCTCAGATCAGCGACCGGCGTCCAGGATCTAATAATTGCAAAGATCGGAGCCGTAATAGGGACTCACGCCGGGCCAAGGACTATGGGAATCACCTTTAGGACGCTTAACTGAGGTTTGAACCAGATCTCAGAACGAGTTGGGAGAAACCAAACTAGATTTGATTTCGAACCTTGGAGGATATTCACAATGACAACTCCAAATGAATCTTTGGAACACGCAGATGATTGGTCGGCTCGCACGGCCGACACTATTGAATCTGTCGTAGGCACGCTCCGGGATAAGACCGTAGGCCCCCTCGTAAAGATCACGCGAGCCATCGTCTACGGAATTCTCGCCTTGATCGGTCTTCTTGTCATGGTGATCTTGCTCTCCATAGCCCTCATTCGACTGCTCGATGTATACGCCTTCGAAAACAGGGTGTGGATCGCCTATTTCGTAGTCGGTGGAATTATGACGCTCCTTGGTTTGTTTCTATGGATGAAACGCACGCAGCACCACTGAATAGCAAGTCGAGGTTACAGTGTCTGAAGAAGTCAAGGTAGCAATAATTGGTTCTGGGCCTGCAGGACTCACCGCAGCGATTTACACTGCCCGAGCAGACCTCAATCCTGTGGTAATTGAGGGAGAGCCTTCCTCGACGACAGATCAGCCTGGTGGTCAGCTCATGCTTACTACCGAAATAGAAAACTACCCGGGTTTTGTCGAAGGGATCATGGGGCCGGAGCTGATGGCGAACTTCAGAAGTCAGGCCCAACGATTCGGGGCCACATACGACACAGCCAAAGTCTCAAGAGTAGATCTCACGGAACGTCCATTCAAGCTCTGGACGACCAACCAAAGTGGCGAAGAGCCGAAATACCTGGCCGATGCCATAATAATCTCGACGGGAGCGCGGTCACTCTTGCTGAATCTCGAAAGAGAGACGGAGCTGATAGGACATGGGGTTTCAACATGTGCGACTTGTGATGGCTTCTTCTTCCGGGATCACAACATCGCAGTAATCGGAGGTGGCGATTCTGCGTTGGAAGAAGCTGGCTTTCTAACCAAATTTGCAAAATCGGTGACAATCATCCACAGACGAAACGAACTCAGGGCCTCAAAAATCATGCAAGACCGGGCTTTTGCGAATCCGAAGATCTCCTTCATTTGGGATTCAACAGTAACCGAGCTCCATGGAGACACCTCACTGACTGGAATTACAGTCACTAACCGAATAACTGGCGAAACTAGCGAACTCCCTGTTACTGGGCTGTTTGTGGCTATTGGCCACTCCCCCAATACCGACATTTTCAAAGGTCAAATCGACATGGACGAGGTCGGTTATATCCTCACTCGCGACGGAACTGCAACAAACGTGCCGGGGGTCTTCGCCTGCGGGGACGTGCAGGACCATACCTACCGACAGGCAATAACTGCTGCTGGATCCGGCTGTATGGCGGCAATTGACGTCGAGAAATGGCTCAAGCAGGTCGAAGAGTAGCCGTCGCCAGTTCGTATAAAGTAATCACAACAGATTTTGGAGATACACTATGGCTAAAAACATCTTGACTCTTACTGATTCAAACTTTGATGAACAACTCGTTGCGTCAGATGTCCCAATCCTCGTAGACTTTTGGGCTGAATGGTGTGGCCCGTGCAAGATAATAGCTCCGATACTGGAAGAGATCGCAGAGCAGAAGAATGGCAAGCTAGCGATTGCGAAACTCAACGTGGACGACGCGATGAACACAGCACGCCGCTTCGAGGTGATGAGCATTCCAACGCTGATACTTTTCAAAGAAGGCCAGCCAGTCACTCGAATAGTCGGAGCGAAGCCCAAGGGGCAGCTCCTAGCCGACCTGGAAGTCCACTTATAGAGTCACCTCGTTCCGGTCCTTCCCATCAGGATCCATTGCCAAACGAGCTGGATATCCGGCTCCGTCTCGAAGCCCTTGGTTTTGGAAGAGTCGGTCAAGACCTGGCTAGCCAAATATTGGCTTTTCAGATATCGAGAGTACTACCGCAAACGGGAGTTTGCGACGCACTTACCTGGAAGTCACTTTTGGAGGCAGGTTACCGCCTGGGTGACCGCCTCCTTTATTTTCGCACCCCCATGATGCGTGGCGAGGATGTGGCTGAGCTCCAAAATCGTCTGGGATCGTTGGGGTTTGACGCTGGCCGCGTGGACGGGATTTTTGGACCCGACACAGTCAGAGCACTTAAGGACTTCCAGCGCAACGTAGGCTTGCCGGTTGATGGAATTTGTGGCCCTACCACCGTAGAGGAATTGCTGCGAGTATTTCGAACGTCATCTACCAATGTTCACTCAGTGAAAGAACTCGAACACTTTCGCTCGACCATTAGAAGCTTATCGGACTTGAACGTCGCAATCACGCACCAGGGTTTCATGGAGGCCCCCGCCGAGCTTCTCAGATCCGCTCTCGCATTCAAGGGAGCGCGCGCCCAAGTGTTGATGCATCCAGACCCATCCCGCTTGGCCGCTTTATCCAATGCCCAGAAAGCTGATTTGTGTATTCACCTCGAAGAAGGGCCCTCGAAACGAGAAATTCACTATTACCAGGGGTTCTCCTACACCTCGGCTTCCGGGGAGGCTCTAGCAACTCTCGTGGCAAACTATATGAATTCTCCGGAATTCGGCTTTGACATCACAGTGGTCGGAATCAACGTCCCCATTCTTCGGGAAACACGAATGCCCGCTGTGACGGTCACGGTTGAAGACGCCTCATTTTGGGTATTTCATTCACCAAAGACAGTTTTGGCTATCACAAATGCCATCACCGAGTGGACCTCTGGTGACAAACGTCACCAGAACTAAACTTAATCCACAAAGTTATCCACAACCTGTGTATTACCTAGAACTAAAGAATTATCCTAACCGTCTACTGCTGATCCAGACTTTCGGCCATAATCAACTTATAGATTCGCTCTAAGTCCTCTAAGCTTGCAAACTCAATTATGACTTTACCCTTTTGAATCACTGAATCTTTAGCGACCACGTCAACCTTCACTCGCGTCGAAAAGAGCTCTTCAAGAATCTCTTCTAGCTCAAGGACAACCGCTGGCTTTGAAGAATTTGGCTTTCCTACTTTCCTCTCCGACGCCTCTTTGTCCACAGACTCAACCACAGACTCTCTCTCCCGGCGAATCTCCTCTTCCACCGCCCTCACGGAAAGTCCCTCTTCCACGATCCTGCGAGCCAGGCTCTCCTGGAAAGATCTGTCGGGTGACCCTAACAATGCGCGTGCATGCCCAGCAGAAATCACTCCCTGGCCAATGAGACTGAGAATGCTTGGTGGCAGTTGAAGAATTCTAAGAGAGTTCGTTATCGACACTCGGGATTTCCCCATCCTTAACGCAAGCGTCTCGTGTGTCAATCCAAAATCATCTATCAACTGCTGATATGCTGACGCTTCCTCCAATGGATTCAAATCTTGGCGGTGAAGATTCTCCACCACTGCTCGTTCAAGAGAAGAAAGCTCGTCCGCAGTCTGAACCAGTGCAGGAATCCTATCCAGACCCGCCCGCTTGGCAGCCCTGTACCTTCTTTCCCCAGCTATGATCTCGTACTTGTCATCCGAAACTGCCCTGACAAGAATTGGCTGAAGAATTCCGATCGAGGCGATCGATGCTGACAGCGCATTCAACCCTTCCTCATCGAAGGCTTTCCGAGGCTGATTCAAGTTTGGCGATATTGCCGACAAGGGCAGCTCTCTGTAAATCGAGCTGTCCTCCCCTATCTCGCCAATCGGAAGAAGCGAGCCTAAACCTCGACCAAGACCGCCTTTACGCGACACCGAGAACCTCCTTAGCTAATTCTCTGTAAGCAATGGCCCCACGCGAGGTAGGATCAAACACTGTGATAGGTTGACCGAATGATGGAGCTTCTGAGATTCTCACCGCTCGAGGAATTACACTTCTGCAAACCTTATCGCCATAGAATTTCCGAACGTCTTCTACCACCTGCTCAGCCAACTTAGTTCTCGCGTCGTACATCGTTAGAACAACAGTTGATATATCAAGTGATGCGTTCAGGCTGTTTTGCACGAGCTTCACGTTTCGAAATAGCTGGCTAAGCCCTTCCAAGGCATAGTATTCACACTGTATTGGCACCATTACTTCTGTGGCAGCACATAAGGCATTGATGGTGAGAAGTCCCAAAGATGGGGGACAGTCGATGAAAATAAAATCATAATCCTCGAGGACTGGCTCTAGAGCCCTGCGTAAACGAAGCTCTCTAGAGAAAGCAGAAACCAGTTCGATCTCCGCACCAGCCAGGTCAATTGTGGATGTGCAGGCGAAGAGGTTCTTTACTGCAGTCGGTTCTATCGCATCCTCAACTGGAACATCTTTCATCAGCACGTCATAGATGGTGTAATCCAGAGATCTGGCATCAATGCCCATGCCAGTACCAGCATTGCCCTGTGGATCCAGATCCACTACCAGGACTCTCTTTCCTAGTTCTGCGAGCGCTGCGGCCAGATTCACCGCAGTCGTCGTCTTGCCTACACCACCCTTTTGGTTTGCAATTGCGATTACGCGCACCCCATTGTTCGCCTCTAACACCTTTCTTCCTTCCACCAAAACAAAAATGCCTCTAGATCACTGTTAAATGGCTGGATATAAGCGGTTTGCCTGAATGTTTCACGTGAAACATCACTTTGGTTTTCATAGATTGTTTCACGTGAAACACCCTAGAACAACGGCGACTTTTCAGGTATTCCAACCCCTCGTGGAAATTTACCACGTGCTTTGCGGCTCTTCACCATCCAGCAATAGGAAAATTCAAATCTTCTGTAGACCGGGGGCGAAAACCCAAGAACACTGATCCCCCTCTCAGGCCATCTCAGTACTTCCGTATCCGTCATCGGAGGTTCCGACACCAGCAACACACCAGACTGACGCAGCAATCCGCTGGCATTCTCAGCTGTCGCAGCAGGTGAAGCAAATCCCCGAGCAGTCACTAGATCGAAAGATAGCCTATAGGCCGGAGAATTTGCACAGTCCTCGCTCCGACCACAAAAGACGGTCACGCGCTCGGCAACATCAAACTCCTTGACCATCTCCTCCAGAAACATGCACCTCTTTCTCATCGAATCGATCAACAGAAACGACGAGAGCGGAAACCACATTGACAGAAAGAGTCCAGGAATACCAGCGCCTGAACCAAGATCGGCTGCACGAAAAGAGGAGGGGATTGCTCCCCTCCTCAACAAATCATCGACACACGCTCCAAAGCCTAGCGCATGACTGTGTACCCCTTCGATCGGCTTAGGTCCAAGAAAACCCAGTTCCTGAGCCCTTATCAGCCACCTTCGCTGCTCCGGGGTTAGCTCGCGCAATCCAGTCAGGCCTGGGCTTCCTCGGGTGAGTCCTCTGACATCGGCTCCACAATCACGTAGCGTCGCGGCTCGTATCCCTCCGAACGCGTCCTAACTCCTGCAATGCCTCCAACGACGTCGTGCACAATCTTTCGATCTGAGGAATTCATCGGTTCGAACACCTTGCTCACTCCCGAATCTCGAACCTCTGCGGCGAGTTTTTGTGCGAAAGCTTCCAGGGCAGCACGTCTCTTCTCGCGATATCCGTCGATATCTATGACAATTCTTCCCGATTTGCCACCCGCATTCCTTTGGACAACCGTCCTCGTCATGTCTTGCACCGCCGAAAGGACTGTGCCTCGTGGTCCAATCAGAAGCCCCAGTTCCGCACCTGTAATGGCGATATTGATTGTCTCATCCTCAATTGCCTGTACTGCAACCGTTCCTTCAAGCCCAATTTCGTTCAAGATTCCAGCGAGGAAGTTTTGTGCAACTGTCGCTTGCTCTGCCAAAGATATCGATTCCGTTTCCATTTCTGGCTCTTTCCCCTCATTTGTCTCACTTGTTGAGCTCTTCTTTGCGGTCCTGTTACCGTTTCGCGAAGTTTGCTTTGCTCCTGGGCGAACGCCACCTGACTCACCCTTACCATTTCCCTTGGACACAGCTTCTGTCGTAGGCTCTTGGACTGCCTTGGCTACCGGCGCGGCCGCGGATGGCTGTGCCGCGGTCTTCGTTTTCTCAGAATCCTCCCTGACCCTTCGCCTTCTTGGCCGCCTGGTGTCTTTTGCCCTCGGGGCCGTTGGCTTGACTCTGGCTTTGATTCTGGCGAGCTTCTTGCTCAATCCAAGGAATCCCGACTTTGGCTCCTCTAGAATCTCGAACTCGGCATCGACGTAATCAACACCTAATATATCGAGCGCCATCTCTTTCGCTTCTTCGACAGTCTTACCCGTCGTTTCAACCCATTCCATATCTAAACCTGTCTTATTCTCTTCTGACCCAGCCGCAAAGTCCTACCCGCCGCGTTTGTCGTTCTTCCCCGGACTCCGAGGCCTACTCTGACCTGGGCGCTTCTGACCGCCAGTGCTGGGTTTCTTGTAACCATTATTGTTGGATTTTCGCCCCGTTGCGCCAAAGTCCCCACTTGGCTTCGGCTTTGGCTTTGGTTCCTGCTCTTTCTCAGCTGATTCCTTAATGGACGACCAGAGAGCCTTAAATCCTCCTCCAGCCGGCTTGGAATGTTCAATCGCCTCGGTCCCAGCAAGCCGTGCTTCCGCACTTGCTTGCAGATGCTTCTTCAGCACTGGATCATGACGATACATCAACTCCTGCTGACCAATCCGGAACAACGCAGAGACTATGAAATACAAGTTCACACCAGCAGGAATGGAGATGTAAATCACAGCAAAGATGATCGGCGTGTACTTCTGCAACATCTGAGCCTGGGGATTTGCTGCGGCTGCCTGCGGGTTCTTTCTGGTGAGTTGAGCCATCTGAAGGTACTGCAGGACAACGGCTATCGCAATAACCAGGTAGTAGGGGAGGGCGCTGGTGAAACCGTGAACCCTTGTTGCAGTCTCTGAAAGATTTATGCCAAGTGACTGCATCTGCCCGTGGGACGCAATCAGGTTATGGTACAGGAGCGTTGTATGGCTTATGTATTTTGGAGAAGCCGTATTGTGGGGTCCAACTGTATTGGATAACCCTCGTATGACTTCGTACATGACATACAGAAGCGGAAACTGAGCCAGCATAGGCAAACAGCCTCCCGCAGGGGATACCTTATTCTCCTTAAACAGCTGAGAAAGGGCTTCTTGCTGCGCAATCTTGTCGTTCTTGTACTTTGCCTGAATTTTTTTTATCTCGGGCTGAATCCTCTGCATCTCCAGCATCGAGCGCGTGCTTTTGATTGTTAGAGGTGATAACACGATCATCACGCTTATGGTGAGAAGCGCGATTGCCAGAGAATAGTCGTGAACGAGACCGTAGTAGAACGCCAGCAGACCTGCAATAGCCTCAAAGATCGGGTTCAGGATCTGACCAATAACACTCATTTGGATTTCCTTAGACTAAAGACTTCTGGCACGGGATCAACTCCAGAACTCCCAAACGGATTGCACCTTCCGATGCGCTTTGCAGAAAGCAAAGAGCCCTTGAAAAAGCCATGCTTTTCGTATGACTCAAGTGCGTATTGCGAACACGTTGGGAAATACCGACAAGGAGACGGCTTTCCCTCGCGAGAAAGTTGGTATATGCGCACAGCGCGCATGGCTAGGGAAGAAGCCCAACTCATAATTTCAACCCACCATACCCAAAGTCACGGCTTTCCTTTTAAGGGCAGTATTGCCCTCACCTCATCCCTGAGCTCGCTGAATTCCATTTCTGCCACCCTAGATGAGACCATGAGAAGATAGTCCCCGTGTGGCATTTGGCACGAGCACTCTCGAACCAAGGTGCGTAGCCTTCTCTTCACCTTGTTTCGAACGACCGCGTTGCCAACCTTTTTCCCCACCGAATACGCCACATTGATCGCATCTTGGCTGTCGTCAAGTCTGTAAATGAGACTCAAGTCCTTTGACTTGGCTCTTTTCCCAGTTCTGCTCAATCTCTGAAAAGACCGCCTCGAGCTGAGAGGGTGAACCCGACACGACCTCGCCAACTAACCTCCTAGGCAGAGAGGCGAGCACGGCCCTTGAGACGGCGTGCTTTTATAACTGCACGACCGGCCCGTGTAGACATGCGATGCCTGAAGCCGTGTTTCTTGGCTCTTCTTCTGTTGTTCGGTTGGAAGGTACGCTTCATTTACGCTCCGCTCATCAGGTCCGATACGCCCATGTGCTGTATATTCGGCTCTACCGGATCTTCGCAATACAAGTTCCCAAATTCTAGTCGGCAAATTATCTCTGCTCTGCAAGAGTCTCTTGTCATCACCAATCGATAGGTTACCGAAAAACCCTGAAATTTTAGCAGCAATCTTCCCTGAAGTAGCAGTCCCGTTAGACAATTCAAACAGAAATCTTATGCATAGTTCCGCATAAATAAATAAGTTTTGGGAAATTGAAAATCGCCTCATTTGAGGGAAATTGCCGTCTATTATGGAATTCCCGGCTGGGGACAACTAAGTGTTATAGCTGGTAAAAGGATATTTCGGCGGGTGTTGTGTTGCAGATGAAAATTTCATACAAATTCAAGATCGGCTCGGTGATTCGATTGAGATTTTTGGAATTTCTATGCTGTTATTCATGCCTGGCGCCGAAATCCCTTATGGAAAAGTTTTCCACACACATGGATAACCTTGTGGAAAACTCGATCCCTGCTGGGAGTCTTTAACAATGAACGATGCATCGAGGTTGTGGATAAGTTGCGCTGAATCACTTAAGCGGCAAATTCCGGAATCAACTTGGAAGGCTTGGTTTGAAGCGATTGAGCCTGTTGACTTACATGGCAACACCCTTGTTCTGAATGCGCCAAGTCAGTTGGTAAAAGAACGTATTCAAAATCGCTTTATGAATCTCATCCAAAACTCGTTGACGACCGTGACCGAAAACGAATATTCCGTGGAAATATCAGCAATTCCAAAACCACAAAATGAGTTCGTCTTCTCAAACGATTCAGAAAGCCAGAAATTTGGTGAGAATCTCTTCACGGAACAGTCTACGGAAAAGTCGAGTTCCAGAGGAGCAGGTGCAAGCCTGTTTAACCTGAATGAGTTCGAAAGTCCAAGGCGCGCCAAATCACGACACCATGAGTCATCTCCCCTTGATCCGAGATACACGTTCGAGTCTTTCGTCATTGGCGCCTCCAACCGTTTCGCGCATGCTGCGGCTCTTTCGGTAGCTGAGACTCCCTCCAAGTCATATAATCCGCTCTTCGTCCACGGCGGAGCCGGACTCGGCAAAACCCATTTGCTTCATGCCATAGGCAACTATGCCCGCGAAAATTACCCCGACAAATACGTTAGATATGTTTCCACCGAGACATTTCTGAATGAATTTGTCGACGCGATCAGAAACAATGCAACCCAGTCCTTTAAAAAGCGTTACCGAGAGTGCGACATCCTGCTCGTTGACGACGTTCAGTTCATCGAAAATCGCGAGTCCCTCCAGGAGGAGTTTTTCTACACGTTCAACTCCCTTTATGCAGCGTCAAAGCAGATCGTGATTACGTCCGACAGACCGCCAAAAGCCATTGCCACTCTAGAAGATCGTCTCAGAAGCAGATTTCTCTCCGGCTTGATCACAGATGTCCAGCCTCCAGAGATCGAGACCAGGTTAGCTATCCTCCGCAAGAAGGCAGAGGGGAGTAGCTTCAACATCCCAAGCAACGTTTTCGAATTCATCGCAGAAAGCGTTAAAGACAACATTCGTGAACTTGAAGGCGCTCTAACTAGAGTTTGCGCGTTTTCAAGACTCTATGGAACCGCGATAGATTTACCAATGGCTCAAGAGGTGCTTGCTGACATTATCTCCTCCCAACAAGGAAGCGAGATAACCGTCTCTTCAATACTTTCGACGACTGCTTCCACCTTTGGTTTCGCCGTGGAAGAACTCAAAGGATCGTCCAGGAAGAGACCATTGGTGATCGCCCGTCAAGTGGCGATGTATGTAGTTCGAGAACTTACAGATCTCAGTTACCCAGCGATCGGAAAAGCTTTCGGTGACAAAGACCACACCACAGTAATGCACTCTGTTGAGAAGATCGAAAATCTTATGTCTCATAACAGGGATGTGTACAAACAGGTATCTGAGATACTTTCAAAAGTCAGAGGCGGGAAGTGATGTCAATAACTATGTGTAATACCTTGTGAAAAAGCTGTGAAATCTGTGTTGAAAAGGTGGGGTTTTCGTCTCGTGTTCCACAGATCACATTCTCGAAGCTGTGTGTACTGTGGAAAAGCTATAGTTTGTTCATAAGTGTCGGATGCCTTCTGTTCAGGATATTTGGTTTGTTTTCCACAATTCACAGCACCTACTACTGTTACAAGATTTTTGAATAGATTAAGAAAGGTTGAGTTGTGAAATTCCATTGCGAGAAAAATGCTCTCTTTGAAGCGCTCAACATCGCAGGAAGGGCTCCGTCTCGTTCCGGCCTCACCCCAGGCGTCAGATTGACACTCGAAGGATCGCAACTGCAAGTTTCTGGAAAGGATTCGGATCTCCTGATAGAGGTGTCTCTGCGCGTGATGGGGGATGGTGATGGAACGGCGATCTTGCCAGCAACTCTAACAACGAATCTCGTGAAGTCTCTTCCAGAGGGTTCTGTGGAATTCTCAGCAGATGACAATTCTGCAGAAGTTGTCGGAGGGAGATCAAAATTCATCATTCAGACCTTGTTGGACATTGAACCTCCATTCGTCAAGAGTCCAGCTGGCGAGATGGTGACAGTCAACGAAGAAAGCTTCAAAGAAGGGCTTCGCCAGGTCATCAGGGCCGCAGCAAAAGACGATGCTCGAGACGTCATGTATACAGGGGTGCTCTTCTCAGCAATCGAAGGTGGCTTGAGAATGGTAGCTACAGATGGAATGCGTCTCGCTATAAGAGACATTGTCGGAATGAATGTTCTCGGCGCTGAAGGAGAGGTGATAGTGCCGGCGAGAGCCCTCGGGGAGCTGGAAAAAATACTCAGCTACCAACAAAATCCATCAGATCATCTCTCGGTGGAAATTGGGGCAAAAGAAGCTGTCTTCAAGATTGGGGATATAAGCCTGACGACGCGGCTCATTGAGGAAAAGTATCGCGATTATCGTCAGATTCTTCAGGCGTCTTATCCAAGAAGGCTCATCGTTGACAAGAAGGTTTTTCTCGAGTCTGTCAGGCGACTTCGAATCATGGCAAAGGAAAATCGAGAAGTAACCCATCTCAGGATGGATGTTGAAGACGGTTCCGTGAAGTTGAGCGTCCGCTCCCCTCAAGTTGGTCAAGCTACAGAGGATATTGACGGAACATTCGTCGGAGAGCCATTTGCAATTGCATTTGATCCAGATCTGTTGCTTGATGGTGCAGAAGGCGTTGCTTCTGACAAGGTGTCTATGGAGTTCACAGAAGTGAACAAGGCGGCATGCATATCAAATGCTGACGACAACAGTTATACGTACCTATTGATGCCTATAAGGCTTTGAAGTACTCTCGAGCGCTCAAATGATACTCAAGTGGCTTGAGTTGCATGGTTTTCGTAATTACAAGGAAATTCTTTTCAATCCATCACCTTCTGGAATCACGGTAATAGATGGAGATAATGGCCAAGGAAAGACCTCGATTTTAGAAGCCATATCATACCTCGCAACAAAGAGATCATTCCGAGGAGCTTCAAAAGAAGCGATCATCAACTATGAGGCCGATGAAGCGGTGTTGCGCGCGGCGTTTGAAAGCTCACATAAGCGCGACATACTGGTGGAGGCTTCGCTGTCCAGATCAAGAAGAGACCGTTTCTTAGTAAACAAGCAGCCACCCTCCAAGGTTTCCGATATTAACAAGACAGTTCCAGTAACTGTTTTCGCTGCGCAAGACATAGAGGTCGTGCGTGGCGCTCCAATAGCAAGACGGGATTTCTTGGATGACTGTGTGTCAATGCTGTTCCCGAGGGGACCGGCAATCATCGCTTCTGTAGAAAAGGTGCTTCGGCAAAGAGCCATGCTGCTCAAACAGAGTGGCGGGATGCTTACACCGGAAGTCTCCTCAACTCTTGATGTATGGGATAGGCAGCTTAGCCAATATGGATCGCAGCTTGTAGAACTGAGGCAAGAGCTTGTTTTGCTCATGGATCCTTATGTCAACACTGCTTACAAAGAGATATCCAGCAGAAACGACCGTATTTCATTGTCGTATCGCTGTAGCTGGCAGGGAGACCTGCATCAAGAGCTGATGCGTAACAGGAAAGACGATATTCGAAGACAGTCAAATGGGATAGGCCCTCACCGGGACGAGCTAGAGATCGACATTGACGGCCACCCAATAAGGCATAACGGGTCTCAAGGCGAGCAGCGAACCGCCGCCTATTCAATGAAGGTGGCTTTCCACACTTTGTATCGGGAGAGAATGGGAGAAGATCCAATCCTGCTGCTAGATGACGTTTTTTCCGAACTCGACAACACCAGATGCAAGGCTATCTTGAATTCGGTGACAGCCACTCAGACAATTCTGACCACGACAGGAACCGTTCCAGGAGAACTCAATCCGGATTTGAGAGTGACCGTCAATGATGGAGCGATCATAGAAGGCACCGTCTGAACGATGCAACACGACCACCACGATGCAAGACAGCCGTTTTACCTGATTCGCAGGCGTGACGATGAGGAGACACCGCAGATAAATGACACACTGCACTCCTTAGCAAAATCCATGGGAATGCCGGCCAACTCTTCATTACACGAAGTGTTTGTGAGATGGCCTGATTTCGTCGGGGAGTATCTGGCTACACAAAGCGAGCCTCTCTCGATTCGTGATCAGATCCTTGTCGTAGCCGCCGCCAATCCAGTAGTGGCAAGGGAGTTGACTTTGAGCTCCCCGTCAATCATGAATCTCATCAATGTGTTTCTAAAGATGCAGGTAGTAGACAAAGTAGAGGTTAAAACAGGCCCGAATTATGCTCGACGTTTTAGGCGCTCGCACTAGAATGGATTGAGAGCTTTCTCCCTTTTCTGGTGGGTTATCTATGTCTCAAACAATGCCGAAAGGTCGGTTCGAATGGCGATGAACGCCAATCTTCAGGAAGATTCAACGTCTGGAAACAATGGTTATACAGCAGAAGCAATAACAGTACTAGAGGGTCTCGAACCGGTTCGGATGCGGCCAGGGATGTACATAGGCTCCACTGGCCCAAGCGGGCTTCATCACCTTGTCTGGGAAGTGGTAGACAATTCCATAGATGAAGCGATGGCAGGTCATTGCGACAAGATCAAAGTAACACTTCTATCAGACGGCGGTTGTCAAGTTGTCGATAACGGTCGTGGAATTCCGGTTGATAAACATCCACAGTATGAAGACAAGAGTGCTGCCGAGATCGTTCTCACCGTTCTACATGCCGGCGGGAAGTTTGGCGGAAGCGGTTACAAGGTGTCGGGCGGTCTGCACGGAGTTGGCGTTTCGGTTGTCAACGCACTTTCAACAAGGCTGATTCTGGAAATAGATCGGGATGGAAACACCCACCGGATGGAGTTCAGAGATGGAGGAACCCCCATTGCTCCACTGGCCGTTGCAGGCAAGTCAAAAGGCCGAAAGCACGGGACCACAGTAACATTCTGGCCCGATCCAACCATCTTTGAAGAAACAGAATTCCGAGCTCAAACGATCATGGAGAGGCTGCAGACCATGGCCTTTCTCAATAAAAGCTTGGAGATAACGTTTGAGGACAAAAGGCCGGGCAAAGAGCAGTCGGTGACTTATAAGTACGACGGGGGGATAGTTGACTACGCCCGGCACCTGAACCACTCTAAAGAGTCCCTATTTAAGAAGGTCGGCTACTTTTCTCAAGCTGAAGAAGAGCAAGAAGTGGAGATATCTTTTCAGTGGAACACCGGGTTTTATGAATCGATACACTCCTACGCCAATGGAATCGCCACTATAGACGGTGGCATGCACGAAGAGGGGTTCCGTAAGGCCATCACTAACGTGGTCAACAAATATGCCAGAGGCAAGAATTTGCTCAAGGAGAAAGACGAGAACCTTCAAGGGGAGGACATCAGGGAAGGGCTCACGGCAATCATTGCTGTTAGGCTCCAGAATCCACAGTTCGAAGGGCAGACAAAGGGAAAGCTTGGAAATGTCTCGATCAGATCCCTTGTGGAACGAACAACTAACGAGAAGCTTGCGGAGTGGCTAGAGGAGAATCCGCGTGAAGCTGGGCAAATAGTCCAGAAGGCAATAATCGCAGCCAGAGCCAGAGTGGCAGCCCGTCAAGCTAGGGACCTCACTCGAAGAAAGTCTGCGTTGGAAGGGGCCGGACTACCTGGAAAATTGGTTGACTGCTCTTCTCGGGACCCTAGAGAGTCAGAAATTTTTATCGTTGAGGGAAACTCAGCTGGAGGATCAGCCAAGGATGCAAGAGATCCCAGGACCCAGGCGATACTGCCCATTCGGGGGAAGATCTTGAATGTCGAACGGGCAAGAGTCGACAGAATGCTCAAGAACTCGGAGATCCAAGCTCTGATATCGGCAATTGGCGCTGGTCTTGCCGACGACTTTGACCTGAGCAAGATCCGCTATCACAAGATAATCATTCTTGCTGATGCAGATGTTGACGGTTCACACATTCGAACGCTGCTTCTTACATTCTTCTTCCGGCAAATGAAGCCTCTTGTCGAGGGGGGATTTGTATATGTAGCGCAGCCCCCGCTCTATTCGACGTTGATGGGCAAGGAAAAGGTATACCTGAAAGACGATGCTGCTAAAGCAAACTTTCTAGCAGAGCACCCGAATCACAAGGCAGAATTCCAACGCCTAAAAGGCCTCGGAGAGATGGATTTCGACGAGTTGAGAGACACCACCATGGACGTCTCGAAAAGGTCGCTCCTTCAGATAAGTGTGGATCAAGCAGCGCTTGCAGACGACGTGTGTTCGGTTCTGATGGGAGAAGATGTCGAATCAAGAAGGCATTTCATCCAGACCAACGCAAAAGACGTGCGATTCCTAGATATTTGACGCGTGAATAAAGAGGACATGAGTTGAGCCCAGATAACAGAAACGACCCCAACGGCTTGTTTGTCGGTGTCATCGAACCGATTGAGATCCAAGAGGAGATGGAACGCTCGTTCCTGGAATACTCCATGTCGGTCATTGTCTCAAGAGCTCTGCCAGATGCGCGAGATGGACTAAAACCGGTCCACCGCAGGATCTTGTACTCGATGTTTTCAGAGGGTATGCGTCCAGATCGGCCTCACGTCAAGTGCTCCAAGGTTGTCGGCGATGTGATGGGTAAGTTTCACCCGCACGGAGACTCTGCAATTTATGACGCCCTTGCTCGCATGGTTCAGGATTTTTCCCTAAGACATCCTTTGATAGACGGCCATGGCAACTTTGGCTCACCAGACCCAGAAACAGGCCCTGCTGCGTCAAGATACACAGAGTGTCGGCTTGCTCCAATAAGCCTTCAACTCATGGCTGGCATAGACGAAGGAACTGTCGATTTCACAACTAATTACGACGGCTCCGAGTTGGAGCCAGTGGTTCTGCCATCAAGATTTCCAAATCTATTGGTCAACGGTTCTCAAGGAATTGCCGTTGGAATGGCGACCAACATTCCTCCACACAACCTGGCAGAAGTCATAAGCGCGGCGATCCATCTAATTGACAATCCGAACGCGACGCCAGACGATCTGATGCGATTTGTGCAAGGTCCAGACTTTCCCACAGGCGGGCAGATATTTGGCCGCCAAGGTATATACGATGCATACCGCACCGGCAAGGGGTCCATCAAGACTCGAGCCATCGCCACTATTGAGATAACCAAAACAGGCAGCCATCGCATCGTGGTCACAGATATCCCATATCAAACATCGGTGGAGCAGATCGAACGGAAGATTGCTGAGCTAGTCAACGGCAAAGAGCTCGACGGGATAAGAGAAACGCAAAATGATTCTGCTGGTAGAGTCAACAAGCTGATTGTGGAACTGAAGAGGGATGCGAACCCTAACGTGGTTCTGAACAATCTCTTCAAGTACACTCCAATGCAATCCAGCTTCGCCGTGAACATGCTTGCCCTTGTCGACGGGGTCCCGAGAACTCTAAACCTGGTACAGGCACTCAGTGCATACGTGTCACACCAAGTAGAGGTTGTGACGAGGCGTTCGCAAACACGTCTTCGCAAGGCTCAGGAGCGGGCTCATATAGTGGAAGGCCTTCTCCGATGCATCGATCAGCTGGATGCAATTATCACCCTGATTAGGGCATCTGACGATCGGGCTGCGGCGAGAGTTGGCTTGATGTCCGAGCCATTTCTATTCACTGAGATCCAGGCGAATCATATTCTCGACATGACTCTAGGTCGCCTGACCAGACTCGGCAGGTCCGAGCTTGAGAACGAGATGGCGGCTCTTCGCGCGACTATCGCTGAACTTGAAGCGATCCTAGCTGATCCAGCCATGCTCAATGAAGTGATAAAGAAAGAGCTAAACGCCATAAAGGAGGAGTTTGGAGAGCCAAGGCGCACCTCGATCACATCTGATGTTGGAGAGATTGGGATTGAAGATCTGATTGAAGACGAGCCAATGGTCGTGATGATGACCAAGTCCGGTTATATCAAAGCAATGTCTTCCGATGCTTTCAGAACCCAGGGAAGGGGAGGAAGGGGAGTCAAGGGAGCAAAGGTCAAGGAGGAGGACCTTGTAACCCAAGTGATAAACACGATGACCCACTCCTATCTTTTGTTCTTTTCAAACAAGGGGAAGGTGTATCGTCTCAAGGTTCACGAGATACCTGTAAAGGAACGGGCGGCTCGTGGTACCGCCATAGTGAACTTGCTTCCCTTGGCGTCTGATGAGACGATAGCTACCGTCCTCGACACGCGATCCTACGATGACGACACATTCCTTGTGTTTGTCACAAAAGCGGGACTCGTAAAAAAGACAGTCTTTTCAGAGTATGACAAGTCGAGGCGGGATGGATTTATCGCACTCTCTTTAAGGGAGGGCGATGAGTTAGTCAGAGTAATCGTGGCTCCCAAAGTCGTGGATCTCCTCATGTTTTCCAGAATGGGGTCCGCAATTAGATTCTCGCTTGAAGAAGTTCGTGCTGTTGGTCGCGACGCCACCGGCGTCCGTGGCATGAAGCTGAGGTTCAGAGATGAGGTTGTAGACTGTCTCGTCGCCCAGGACGATCTTCAGGTTCTGTTGGTGACCGAGGGCGGATACGGTAAGCGAACAAAAGTCGGTCTTTTCACCGCCCAGGCCAGAGGAGGCCAAGGCGTCAGAGCCATTCGACTTACTCAGGCCAAAGGAGCGTTGATATCGGCTTTCACCGTAAAAGAAGATGATGAAGTTCTGCTTGTCTCCTCTTCGGGAGTCACGATCAGAACTAGCGTGTCAGAAATTGCCCTACAGGGAAGAGACGCTACGGGCGTTCATGTCATTAATCTCGCACTTGGAGAGACTGTTGCTTCGGTTGCACCGGTTCTTACCGGAGTGGACGGTGACGAATGAGAGCTCGCAATGTCGATTCATTCGCTATGATTTGTTAGTTATTGATTTGACTGCGGGTCAAGTTGCCAGCTGGCTTCAGAAATGACTTCGGCGGCGGAAAGGTTTGTTTGTAGCTTACATGACTGCTTCTTCGGCGGGTAAGACTGTTGGCAGCCCGAGGGCTTCCTACCAGCGGAGCGCGCCTTCCCGTTCGCGAGTACGTAAGAAGGCGTTGGGAAAGACGGTGAACGGCCGTTCTGTAAGAGGTGTGCAGCGCCGCAAGATCTTGGCCGTATCTGCAGTGTCACTAGCCAAGGTGGCGTTCTTGTTCTATGTGACTGTTCTTGTTGTCTTCATGATTGCTGGTTCGGTGATCTGGAACTTTGCTGGCGCTTCAGGATTGATCATCAAGCTCAATCGCTTTATTGATCAGTTGATCGGGTCGACAACCTATCATGTTTCGGGGATGACGATCCTGATCTTTGTGGGATCTGTCGGGATAGTCTTGGCCCTCATAGGCACCATAATCACCTTTATATGCGCAATGTTGTTCAATCTCGCGGCAGAGTACGTGGGTGGTATATCAGTTCTAGTAGGACTGGACGACACGAGTCTCTAGAATATTCCTCTAGTCTATCTAGGGCGTGAATGGGGCTATAGCTCAGCCGGTTAGAGCGCAGCACTGATAATGCTGAGGTCGCTGGTTCGATTCCAGCTAGCCCCACGCACATGATTCTGGGGATGTAGCTCAGCTGGTAGAGCACCTGCTTTGCACGCAGGGGGTCAGGGGTTCGAGTCCCCTCATCTCCACCAAACTGGTCAAGCGCGAACCTTGGATATCCTCAAGGTATTCGCAGCTCTCACTTTCCGCCCACTCGGACCTGACCAGCCCTTCTTCAACTAGCGTTGTCACCGGATATTGAGCCTGTCTAAAAGGAGGCACCCATCCGGTGGCGGCGGGCGCCTAACAGGTAGGCAGCCCGTTGAATTACAGCACGGTCACCTGCTGCCCTGAGAGGCCCTCTTCTTGGGGGTAGGCAACCTGTTTTCGATAGAAAAGCGACTTAGAATGACGGAAGCCGTTCCACGTTGACTACGGTGGCGACCCGCGCTCGCAAGGCTCTTGACGCCTTCAACCCTAAGGATGAGGTCACGGCATTTTCGTACTCCGATCTCCTTCGCGACCAGAAGTCGCGTGACCATCAATGAAAAGTGCAGTAAAATTTGCTACGAACTTTTAGGTTATTCAAATGAGTAGCGAGAACAAACATATGACGCTACGCTGCACCCCGTTTCTGCTGTTTGATGGAACCTGTGCCGAGGCCATGACGTTCTATTCTGAATGTTTTGGTGGTGACCTGGCGATAACGAAGCTTGGCGACAGCCCTATGAAGGATCAGCTGCCTCCAGAGAAGCATGACAGGATCTTGACCTCCTCCCCTCCCTCACAGAAGGGGATTCCCGACAACCAGTGGCTCATGCCACTCGGGTGGTTCGCGCTTCATCGGGCCCGCAATCGGGTGTCCCTCCACGCGCTGAGACCGCAAGTCCTGCGGCGAGAATGTTCTTAGCGGCATTTATGTCCGCATGTTCGGTGTGCCCACAAGCTTTACAGACAAAGACCGCTTGGCTCTCGCGGTTCTCTGGCGCGCAGTGTTTACACTCTGAACAGGTTTGTGACGTGTGCTTTGGGTTTACTGGAACTTCGGATTTAACGGTGGAAAGTTAGCCTTCGAGATCTGAGTGGGCGACTGGTTCGTAGCAGTGGGGGCAGGGACCGCCTGGTCCAATACGGGAGCAGAAGAGGTTGCAATCTGGACATCTC
>JAJZBG010000085.1 GCA_021799035.1 Actinomycetes bacterium | reverse complement strand
GCCTCAACACGATCCATTCGCTCGACTAGGGCTGCAATCTGTGCCTCAACACGATCCATTCGCTCGACTAGGGCTGCAATCTGACGCGAGTTTTCCTGGACGAGTTCTGGAAGGGTCAGGATCTCATCACTGAGCAGTACCGCTCTTAGTTGAGCTCTCAGCGCTGCATCCTTTTGCAGTTGACGAATGATCTCCAGTGTGTCCATCAACTCATTTTACCAGCGCGATATGACAGTGGCTGTTTCAGAGTTCTGCTCTGAATGGGACTTAAATTGCTGAGACTTGCAGCTCACCAAATTGCAGGCCCAGTGTGGAATCTGCTTCCGGGGGACGTCTAGCGTGAGCGGCTTCTCAGGAAGAATGTAGACTCGCACCATGGCCTTTCAGCAGAGGTTTGGGCGCACTTGGTGGGGCGCGCAGTGGCTGAATGCACTTAGCAAGATCGATTACAGCAACCGGCTGCCTCGTGGGCGCAGTTATGCGGCAAAGGGTGCTGTAGCGAGTGTCGACATCTGTGACGGTGAGATATCGGCCAAGGTCAACGGGTCTCGTCCCAGGCCGTATGACGTTGTCATATCGGTGCCTGCTTTGCCGCGGGAACAGGTCGACTCCCTGCTGGATGAGGTCGGGAGAGATCCTGTCATAATCTCCAAAATGCTCAACAGGGAACTCGACCCAAAGGTGCTGGACTATTCCGCCTCTCTCAAGATTCCGATCTTTCCGGCACGGTGGTCTGATCTAGGGATGAAGTGCTCGTGTCCGGACTGGGCGGTTCCGTGCAAGCATATAGCTGCCGTCATCTATTTGGTGAGCCATGAGATAGATGGAAATCCTTTCACGGTCTTCTCAATGCGTGGTGTCGACATTTCTGGCGAACTCAAGGCTCGGGGCATCTTCATTGAGAACCAGGCCAAGGCCGAGCTGCCCAAGATAGCTGATCTGCTTGCTGCGCCTACCTACTTTTCTAGCCCCCTGCTTTCGGCCGTCTCTGATACCGGGCAGGATGCGGCTGCAGAGACGCAAGACTACGCAGACATTGACTATTCACTGTTGAAAGATATCTCTGAAGCGCTGGTGGGGGTCCTTTCAACAAGTCCACCGTTCTATCCGAGTGGAGACTTTCACGCATTGTACGAAAGAACGATGAAAAGAGTCTCGAGGAAAGCGAGATCACTTGTCGATGCTCCAGAAAGTGAGTCCAAACCTTGTCCGATCCTCTCGGGTGACAAGCCCCGAATCATTGTTTCCGCAGATTACAGTGCCCGAGTCTTCAATGCAGGATCGATTTCCACAATCTTCGATCTGGTTGGGGCGCTTCAGGTGCTTTCTGAGGATGAGTTGGCGGATCTCCAGCCAGAAGTGGCAGCTCTCTACCATGTCGAAATGAGCTGTCTGCATCTACTTGCCAATGGAGCGGTGATACCCCAGATTTTCCAGCTCGATGATTCGACGAAACGGATCAGATGGATTCCAGCTTTTCTCGATAACGCAGTTTCAGATACCTTTCGCCATCTCCAGCGTCTCTTGCCGCAAAATATTCTGGAGTTCACAGATCACGCTGTGAAAGGCATAAGGTCTCCTGAGGTCCATGGTCTGGTTTTGTTCAGCGTGATGCTGGACGAGCTAGTGGGCCAATTTGCTGCTGGAGATGAGAAGGCTTCTGACAAGGAAGTATTCGATCTCTTTTTTGGGTCGCACAAAGCCAGCTTCGCAGGTCCAGGAGAAGGCGAGATTGCTTCTGGCATACAGCTGTGGCTATCACGCTTACATCTGAGCCAGGCCGAGCAATTGCCGGTCCTGTGGCTCGAAGACGAAGATCAGGAGTTCTTGCTCACACTTTCGGTAGAGAAGAGGGGGGATTCACTTAAAAAGCCGGTACCGCTCTCAGAAGTTCTGTCCAGCGAAGAGTGGCAGCAGTCGCGATATTCGGTGCTACAAAAGGTGGCGCTGTTCGCTGAGTTCTTCCCTGGATTCAACGACTACATCTCATCAGGCGCGGTGCATCCGATAAGGTTGACCCCCTCTGAGCTCCCAGCCCTATTGTTCGACGTGCTGCCGATCATCCGCCTTCTTGGAATCAGGGCGGTCATTCCAAAAGAGCTCGACCACCTCTTGCGCCCCAGGCTCTCCGTCAGCATCAAGGCCAAGCCGGATCAGTTGGGAGGGTACTTCAACTTTTCGGATCTTTTGGATTTTGATTGGAGCGTTGCTATCGGCTCTTCGTTTCTTTCGAAAGATGAGTTCGAAGAGCTTGTCAGGACTGCATCTGGGATCATCCAGTTTCGTGGCGAATATCTCCTGCTGGATCCAGCCGAGATCGAAAGGCTCAGAAAGCAGCTTTCGAAGCCAGAGGTTGCAGGGGGCCGAGATCTTCTGCGCATTGCACTGGCGGAGGAGTATGGAGGGGCTACCGTTCGACTTGATAAAAACGTTCGCAGGATGATCAAGTCCCTGACCAAAGCTGAGGACATCGCAGTGCCAGAGTCCGTCTCAGCCGAGCTCAGGCCGTATCAGAAGCGTGGATACGAGTGGCTGTACAAGAACGCAAGTGCCGGGTTCGGAAGCATCATCGCAGACGACATGGGTCTTGGCAAGACGCTCCAGGTTATCTCCGCAATAGCAAAGATGAAAGAGGAGGGGGAGCTCGAGAAAGCTAAAGCTCTAGTGGTGGTGCCAACCACCCTCTTGACAAACTGGTCCCGGGAGATTGCGAAATTCGCCCCTTCTTTGACCTCTGGCATTTATCACGGATCGGGTAGGGCGATTCCTCAGGATGTGCCTGACGTTCTGCTGACCAGTTACGGAGTGGTGAGGACCGATGCTGCCCTCCTGAAAAAGCTTCCCTGGAGGGTTGTCGTAGCAGACGAGGCGCAGAACATGAAAAACCCTGCTGCTGCCCAGACCAAGGCTGTCAAGTCCATTCCCGCAGGCAACTTCATTGCCATGAGCGGGACTCCGGTAGAGAACAGGCTGTCTGAGTACTGGAGCATCATGGACTATGCGAACCGCGGGTTGCTCGGCAATCTGAACCAGTTTACCAAGGAGTTTGCTGTTCCAATTCAGAAGCACCACGACCATGAGGTGACCTCCCGCTTCAAGCGGGTGACCTCTCCATTCCTGCTCAGGCGGGTGAAGTCTGACAAGGCTATCATTAGCGACCTTCCAGACAAGGTGGAGCAGAACTATCTTTGCGATCTGACCAAAGAGCAAGTCGTGATCTACGAGTCCACCGTTCGCGAGGCCTTGGCGGCAGTTGAAGGCGAGTCTGATCTTTTCAAACGCCAGGGACTAGTCCTGCAGATGATCTTGGCGCTCAAGCAGATCTGTAATCATCCCGCCCAGTTCCTAAAAGGCGGAGAGCGAGGAGCAGATCTTTCCGGTAAGGGCCAGCTCTTTCTGGATTTGGTAGATCCTATCTACGAGAGTCACCAGAAGGTCTTGGTCTTCACTCAGTTCCGCGAGATGGGGGAGCTGCTGTGCGAATGGATCACCGGCCGATTCGGTCGCCAACCCAGCTTCCTCCACGGCGGGCTTTCTCGGAAGGCACGTGACGAGATGGTCTCTAGGTTCCAGGAGGACCCAACGGAGAGGGCTTTCGTTCTGTCGCTCAAAGCTGGTGGCACGGGGCTGAACCTGACTGCAGCGTCATATGTGGTTCATTTCGATCTCTGGTGGAATCCTGCCGTTGAGCAGCAAGCTACCGATAGGGCCTACCGGATAGGGCAGACGCGAAATGTGGGAGTTTACAGGCTGATCACGCGCAATACTTTTGAGGAGCGCATCAATGAGATGATCGACTCAAAGCGGGAGCTCGCTGAGCTAAGCGTTGGCGCGGGCGAAAGCTGGATAGGGAACCTGACAAACAAAGAGCTGCGGGAGGTCTTCTCTCTCAGCTGAATGGGTCGTGAATGCCGATAAGTCAAATTGGATGGTGATACGGCTAGAGTCGAAGGTGAGTTCTCCCGAACGATGCTGCTGCTGGGGCTTCCTTGGCTATAGAAGGGTTTTCGCGTGCGAATCGAAGGCTAGGGGAGGCGAGTTGGGCAGCTTGGACCTGCAAATGGGCTCTGTCTAAGATCCTTGGTAAAGACGTGTAAGGTCAATAATCTCGACGTCAAGCCTTGTATCAGCCTCGCTGGACAGTCGCTTGTCGGCATCGGAACCGAAAAGCAGCAGCTTGGCTTCGGTGGCCGCCAAACCAAAGGCGGCCCTATATCTTTCGAGCTTACGCAGGTGGCTTACGGTGAGTCTCTCTCCAGCCTTGGCGCCACCAATCGCTACGATCTTGCGTTTTGCAGGGGTTTCATTGTGCTGTGCGACCAGAACATCTATCTGATGATCGGTACCGTCGACGTTGACGTACGAGGGGCCTACGTGGTCGCGCACTGGAAGCGTTGTGTCGCTCGCAAAGCTTGTTACCCACGTCCTAGCCACTTCCGCGAAGACCGGGCCGCGAACCTGTGAATCAAAGATCTGCTTAAGTCGAGACATCCACAGTTGCGAAGGGTCGCGGCCTCTTAGTGAGGGACCATGTGGTTCGAGGATCGTGTAGTGAAACTGAAGAAACGGATCGCTTAGAGCGTAAAGAGGCCTCTTTTCGCGAATCGGATCTTTGTGCCGCACCACGAAGCCTGCCTCGATGAGTCTGCGCACAAGGGGATCGATGTTTGAAACCGGGCGGCCCATTTTCTTCGAGATGACGCCGGCTGTGACCGAGCCGTTTGCAATAGTGCCAAGGAGACTGTTGTAAAGAAGAGCACTTCTTCCGGTTAGGTATGGGTCCTCTGCCAGCAGCGTTGTAGCTTCGTAGTGCAGAGTTGCGGCGGGGCTGAGTATCCGGTCTGTCAGCCATCGATCGAAATCGCAAGAAGTAGTTGGAAGGTCAAAGTTCACCATATCGGTGGCGTATCCAACCACTCCGCCTATCACAGAGAAAACCCGTATAGCGGTGTCCAATTCATATCCTGGAGGCAATCTCTGCGATGCGCTTCGGAAGTCATCCGGCTGCATGACGAGTTCGAGGCTAGCCCGTCCCCGCAGTGGAGCTTGGCCTGAGGTGAGGGATCGCATTACCGACATTGCCGATCCGCAAAGGATCAAGCGGGTGCGATTCTTGGTATCATGTTGTGCCCCAGGTCCAAGGGTTGCAGCAATAACTGACTCTATTGAAGGTTCGGCGTCGGTGATGTAGCCAAACTCGTCGAGAACCGCTGGGACTTGGCGGTCTCGTCCGATGTCGAGAACCGAGCGGATACCTTCTTCCCAGTTTGCCAAAGCAAGGCGTCCTGCGCCGAGGAATCTTCCCAGGGCGTCACCGAGCCGCTCAAGCTGGGTGGGCGTTGAGACTTTGATTGCTTCGAAGTAGAAGCCGTTTCGCTTTTCGACCTCCCGAACAAGCATTGTGGACTTGCCAATTCGCCGACGTCCGTAGACGAGACCAAGCAACGGTCGCGGTACCGCCGAGTCGAGAAAATCATTTACAGCAGCTTGTTCAGTCTCGCGCATA
>JAJZBG010000029.1 GCA_021799035.1 Actinomycetes bacterium | reverse complement strand
CTCGAAGCTCCTTGTATCGCTGCTGCTCTTGCGTGGCTGGAAATGCAACCGTCACACTTATTTACCACCGATATCGCCAAAGCGATCAGCTCCTTGGTCTTCTTTGAGAGAACACCCTCTGCGGTTGCGGCCGCATGGAGCTGTGCGTACCCTTTGAGTACTTCGGGGATTTCAGACCTAAGCTCTCTTGCCGGGCCGCGGAGTTCTTCAGCGACCTTATGGTATTTGTCAGCCATTATGTCTCCTTGCTTGGGAACTGGCGATCAACGGCGCCACTACTGGAACTCGTGAAACCGCAAGAGCTCATTATTCCAGTCTGATTAGGCCAATCATATCAAGCGCATCAAATTAAGCGAGAATTTGCCCAATTCCAGAGTGTCTGTGATGAATTGCTCAGGCTGGATTGAAGCTCGTTCATTGGCTAGAGCCGCTCCGCCTTTTGTGGGGGTATATCGGCTAAGATCGTCTCATGGACGATCAGCGATCCGGGGCTGAGAGGACGGTCGTCACGGGAACGGTCCTTAACGACCGCTACAGATTGGCAACCCACATAGGGCAAGGAGCAATGGGTGACGTCTTCGAGGCGTATGACTCCAAGCTCGACCGCCATGTGGCCGTCAAGATTCTAAAGGGCAGCCTTGTCAATGATTCGGTGCTCCGAGCTAGGTTCGAACGGGAAGCTCGGGCAGCGGGGAAGCTTTCGCATCACCCGAATGTCATAACCGTATTTGACGTGGATGAAGTCCACAGCCAGCCATTCATTGTCATGGAGCTTGCTTCCGGAGGAACACTTTCCTCCATTCTTTCGGCTGGAGTTCTCCCGATTGACAGGGCAATTTCAATAGCGCAGCAGATACTGGGAGCACTTAGTGTCGCCCATGCAAATGGCATCATCCACAGAGACATCAAACCCAGCAATATCCTGTTCGGCGCAGGTGGTGAGGTGAAGGTCACTGACTTTGGAATAGCCACGCTCTATGGTACGGCATCGGTTCAGGAGTTGACCCTGAGCAACCAGGTAATCGGGACTCCGTCGTACCTATCACCGGAGCGGGCTGATGGAAAGCCGGTATCCCCGAGTTCAGATATTTTTTCAGTCGGTGTCCTACTTTTTGAGATGGTTACTGGCGAGCGGCCTTTCAAGGGCGACTCTCCAATTGCCATCGTACTTGCAGCACGTTCTGGCACGTTTGATCCGCCCGAGTCGTTAAGGTCAGATATGCCACCGGCACTGGCCAAAGTCATCAAGCGTTCGCTCTCCCCCGCACCAGAGACTCGATATTCGAGCGCTGCACACATGGCTGCTGCTCTGGATTTCAATGCCAGGCTCGAGGAGACTGCACCGTTACTCGAGGATGAAGAAGCGCAAAGGACACAGGTCATGGCAATGCCTGTTGCAGATGCCAAAGCGCCAACTGAAGTGGTCAACAGGTCTTGGCTTCTGTCAGGGAGGATCCAAGTTCTCGGGATGCTGGCTGTGATCTCAGCCGTTGGAGCAAGGACCTGGCGAATTGTTTCGAGCAAGGCCAATGCGCTCTGGAAAAAGGTCTCAAATGGTCAGCCTCATCCCACGCTGCTGTTCTTCTCGGCTGCCCTGATCGCTTTTTTGGCAGTGTTTTTCCTGGCATTTCATGGAGGCGCAAATCCGCATTCCAAGAAAAGGCCCACCACCTCGGTCGCGCCGACCACAGTGGCAAGTACTACCACAACGTTGCCAGTCACTTCTACGACGGGCGTGCCTGCACAGCCTGGCCCCGCTCAGTCCCCAACGCCGCCCATTGCACCACCTGGGCATGGCAAGAAGGGCCACTAATCGTTCAATTGGTTTCGTTCCATTTCAACTGAAGCATCAAATGTCGGGATCAAGGACCTTGCAGCACGAGCTTCATCCAGGCGTGTGACCGGAGTATGCGTGGGTGCTCGATGGATGAGATCATGACCATCTTCTGAGTGGGCAATCTCAGCGATTTCATCAAGTGCGCCGGCAAGGGACTTCAGGGTTTGTAGCGATTCAGTTTCAGTTGGTTCGAACATCAGGGCCTCATCAACTACAAGAGGAAAGTAGACGGTCGGTGCGTGAAAGCCATACTCCAGAAGCTTCTTTGCGACGTCGAGGCCCCGGACACCCGTGCTGCGTTTCAAGGATGAGGCTGAGCACACGAACTCGTGCATGCATGTGGCATCATGAGCAGAAGGATAAGATCTGGAGATCCTCTTTCTAAGCCAGTTGGCATTTAGGACTGCTGTATGAGATACCTCTGCCAGCCCTTCCCCACCGTAGTAGAGCATGTATGTCAGAGCTCGGACAAATACCATTGCGTTCCCATGGAAGGAGTGGATTCGTCCGATGGACTTGGATGGTGTGACGAACCCGTAGCGTGTGGATCCATCGGGGTTCTCCCCTATTACAGCCGGCTTTGGTCCAGGAAGGAAGTCGACGAGTTCGCTTGTGACAGCAACCGGTCCGGATCCGGGTCCGCCTCCACCGTGGGGTGTGGCGAAAGTCTTATGGAGATTGGAGTGCACTATGTCGAAACCCATGTCTCCAGGGCGAACCACGCCCATTATTGCGTTCAAGTTGGCGCCGTCATAGTAAAGTAGACCGCCAACTTCATGCACGGCTTTCGAGATTTTGAGTATGTCCTTTTCAAAGAGTCCGAGTGTGTTCGGGTTCGTTAGCATGATGCCCGCAGTGTCTTCGTCGAGAAGAGCTTCCAAGGCGTCAAGATCAACAAGGCCGTCAGGACCGGATCTCACTGTCACAGGCTTGTACCCCGACAGCGTTACAGAAGCTGGGTTGGTTCCATGCGCCGAGTCCGGGATGATCACATTTCGGCGCTGCCTGCCGACGTTTTCGTGGAATGCTCTCATTATCAGGAGGCCAGTTAGCTCTCCCTGTGCGCCAGCCGACGGCTGAAGCGTTGCACCAGCCATTCCTGTGATCTCTATGAACCATCTTTCGAGTGTCGTCATGAGTTCAAGCCAACCTTGAATGGCACTCTCGGGTTGGCAGGGATGGACGTTGGCTAGTCCCGGGATGGTTGAAGCAACGTCTGCGAACTTGGGGTTGTATTTCATTGTGCAAGAGCCCAATGGGTAGGCACCCAGATCCACGGAAAACTGTCTATGGGTGAGCCTCGTGAAGTGTGCCACCATGTCTCGCTCGGAAACTTCGGGAAGCTCGATCTCTTCGGTGCGTATGAGATTTGAGGGAATGGTTTCAGAAGGGTCTGCGTGGGGAACCCCAGTTGTGCGGAAAGAGGCTGCTGACCTGCCGGGTACGGAAAGGTCGAAAATAGTGGGTTCGCTTGCGTGCCCGTCCATAAGAGGAATCGACATGGCTTGACCCCCCGGTTGGTATCCTCTCTCCATCTATTTCACCACTCTTTCCATCGCATTCACATAGTTCTCGATCTCGACGGCGCTCCTTTTTTCGGTCACACTCACCAAAAGCGAGCCGTGAACATCTGATCCGTCAAAATCTCTATTTAGGGGAATTCCGGCGAGGAAACCCTCTTCGAGCATCCTTTCGACCACCAACTCGGCTGGAATGGGTGTTCTAATCGCAAATTCACGGATTGTGGGCCGGTTCGAGACGAGCGAAAAAGGTCCCGGCCGACCAACCAATAGTCTCTTAAGGTATTCCGTTCCTGAGTAGCATCGCTGGGCGAGTTCTTTCATGCCTGCTTTGCCAAGCCATGAAAGCTGAATCGCTGCAGTGATTGCAATTAGCGTTTGGTTTGTGCAAACGTTGGAACTGGCCTTTTCGCGCCTGATGTCCTGTTCCCTGGCCCTTAAGGTTGTGACGTAGCCCTTTCGTCCTTCACTATCTGCCGTTTCACCAACGAGCCGTCCGGGTAGAAGGCGAACATAGTCACTCTTGACAGAAAAAAGACCCAGATAAGGTCCGCCAAAGTTCAAGCCAACTCCAAATGGCTGTCCCTCGGCTACTGCTACGTCTGCGCCGAGGCTTCCGGGGGACTTGAGTAAGGACACTGCAACAGGATCGTAAACAAAGACGATCCGCACATCGTTCTTTTGGGAATACTCCAGCATTTCAAAGAGTTCTTCAACGACTCCGAGGTAATTCGGGTATCCGACAACTACTACTCCCGGTATTTTTTGCGAGTTGAAAGGCCAGATGGTGTTCGCATTATTAAGGGGCACTTCCACAATCTCGTGACCGGTACCAGCAGCGAAGGTTCGTGCCACGGCCCGAAACGAAGGATTTATGCCTTGACTCATCCAGACGAGGGGATTCTTGTTCTGTGATACGCAAAGGTTTAGAGCTTCGACCAGTGCTGAGGCGCCATCATAGAGAGACGCGTTGGAAATTGGAAGGCCGGATATACGAGTGACCAATGACTGGTACTCGAACAGCGCTTGCAGAACTCCTTGGGCTACTTCCGGCTGATAGGGGGTGTACGCTGTAACGAATTCGGAGCGGGACGCCAGAGACCTGGTGGAAGAAGCAATGTCGTGATCGTATGCTCCACCACCAGCAAAACATATCAGATCTTCAGGGTTTGGCCGGTTCTTGTCAGCTAGTTCCCTCATTCGGCACAGAAGATCTGGCTCAGAAATTCCTGAAGGAAGTTCGAGTGCTCCACGTGCCAGCCGGATCGATTCAGGTATGGAGATGAACAGGTCTTCGACCTGGTGAATCCCCAGGAAATCGAGCATTTCCTGGACTTCGGTTGGTGTGTGTGGGATGAATCCTGACAAAGTGATACCGCCTATTGGCTCGTTGACTGAAGTGAAAGGTGCATATTATTGATTTGCCATAATTGGGTCTAATTCGTGTAGGCCTTTTTTACGAACGGGAGTTTGACGATTTCTGCTGGTATAAGCCCTCCCTTGGCTTCCACGGCTACTTGTTGTCCAGCACCATATGCCGGCTCGACAAAGCCCATGGCGATTCCAACCTGCAAGACCGGTGAGTAGTTTCCGGATGTGGTTGCACCTATCTTGCGGCCGTCCACAACTATGTCCTGTCCTTGGCGAAACGGTTGTCTGCTGAATCCTTTCAGACCTACCAGCTTTCGTGAAACACCCTGTGCTTTTTCCGCCAGAAGCGCATCTCTTCCCAGAAATTCAGGCTTACCAAAGGCGACAACCCACCCAAGCCCAGATTGAAGCGGCGTTATTCCCTCTCCTAACTCGTGTCCATGAAGCGGGAGGCCGGCTTCCAAGCGAAGAGTGTCTCTCGCTCCCAGTCCAGCAGGTATTACACCCAGATCTAACAAGCGATTCCAGAGCGATGAAGCAACAGGATTTGGAACAGAGATCTCCACTCCATCTTCTCCTGTATACCCCGTGCCAGATATGACAATTGGATGACCTAGATAGCTCGAGCGCGACACGTGAAAATGTGGGACATCCCTTGCCTCGTTGAAAACGTCCACAACTGCAGCCCGAGCTCTTGGTCCCTGTACCGCAATGACGACGCGCTCATCTGTTGTATCGATTCCCGGCAGGGCGGCCAGCACTCGAGAGGTATTGGATGCGTTGGGCATGACGTCGAACACTTCTTCGTCGATCCACCAAACAATTATGTCATCTTCTACCGAACCGGTTCTGTCGTTCAGGAGATGTGTGTACTGGGCGTGCCCCGGTGAGATCTTTCCGAGATCATTGGTAAGGGTCCTCTGGATCTGATTGAAAGCATCTGGGCCCATGAGCCTGACAGTGCCAAGGTGGGATACATCAAACATAGCTGCGCTATTCCGAACAGCCATGTGCTCCGCAATGGTGCCCGTGGAGTATGACAACGGCATTTCCCATCCTCCAAACTCCATCATTTTGGCATTCAGCTTGCAATGATCCTCATAGAGCGCGGTTCTTTTTAATGTCACCTTCATAACATAGTTCTGGAATTGTAGGTGCGTGGCTCTTGGCGATTTTTGCCAGCGTTCAGCATGATCCTTGGAGAAGGTTGGAGTGCTTTGAAATCTCAGGGAGACTTGTATCAGGCAACAGTTAAGTTAGATGGCCAACTGTTGCTGGCCTGGGACGATGGTTCTCGGAGTTCCATCGCCATCGTCAGAGGTCTGGTATTTCATTGATATGATGGCGGCGTCGAGTTCGTTGACGATCTCCTGGAGAGAAAGAACGATGGACATCACCAATTGGCCACCTCTCAACAAGTTGATGAGCTCTTCGCCGGTCCGAACAAGCACGGTTCCCGGACCCACAACCAGGACATCTGCATTTGACAGATCTTCCTTGAGGTTTGCTCGAAGATACTCCACAGCCTTCCTGGCCGCCTGAAGCGAAATGCCGCCAGACAAGAGGTGCTTGATGACTTTTAACTCGAGAATATCTCGATAAGAGTATGACCTCTGGGTGCCAGAGCCATGTGCATCCGCTACGGAGGGACGGACCAGACCCGTTCTTGCCCAGTAGTCAAGCTGACGATATGTTATACCCGCCAACTTGCACGCTTGAATGCCTCTGAATCCGAGGGGTGCTTCCATTCCGTCTCCTACACTAGCGTAGTTACATTGATGCAGCAGTAAGTATGACAGATATTGCTGCCAATGCAAGTATTTGAGTGTAATTTCTCCCAGAGAAATCCTTAAAACTTTACCCTGAAAAATCTTCGGGTCTGAGCGTATTCAAAAATTCTCTAAATTCTCCGACGAGTTGCTCTGGATTCTGCTCTTCTGGCACGTTCTCTCGGTCCTGATCCAATATCTCCGCCGAAATGCCCTCATTTTCGAGAAGCTCGTCCGCCACGTATATTGGAGCTGGCACTCTAAGGGCCAGAGCTATCGCATCCGACGGTCTAGCCGAGATGTGGTAGGTCTTTGCTCCACGAACCACAATCAGCTCGGCAAAGTACGTGGAATCTCGGAGTTCTGTGATCATTACGCTGACCAGCTGTGATTCGAGATCCTCAATGACGTTCTTGAGAAGGTCGTGAGTCATCGGTCTGGGTGTTTCGATTTGCTGCACCGCAAATGCGATGGCCGTTGCTTCAGGCGCACCGATGAAGATAGGCAGCGTGCGCTTCGGTTTCGCCAGCTCCTGCAGCAGAAGTACGGGAGTGTTAGACCGTAGATCCACTCGAACTGCGGAAAGCTCAACTTCTATCATATGAAGGCTCACCTCCTGCCGCTTATGCTGGCTCTGAGGCCTCATTTAGAACGCGGCACGAGCCGCCGAGATTTATGGTCCAGCTATCTCTTACTATAAACCTAATAAGCCATGAAGTTGTTTAGGTTTATAGCCGAAATTGAATCAAGACTTTAAGATCTTTTCTATAGCACGTTCCAGCAGCAGCGTGCGGAACTGGGCTCCAATTTCGCCAAGCTGGGTAAGTGCTGCTTCAGCCCGGTTTCGGGATTTCTGTGATTTGTTGGCGAGTATGGGCAGGATCACCTGCTCTAAAAACGACGCTTCTCGTTCGGCCGACACTTTGTACATTTTGAGGTGCCTTGCTTCAAGCCCAAACATTGCAAACTCTTTGGCCAAACTTGCCAGTTCAAGATCTGCTCCTGAGTAGATTTGCTGGCCTCTCACCATTGTCGGACTTAACAACCCGTATGTCGTCAGGTCGTGAACTTGGACAAGGCTGAGATCGGCCTGTTCGGCAATGTCACGAGCCGTGAAGGAGTTCTTGGGAAATCCAGTTTCACTTGAATCTTCAAATGTGGAATCTTCGCTGTCTGACTCCTCAAGTGAGCCGTCATGGAGAGACCGGACATCGTCCAGGCTTTCCGCAAGAGACGAGTTTGACGGGAGGGCGAATAGCCGAGGTCGCTTTGAGGAGGCCGGCCTGTTCTCTTCGGTGTTTCGAGACGAGGTCGGATAGCCTTCGTTGGCAATTTGGCCAGGACTGTTTAGCGAGTTTCGAAGCACCGGAGCCCCAGCAGCCGGAACTGGTGTGCGCTCGGATTGCTTTGCAGATGGTTGCGTATAGTTGGTTCTAGACTGCACGGTGCTGCCTTGGCGGGTTGCGCCTGTTGTCGTTCCAGTCCGGACTTCAACTTTATGGTTAGCCTTGGGGTTTTGCCGATTCGGTGCACGTTCTGTCAGTGGGTCGCCAAAGATGTCCTTTTCGAATTTTGAGGACTTTGTTTTTTGGGTTCCCGTGAATCTTCCCTTATTGGGGTCAAGAACGAATACCCCTGGCTCCTTCTCGGTAATTCGATCCTTAATCACTTTCAGGGGCAAGAACTGTTCGCGTTGCTGCCTGAGAACGAACGCAAGTCTTTCAATGTCGTGATCGTAAAATTTGCGGTAGCCATTCGTGGTTCTTTCCGGGGCAATCAATCCCTGGGTTTCTAAAAACCTTATCTTTGAAATGGTTACCTCTGGGAATTCCTCTCTAATGAGTGCCAGAGTCTCGCCAATTGACTTATATTCTCTATCAGCCACCGCTGCCACTCTCCCGTGATGGCGCAACGAATATGAGTTTGTATTTTCCTATCTGGACTTCGTCGCCCGTTGCTAATTTTGCCTGCTCTATTCGCTGCTTGTTCACGTATGTTCCGTTGAGCGACCCAGCATCGACAACGAAGTAGTCGCCCTTTTTGACTAAAAACTCTGCGTGGCGTCTGGACACGGTTATATCATCCAGGAATATGTCAGAGTCAGGGTGTCTCCCAACTTTCGTGACTTCTTTTTCCAGGACGAAATAAGTGCCTGAACTCGGTCCTCCCCGCACTACCAGAGCGACTTGGTCAGATGGAGCTAGCGCAATTGCATGGTCCACGAATTCGTCTGTAGGTTCTGCGGGTGTTTCGACAGATGTGAGAGTTCCCGTGTCGTCGCTTGCGTTCAGCGGCCGGCCACACGACGAGCAAAAGTTGGCGTCGCTTGGATTTATGTGTCCACAACTACTGCATTGCACTTGGGCTACACCATTTCTCGCAACTTAAACCTCAGGTTTAGGCTTAGGCATTGAAAGACTAGTTGCGTTAACTCTACTCGTCCACCGTTTTTCGAGTCTTCAATCAGGTGTTAACATTTCGCAACCACTGAACAGAGACTTCTTGAGTGAACTTGTTCCGAAATGATTGTGTTGGGGTCCCGTCGGAAATGCAGGACCAGTACAGACTCTTTGTGTTCGAGTACCCCTCTCAGCATCTCAGAAGTCTTTTAAGACGGACTAGCGTCAATCAATAATGCACTTTTCGATATCGTACACAATCAGCAACTTGAAGTTTTGAACTCTTAGAATCTTCTGTCACAGATCCTACGCACTAATGACCAGCTCTACTTGTCGATAAGCCTTTCATACTCCTCTAACGAGAGCAGATTTTCTAATTCGGTGGGGTCAGACATTTCGAGCACGGCAATCCATCCTTCTCCATAGGGAGAGGTGTTGACCAGTTCGGGCTTGGTTGACAAGGTTTCATTCACCTTCACAATTGTTCCTGATACCGGAGCGTAAATGTCTGAGACTGACTTTGTCGACTCAACCTCGCTCAAGGTGCTGTTGGCGCTGACGCTGTCATTCGGTGTCGGAAGCTGGACGAAAACGACATCCCCTAAGGCCTCTTGGGCATAGTCGGTTATGCCGATTACAACCGTATTTCCCTCTACACGAACCCACTCGTGGTCGTTGGTGAACAGCAGGTTATCTGGTTCTGACATGTATAAAACGTTACTACTTAAATCACTTGAAGACGCCAGAAGCCGATCAAAGCATGGGCATTCTTCGGGATTTTTATTTCCTGAAAAAAGACGATCCCATTGGTGCAGCTATGACATAGAGGGCGCGTCTTGCTCCTATCGCGAGTGCCAATAATCACTTCTCACTCGGAATGGGATTGCAGTCTGTGTCGTGTCAGAGTCTAGTAACCGCTTGGGATGTGAAGAATCGACATTTCCAATCAGCACCAGAACGTTCGGCCCTCTTCGGCGAGATTCGCAATTCCGGAATAGCCTGCTTTGACGATTGCGAGGATCTTCTCTTTGTTTGCAGGGTAAGCAATGTGAGTCACGACAAGTTGGCCGACATGGGACGTTTCAGCCAAGGATGCGAGACCCATGGCGTCTAGGTGAAGGCCAGGCGGGAATCCCTCGGCTCTCTCCGTCCACGTTGACTCGCCAAGTAGGAGGTCAGCATTCTGACTCGCAACTGACAAGTTTTGGCACAGGTCCCCGTCTGCTCCATAGCACATGGCCGAGCGCCCGTCGGACACTCTCGTTATCAGCGTCGCCACGGGATGGTTGGCCTCATGGAAGCGGATCTCGACATTTCTGATGGTCACCAGGCTTCCTGGTCCCACTCTGGTGAGACTGAACACCTTGGGATCGATAGTGCTTCCTAGGACGCAGTGGAGCCTATCAATGGTTTCATCGTTAGTGAACACGGGGATAGGTGATTTTGGGGGACTAGCAAATTTGAGGTAGTGGTACAGTCCGACCAGGTCTGCAAAATGATCAAGATGGCCGTGGCTTACAACGATTGCGTCGAGATCGCTGGGCTCTATCCGCCGGTACAGCCTGGCCTGAGCGCCGTTTCCAACATCTAATAGCAGCGAGGTCTTGCCAGACTGCAGAAGGTAGCTGGAACATGCGGAGTCTGGTGCCGGATAGGATCCGGCAGATCCGATTATGTCTAGGCGCATGGGCTGGCTCGCTTTCCAGAGAGTCGAGGTGCGTTGGAGTGTTCGTTATGCGCGTGACGGTTGTGACGTTTGCGGGACAGCTCCGTCACTGGATTTCAAATGCATATTTGATATTCGCTCCCCTGCTCTGCATCTCCTCTAGTGCGTCCATGGAGGCTTGGCGAGATACTCCCGCAACGAGGTCGAGAAAGACGGTTGTCGGGTAGCCAAGATTGAGCGCGTTCATAGCACTTTGAAGAACGCAGAAATCGGTCGCGATGCCACACAGGTCGATCGCATCAATTTCGCGCTTCTCTAGGATATCGACAAGTGACTTTCCGGCATCATCGCTACCCTCGAAACTCGAGTATGCCGCCTGATATTCGCCTTTCAGTATTATGTGATCGAAGTAGGAGAAATCGAGGGCTGGATGGAACTCACTGCCCCGAGTGCCTGCTAAACAGTGCGGTGGCCAAGTGTTCAGAAAGTCTGGTTGGTTTGCGAAATGGCCATGAGGTCGGACGTGATTGTCTTTGCTAGCTAGGATCAGTTCGTACCCCTGGGAGCTTTGGTGCATGTACTGAGTGATCCGTTGCGCGAGCGCGCTACCACCACTTACGGCCAGAGATCCGCCTTCGCAAAAGTCGTTTTGCACATCGACAACTAGAAGCGCTCTGCGAGGGTTATCCACGAGACCTCCTTTTCGGTTTCTCCGATCCGCTTCTGGGTGAAAAACTCGTAACGGTGCTCCTTGCTAAAGTGTAGCTATGTCTTTTGCGGCCGGCTATGTCGTTGCTTTCGGTGGGGGAATAATCTCTTTCCTTTCCCCGTGCGTTCTCCCGCTAGTGCCGGCATATCTTTCTGTGGTGACTGGAATAGATGTCGTCGAGGTTCGCGGGAGCTCCGTTACGTTGTCCAACGCAGCTCGCACGATCAGGACAACGTTCTTGTTCATTCTGGGTTTTTCGCTGGTATTCGTTCTTCTCGGCCTCGCTGCCACCTCGGTCGGCAAGGCATTATTTGCAGACAAGGTCCTACTCACCCGGATCTCTGGCGTTGTCTTGATCTGCATGGGAGTGATACTTATCGCTTCAGAGTATATGCGGCTGCCTCTTTTTGCCAGGGAAAGGCGATTCCACCCCAAACTGAGTACTCTCGGGCCTTACGCCGCACCAGTGGCGGGCATGGCCTTCGCCTTTGGATGGACTCCGTGCATCGGTCCGATTCTCTCGTCTGTGCTTTCTGTCGCTGCCGACCAGGGTCAGGCTGTGCGCGGTGGGTTATTGCTGGCGGCGTACTCTCTTGGTTTGGGCGTTCCGTTTCTTTTGGCTGGACTTGGCTTATCCAAGCTTGAGCGCACATTCGGGTGGATAAAACGGCATTTTGCCATGATTACGGTGTCGACCTCCTTGCTTCTTGTGATTTTTGGTGTGTTGCTGGCTTTCAACAGGTTCATTATCCTCACGCAACAACTTTCGAGTGTCATGAATTATCTTGACCTCGGCCGGTTGGTGACACTGGGCTAGTACAGCTGTGTCAGCCAAGCGCGTAGGTGCGAAAGTCCAAACTCCCCTTGAGTGTCACTGGTATGCTTAGTCAAGTCTCTTGGTCCGGTGCGAGATCGTAGTTTCATTGGGAGTGGGACTGGTTGCATCAGTTGAAATCCGAGGTGCAGACCTGAGGAGGCCTTTTTGAGAGCGATGTTGGCGTGACAAGGAAAGCTTCACTCTTTGTATCTTGCTTCAACGACGTGCTTTATCCTGAGACGGCTCGGTCTGCAATCAGAGTCCTTGAAAAGATCGGCGTAGAGGTCGAGTTCCCGAGTAACCAGACATGCTGTGGGCAGATTCACATAAATACGGGCTATTCCGGTATGGCAGTTCCACTTGTGAGGCATTTTGTTGACGCTTTTTCGGGGTCCAAGGAGATCGTTGCGATTTCCGGTTCATGCACTGCAACGATTCGCGAGCATTACCTGCGGATGGCAGAAAAGACGGGAGATCTTGAGCTGGTCGAACGCACTAGAGAGCTGGTTCCAAGAGTCTTCGAGTTCTCCGAGTATCTGACCGGCGTTCTAGGAGTTGCTGATGTTGGCTCGTCGTATCCTCATAGGGTTTGCTACCATCCCACTTGCCACTCCTTGAGATCCTTGCACGTTTGGGATTCTGCAATCACTTTGTTGAAGGCTGTGCGCGGTCTGGAGCTGGTGGATCTGCCACATGCGGAGCAGTGCTGTGGTTTTGGAGGAACATTTTCAGTTAAGAACAGTGCGATGTCTAGCGCGATCTTGGCCGATAAAGTAGCAAACATTCTCGCTTCCGGTGCCGAGACTGTTGTGGCTTTGGATAATTCGTGCCTCTCCAATATTGCTGGAGCTTTGAAGCGCAACAAGACGGGTGTATCGGTCATGCACCTTGCCGAAGTGCTCGCTCATGGCATTGATCGGGAAGAGGCGTGAATTGTCTCGGATCAAAGCCGGCTTTTCGACCAGTTCGTTGCCCCGGATAGGCAACAGCCAGCTGAGGGCTAACCTGAGGTCGGCCACCTCATCGATTCGTGAGAAGCGCGCTCGTGTCGTTGGCGAGAAAAGCGACTGGGAGGAGTTGCGCAGGAAGGCTGAGAAAATCAAGGACCAGGTTCTCAACAACCTGGATGCCTACTTGACCGAGCTGGAGCGCTCGGTTGAAGACGTCGGAGGAAAGGTGCATTGGGCACGCGACTCTCAAGAGGCAAATGAGATCATACTGTCCCTGATCAAGTCTCATGGTTCAAAGCAGGTGATCAAGGTCAAGTCGCTAACCACTGATGAGATGCAGCTAAACGACTTTCTGCAGGCAAACGGGATCAGTGCCTATGAGACCGATCTTGCCGAGCTTATAGTCCAGCTTGGCAACGACAGGCCATCCCATATTCTGGTACCAGCAATTCACAAGAATCGTTCTGAGATCCGCGATTTATTCAAGCAGACAATTGCACGCGGACGAGACATTAGCGACGATCCTGCTGAACTTGCTGAGACTTCACGCTCGTACCTCAGGGAAAAGTTCCTTTCAACAGAGATTGCCATATCGGGTGTCAACTTTGCTGTAGCAGAGACAGGAACCGTTTGCGTTGTCGAGTCAGAGGGCAATGGGAGGATGTGTCTTACTCTTCCGCGAGTCCTTATAAGTGTGATGGGGATTGAAAAGATCGTCCCAGGCCTTGATGACCTAGCGGTTTTCCTCGAGCTTCTCCCGAGATCGTCCACTGGCGAGCGCATGAATCCTTACACCTCGCTTTGGTCAGGGGTCTATCCGGGCGACGGGCCTGAGGAGTTTCATCTGGTTATACTCGACAATCGGCGATCTGCGGTATTGGCAGATCCGATCGGGCGCCAGGCCCTGCGCTGCATAAGGTGCTCAGCGTGTCTTAATGTCTGCCCGGTGTACGAACGTTCCGGGGGTCATGCATACGACTCTGTCTATCCGGGTCCCATCGGAGCCGTTCTCTCTCCTCAGCTCTTTGGCAATGAGTCGTCCCTCTCGCTTCCGTGGGCTTCTTCGTTATGTGGTGCATGTTACGAAGTGTGTCCCGTGAGGATCAACATACCCGAGGTTCTTGTACATCTTCGCGAGAAAGTGATAGTGGATGGTCACAGTTCGCTAGCAGAGAGGTCTCTCTTCGCTGCTTTGGCTCGAGCTTTGACCAATACGACTGCATTTGAGCTTCTCGAGAAAGTCATGCTAACCGTCAGAATTCCGATCAACCGCATGCCAGTTGGTGGCTCATTACCTGGCTACCTTGGCAAATGGGGTGTCACAAGGGATCTCCCCGAGATTCCAAAGATGACTTTTCGCATGTGGTGGAGGCATAGGGATGGCTGAAGGGCATGGATTTGTAGAGTCAGGAAGGGATCGGATTTTGAGCTCAGTCCGGTTGGCTCTTTTGTCTGAAGCAGAGTTCCCAAGCTCTGCGCAGGCAGGGGTTGCCGTACCTGGCGCCCCAGGGACTCCCCTGGCTCCTCCCGAGGGTGAGCAGATGGGAGACCTCGATCTCCTTGAAGAGGTTCTCAGAGACTATAAGGCTCACGTGACTAGGGCCTCACACGATGAAATTCCCAATGTTCTTGCCCAGCTGATTTCTGATCAGCCTCTCATAAAAAGCGTGGTAGTTCCGAAAGGGTTGGATCCAAGCTGGTACGAAAAGATCACCGGTTCTGAAATAATTTTAGATCTGGACTCGATACCTCACTCTGAACTTGCCGCTGTCGACGCTGTCATCACGGGTTGCACTACCGCTGTTGCTGAGACTGGCACTCTCGTCTTGTCAAGCAGGGCCGATGAGGGAAGGCGTGCAATCAGCCTCCTTCCCGATTTCCACTTCTGCGTGGTGAGGTCAGAAGCAATAGTGCGATCTGTTGCCGAGATATTTCAGCGAGCTGATGCCTCACGTCCTGTGACTCTTATATCTGGCCCTTCAGCCACGTCTGACATAGAGCTGCGTCGAGTCGAAGGTGTCCACGGGCCGAGGAACCTGTTCGTTATTTTGGTCCAGTAGTCATTTTTATGTGGTTGGTTCTTGGCGAGTCGTGGCAGACTGCAGCAGCAGCTAAGCCTCCGTTGAAAAAATTGCCGGTTGGTGACCTGAGGTTTTGGAAATTTGTCGCCACAATTGACATAGAGAAGTTGAGAGCGGACCACACAAGTGAAGCTTGGATAGCGAAAGGTGCATCCATGTTCAAGAAATTATTGCCGTTAGCCGGGTTAATGTTTATTCTGGCCAGTTGCGGTAGCTCTACTACCGCCAGTTCAACCACAGCAACCTCCCAGGCGCAAGCCAACGCCTCCCAGGGAATAGTCTCGTCAGTGTCGTCAATGAACTCCAAGTACGGGAAGATACTCGCATCCAGCTCGGGCTACGCGTACTACATGTTCGAGCCCGATACGCCGCAGAAGTCCGCATGCTATGGTGCTTGTGCAGTCACCTGGCCTCCGGTAACGATTTCCGGCACTGCTACCCCCCCCATTTCGGGCGGCATCAACAAGTCATTGGTCGGAACGATCACTAGGACCGGAGGGGCCAGACAGATCACTTACAACGGTCATCCTCTCTACACCTTCAAGGGTGACACCGGTCCCGGCACGACGAATGGCGAGGGAATAAACCACTTCGGCGGATATTGGTACCTAGTGAGCATCTCTGGCAAGGTGGTTACCTCTCCGGCGTCCACAAAGACCACGTCTTCGACGGGGTCTGGCGGAGCGTACTAATCTCTGATTGCTTGGACACCCTGATGCTGCTTTTCTAGAAACAAGTGGCTCTCGGCAAGGACCTGCCAGGCGGTAGAATGAGCGAATGTTCTCTCTATTGCTCGGAATGTTGGTTACCGGGTTGATTATTGGCGCCCTCGGAAGGCTTGTCGTTCCCGGTCCGAATCCCATGGGGATCTTTTCAACGATTCTTGTAGGTCTTGCGGGTTCGGTACTTGGCGGAATCGTTGGTCGGCTTCTTTTTGGGCAGCGCTACTCATATGCGATCGGGCTGTCTATCGTAGTCTCGGTGCTCTGCACGGCACTCATCGTCTATGCCCTCCAGCGTCCTAGGCATAGATAGTGTCTGAGTTCAAATCGCCGACGCTTGGATAGCGCCGGCAGAATTGTTCACGAAGGTAACTTGACCTTCAATTTAGAGAAAATGCCTGATTCTTCCGTACCGAGAGCTGTCCTGATGCGCACAGACATCACCTTCTGTTTCTCAGGATCAGCGCCAATCGAATTGCCGACACCCAGGTAGCGTTCAATGACTTCCGGGTTCTTCAGTAGTTCCTTGCCGGTTCCTCTCAATGAGATGTTGCCTCGTTCGAGAAGGACAGCGCGGTCTGCGATCGAGAGAGCTATCTGCCCATTCTGCTCGATGAGCAGAACACCGACGCCGGTCTTGGCAAGGTTCGGAAGGATGTCGAAGATTGTCTGGACCACGATTGGGGCGAGGCCGAGCGATGGCTCGTCAAGCAGGAGGTACTTCGGCTCGGCCATGAGACCTCGACCTATGGCGAGCATCTGCTGTTGGCCTCCCGAAAGTGAGCCCGCCAGATTGCTCATCCTCTCTTTGAGTGCCGGGAAAACTTCAAGTACCCGTTCGAGCCTCTGCGAAGCTGCTGATTTGCTGCTTCTATAAGCTCCCAGATCCAGATTCTCTGCAACGGTCATTGTTGCAAACACCTGACGCCCTTCAGGCACGTGGGATACTCCATTGGCCACAACAGCGGAAGGGCCTGCATTCGTGAGGTCTTTCCCGTCCACCGAAATAGACCCCGACCGAGTCTTGATGAGCGATGAGATGGTCCTCAGCAGAGTCGACTTGCCGGCTCCATTTGCGCCAATCACAGCAACCAGAGAGCCCGGCGCGATCTCCAGATCTATCCCGTGCAGGACATCCGGTCCGTCGTATCCTGATGTCAGGTTTTTGATTTCAAGCATCGGTCAGTTTCACTTCCGTAGAGCCAAAATATGCCGAGATTACCGTTGGATCCTTTTGAATGTCTTCTGGCAGGCCGCTGGCGATCACTCGCCCAGCGTCCATGACAGTGACTTTCTGGGCAATACCCATGACCAGTGCCATGTTGTGATCGACCACCAGGATCGTCCTTCCTGCATCTCGAATCGCCAGCAGCATCGAGCCGAGCTCTTCTGTCTCGGCATCGTTCATGCCTGCTCCCGGCTCGTCCAGTAGCAGGACCTTGGAGCCAGACATGAGAGCTCTGGCAAGATCAAGATGTTTTTGGGCGGCCAGCGGAAGGTTTCCCGCAGGCTCAAAAGCGTGCTCGCTCAACCCTACTGCCGCAAGTATGCTCATGGCGCGGTCGCGGAGTTCACGCTCTTCTTTTCTTGCCCCGATGGTACCGATTCCGCACGTCACCATTCCTCTTCTTGACAGGCGGGTCCCGCCCAGTAGCACATTGTCTACAACGGTAAGCTGTTCGAACACCCGCGAGGTCTGGAAGGTTCTGAAAAGTCCCAGCTCTGCCGCCCTATGTGGCCTGGTAACTGGCAGAATGTGGCCCCAAAGCGAGACGGTGCCACTGTCTGGTATGTAGAGGTTGGTAATTAGATTGAACAAGGTTGACTTGCCCGCTCCGTTGGGTCCAATCAAGGCCCCGATCGTATTCTCTTCGAGATCAAAGCTCACGTCCCGAACCGCCATGACCCCACCGAAGCTTTTGGATAGACCCGATATTGAAAGGGCCACTCTTTTCGGCTCGCTGGTTGGAGACACCTTGCCATCAATGGCTGCTGGAACAGGCGGAGGCAAGGTTGCAGAAGGTTGAGGTGCAACAACGCTTTGCACGACAGCCTGTGGGGCCGCCTTTGACAGTCGCGCGCTGAACCCTATTTTGTCGCTGATCCAGTTAATACCTGCCATCGGAACTCCGATGATTCCATCTGGGAGGTAGCGAAGGAATACCACCAAGAGCACACCGTCGATAACCGGACCGACATTCGCCATCTGCTGGGAGATGTTCGGCAAGAAAGTGATTAGCGTCACTCCGATCAGCGGGCCCAGCCTACTCACGGTTCCTCCGACAACGAGCATGGTGATCAGCTGCAAGGAGACTGCTGAACCAACCATGTCTGGCGAGAGGAAGCGGAAGAATCCGCCATATAGAGACCCCGCTATGGATGCCATTGCGGCACTTATCAAAAAGACCGCGATCTTTGTCTTCCGGGTATCTAGACCCATTGCTGAAATGCCGACATCATCCTCATTCATTGCTCTGAGCAGGCGGCCACGATGACTTTTGATGATTCGTGAACTGAAATAGAGCGATATGCCGACTAGGACAAAGATCAGGTAGAAGAACTTCTTGTCAGTGTCGAACGCATACCCGAAAATCGAAAATGGCGGAATTCCTGAAATTCCGGATGGGCCTCCGGTGGAGCCCATTCCTGTAGCTATCGAGGGAACCAAAATACCGAAAGCGAGGGTTACAACTGCCAGGTACATGCCACGTACTCTTGAACCAGCGAGGCCTAGGACAAGGGCAAATGCCAGTGAAAGAATCAGCCCCCCTACAAGACCCCAGATTGGCGCCATGTGGTGGTTCACTGTCATCAACGCTGATACATAGCCTCCAACTGCCATGAATCCGGCCTGACCAAGGCTGACCTGGCCGGAGACACCGGTTAGGAGCTCAAGACCTACTATTGCCAGTGCGAAGATACCTACGAGGTCTATGGTATGCAGGGTGCCGGATGCGGCAAACAGAGGTGGCAGTCCGAAGAAAAGGGCTATGCCAAAGACTGCCCAGGCGATCTTTGTCCAGCTCGGCGGCACTTTCAGTTTCAGCTCGGGCCGTCCTGATCTCTTTTCGACAGTGTCAGCGCGACGGCCTCGTCTGCGTGCCAGCAAGCCCTCTGGGCGCACTATGAGAAGAAGGATCAATATCCCGATGCTTATGGCAGGTCCGAAAACCGATGAGACGTAACCGGTTATAAGTGCGGTCAGCACTCCCAATACAAGGCCGCCTGCGATAGCTCCAAAGACTGAGCTCAAGCCACCGATTGTCACTGCAATCAGGCCATCATTGGTGAAGCTGGACATGGTAGAGAAGTCAAGCGACGTCGTTGGCGCCATCACAGCACCAGCGATGACGCCGAGAGCGGTTGCAAGGGCAAATGCCAGGATCACAACTCTGTCCACGGAGATCCCCATCAGCTTCGTGGCAGTTTCATTCTCCGCAGACGCTCGCAGCGACTGTCCGAATCGAGTTTTGTAAAGCAGCCAGTAGAGAAGCAGAACTGCCACCGCAGCAGTCCCGACCACCCAGAAGTCCTGACTTACTATGTCAGCTCCAAAGATAGTCAAAGGTTTGGCCCCCGTGAACGCATGCAGCGTGTATGGATTGCTGCCCCATATCAGGTAGGCAATACCTTGGAAGGCCGTGAGGAGACCACCCATCATCATCAAGAGGCTGCTATGCGAGACCTTTTCCATTGCTGGACGTACGAGAGCCCATGCCAGGACGCTCATGATTCCCACGAGCATCACGAGGGCGACAATGAATGCCACCCCCAAAGGAAGGTGGGCGTGCTGGGACAGGCTGAACATGACCAGCGCTCCAGCAGTTACGAAGACTCCTTGGGCTAGGTTGAGTACCCTGGTCACGCTAAAAACCAGGCTAAAGCCAGCCGCAAGGAGTGCATAAATGCACCCTGTTACGATTCCACCAATAATGATATTTAGCGCTTCAGTCACGCTTTCATCCCCAAATCACTCCAGAACCCGTGAGTCCCGTCCCTGGACTCAAATAATTTCTTCTGCTTTGCCTTTCAGCCGGTGGCTTCAGCCCGGATAGTGGCATTGCTCCATAACTTCAGTGGTTAGCAGATTTCGGCACGAACCCTTTCGTACCGACTTGCTGTCTCATCGTCTCAACTCGCTTGTCTTTCGTATCTATGCAAACTCTTACACCATCTCCTAAATGACCAATTTTGTGAAAGTCCCGCGCTTGCCAATAGAAGTCCTGGAATCTGAATGAAAGTCCCATTATTTCCAACTTCCTCAGAGGCTTTCTGTTGGCTTGGAAATGCCGAACCTGCTTTGTCCCGCGAGTAACACCGCATGGGAACCGGCTTTCCGTTAGATTCTCCAGAGACGCGCATGATTTCTTTGGTGGTTTGACCTTTGAGTTAAAGCCCCCCAACGTCTAGTTATCCTTTTCTCCACTCTTCAAAATGACCACCGCGGTCGATCCCACAATTATCGACTTATCTAAGCTGGCAGGACTGTCCACGAGCCTGCGTGCGACCAAAGTTGGCCCCTCCGGTGCCACCGTGGCTGACGCCTCTCTCAAGAATCTTGATTCTGCGACCTTTGTCACATATTCCGACATAAGTTGAACGGATACTAGCGGACGCAATCCTTGATCAGTTAGCTACCGGCATTATTTGAAAATCAGTTGCACTCGTAAATCAGCATCCTCTTCTGCTAGCACCCTCTGTGGTCGCAATCGTAAAATATTACACCTTCAGTATCAGTAAGTTTTCATATTCTATCTTCCATGAGGCAGTGGAGATCATCGCAAGGAAGCTTGAGACTTTTCATTCAGATCCTGTCTTGCGCTCTCGCGAATCTCAGAGATTGCCTCAGGTGTCGCGTTTCTAACGCGTTAGCAGTTCGCGCACGACGGCTATGTTGTTTCTAGCCCACCCTTTCGAAAACCGCCGCTATTCCCTGCCCTCCCCCGATGCACATTGTTTCAAGCCCATACCGGCTCTGCCTTCTCTGCATCTCGTAGAGCATTGTTGCCAGGATCCGACCTCCCGTTGCACCTATGGGGTGGCCAAGAGATATCCCAGATCCGTTGACGTTCATACGCTCGAAATCTGATTTGGCGAACTTCCACTCGGAAGTCACTGAAAGCACCTGTGACGCAAACGCCTCGTTCAGCTCAATGAGATCCATGTCGGACATTTTCAGCTCTGCGCGCTCGAGAGCTTTCTGGGTTGCTGGAACTGGTCCGATGCCCATGGTTCTGGGGTCGACTCCAGCGACCGCCCAGGAGACTAGTTTTGCGAGAGGGATGAGCCCGAGTTGATGGGCCTTGTCCATAGTCGTAACGATGCACACAGCCGCTGCATCATTTTGGCCACTGGCATTTCCGGCAGTCACGGTCGCTTCAGGGTCGACACCTATGCGTATAGGGCGAAGCTTGGCCAGCTGTTCCATCGTCGTATCTGCCCGAGGATGTTCGTCGGTGTCCACAAGGACGGTTTCGCCCTTGGGCCTTTTGACCTCTATTGGAACTATCTCCTCTTTGAACCAGCCTTCTCGCTGTGCTCGAACTGCTCGCTGATGCGAGTTGTAGGCGAGTTCGTCCTGGGCTTCCCTAGAAATCTTGTATTCCCTGCGCAGATTTTCTGCAGTCTCTAACATGCCTCCCGGCACTTCGAAGAATCGGCCACCCGAGGTCACTCTGCCCCTGGCGAGACGGTCGTGCATCATGACGCCATCCCCTTTTACGCCAGTCCGCAAGCCAAGAACATAATGCTCCGCCTGAGACATGCTGTCTGATCCTCCTGCGAGTGCGAGGTCGGCAACTCCGGTCTGAACTTCCATGGCTGCAGTCAGTATGGCTTGCAGCCCTGATCCGCACCTTCGGTCAACCTGGGCCCCTGGGACTGTTATGCCTAAACCGGCGTTCAGCGAGGCGATTCGACCTAGCGCTGGTGCCTCCCCGTTTGGGTAACCCTGGCCGAAAATTACGTCGTCAATGTCGGAAGGAGCAATTCCGGTACGCTCAACTAGTGCAGAGATGACTGCGGCTGACATATCCTCTACTCGCACGGTGCTCAGAATTCCGCCGAACCGACCAACCGGAGTCCTCAGCGGTGAACAGATGACAGCATCTCTCATAATTCCTCACAATCTCTTACTAAGAGCCTCTCCCCAGGGATACCTTAGCGCCTGAAATTTGAATCATTTCGCAGGTCTCACTAGGACTGTAGGTTAGCAATGTACTCTTTAGCGCCGGTTTTGGCAAAACCGGGCCGAGCCTCATCTAAATGTCAGGACTTTCTTCGCGTTGGCAGACTATTGGCGGTGCCCGATCCCGGTTGGGGGGAATTTATGATATTTCTAAAAATCATCATTTGTTAATTGCATTGGCAACAGGCAGGCAACCGTCTTAATTGTGTTCTTAATTGTGTTTTTATTTCTACGTCTGTCATCCCGGTTGATCACGTGCTGTAATTGCGTCGTGTTCACCCGGGTCGCACAAAGACCATAGTGGCAACGAGGTTGGTGAATGGCGGAGATTGTTTCGTTGAGCGAGGCTATTGAGAGCCTTTTGAATGATGGGGACATTGTGGCTCTGGAGGGCTTTACCCACCTGATACCCATGTCTGCCGGTTATGAGATAATCAGGCAGGCGAAAAAGAATCTGACTGTCGTGAGGCTGACGCCGGATCTTATCTCAGACCAGATGATAGGCATGGGATGTGTTTCTAAACTGATTTTCTCGTGGGGAGGAAACCCGGGAGTCGGATCTCTTCACCGCCTTCGAGATGCCATAGAAAATGGTTGGCCACTTCCGCTTGAAATCGATGAGCACAGCCATGCTGGGCTAACCAATAGGTTTGTTGCTGGAGCATCCGGTCTTCCCTTTGCAGTCATGCGCGGATATCGCGGTACTGGTCTCGACGAGGTGACGCCAACCGTCGCTCCTATTTTCTGTCCTTTTACCGGCGAGGAGCTTAGGGCGGTTGCTGCCATTAATCCAGACCTGTCAGTCATACACGCCCAAAGAGCCGACCGGAAAGGCAACGTCCAGCTCTGGGGAATAACTGGGATCCAGAAGGAGGCCCTGTTGGCTGGCAACAGATCACTTGTCACGGTGGAGGAGATTGTGGACGAGCTTGATCCTCGTCCAGGCGACGTCGTCATTCCGTCTTGGCTCATCACGGCGGTGGCTGTTTCTCCCGGTGGCTCGCGTCCTTCGTATGCGGCCGGATACTACCAGCGTGACAACGATTTTTACATAGCATGGGACGCGATCAGCAGGGATAGGGAGACCTTCATGAAGTGGATGGGAGAGAATGTCCTCTCCGCCGCCTCGTGAGGATTTGGTCCGCGCACTAATTGCATTATTTAGGGGAGACTATGGAATCACGTGGGTCATATTCGAGTGATGAAATGATGTCGATAGCTGCAGCTAGGCAGCTTAAAGACAACCAGATCTGTTTTATTGGAATCGGGCTTCCCTCAAAGGCCGCGAACCTGGCTCGGAGGCTGCACGCTCCCGAGCTGGTGATGATCTATGAAAGCGGGACTTTAGGAGCGAAACCTTCTAAATTGCCTCTTTCTATAGGGGATGGAGAGTTGGCAGAGACGGCAGACAGCATCGTTTCAGTCCCGGAGATCTTCAACTATCTTCTACAACCGGGCAGGATCGACGTTGGATTCTTAGGCGCTGCCCAGATAGATAGGTACGCAAACCTGAATTCGACGGTCATCGGCGATTATCGAAAGCCTACTGTGAGGCTTCCAGGAGCTGGAGGAGCTCCCGAGATTGCAGGCGCCTGCAAGAGGGTGATCATCATGCTCAGGCAGTCTCCTAAGAGCTTTGTGGAAAAGCTGTCATTTGTCACCTCGGTAGGTTTTGGGTCTGGCCCCAGTGACAGAGATGCCTTCGGTTTGAAGGGGGCCGGTCCTGTGATAGTGATCACAGACCTTGGCATGCTTGAACCCGATCCGGTGACGAAGGAGCTCATACTGACCCACATACATCCCAACATAGAAGTTGAAAAAGTAATAGAATCAACAGGCTGGAATCTTAAAATCGCAAATCAACTGAGAGTCACAGAACCGCCTACGAAGAGAGAGTTGGAGGCTATCAGGTCGCTTGTGGCGGCTGGAGCATAGCTTTCGTGCAACGAAAGGATTGGCAATGGCAAGCGGAATCATTCTCGCAAAGCCTCAAACTGAAGAGGATCCCCCTTACAACCATCCCCAATACAAGAGCACTGCGCTCAGAGGGCCCAATAGGTCGCCCTTGATTATCAGGCCTGGCTTAACCGAGCTTCACGGTCCGGTGTTTGGCGAAAGCCGAATACGCCCAAATGACAACGATTTGACTGCTCAGCACCCTGGTGAGCCCATTGGGGAGAAGATCGTCGTCTCGGGACAGTTGATGGACTCTGATGGCCGTCCAATCCGCAATCAGTTGGTGGAGATATGGCAGGCGAACTCCTGCGGGCGTTACGCCCATGCACTCGATGATCATCCCGCCCCTCTTGACCCGAATTTCACCGGAGGGGGACGGACGATGACGGACAACGAGGGGCGCTACAGGTTCACGACCATCAAGCCTGCTGCTTATCCTTGGGGCAACCATCCGAACGCTTGGAGGCCTGCACACATACATTTTTCGCTTTACGGTACGGCTTTCACTCAGCGCCTCATCACCCAGATGTACTTCCCTGGCGATCCACTGATTGATTCTGACCCAATTGCGAATTCCATACGGGACAAAAAGGTGCTGGCTCGCTTGGTATCGGCTTTTGACTGGGATCTGACAATTCCCGGAACTGCCTTGGGATACAGGTGGGACATTGTACTCGGCGGATCCAATCCAACCCCGGAGGCAATATGAACGGCACGAAGATGGGAGTGACGCCATCCCAGACGATCGGACCATTTTTCAAGTTTGGGACCGAGTGGATGGCGAGTGAGGACATCGTCAGCCAAGGCGCTAGCGGAGCAATCGTGCTGCAAGGAACGGTCTACGATGGCGCTGGGGATCCGGTGCCGGATGCCATGCTAGAGGTTTGGCAGGCTGATCAAGTTGGAAAGTTTCCACCAGACACAACTGAGGGCTGGACCGGATTTGCCAGGCGACTCACCGATGCCGACGGTCGTTATGTGATTCGCACAGTGAAGCCAGGGCGGGTTCCAGATGCAACTGGAGAGTTGCAGGCTCCACACATTGCGATGGTGGTTTTTGCGCGTGGCCTGCTGAAGCCCGTATTTACTAGGGTGTATTTTTCCGACGAGAGCGACGCCAACGCCAGTGATCCGCTCTTGGCCGAGCTGGAAGATTCTCAGGCCCGTTCTACCCTTCTAGCCGCTCTTGAAGACGGTAGATACCGGTTCGACATTCGGCTTCAGGAATCTTCCAGAGGTCCGGAGACTCAGTTCTTCGCCTTCGGCGAGTGACATCGTAAGCGGGTCTTGTGCAAAAGGCAGAGATGGGGGGGCCAGAGGGGCTCTTTGAGCCCATCTTCATATCGGATGCGATGGCACCGATTACGTCAGCTCGTAACTGGGTGCAGAAGATGGTCGAATTCGAGTGCGTTCTTGCTGACGTACAAGGTCGGCTCGGCCTCATTCCAAGTGAGGCAGCATACGAGATCGCAGCTCTTGCGAAGACGCACGGTATCGATCCGACAGTATTAGGCGTCGATGCCCGATCGAGCGCAACGCCGGTAATCGCTTTGGTGAGAAGTCTCAGCGATCAGCTGTCTGAAGCAGCACGCCCGTGGGTTCATTATGGGGCCACGAGCCAAGATGTCCTTGATACAGCCACGATGCTGGTGGCCAAGGAGGCAATTCAACTGATTTTTTCGGATCTCGTAAAAGCAGGGGTTTCCATAGCCACGATTGTCGAGGAGCATCGAAACACCCCAATGGTAGCTCGTACGCTTCTTCAGCATGCGCTTCCGACAACCTTTGGCCTGAAGGCGGCCAATTGGCTTTCGGGTTTGGTCTCAGCCGGGAGTGCTCTCGAGCGCGTCTATGAAGAGGGCCTTGCCATTCAGTTTGGGGGTGCAGGAGGAACGCTTGCTGCACTTGGCGAATCGGGAGCAGAGGTTGGACGACAGGTTGCCAGAGCATTTGACCTGCCCTTTCCTGAGATGCCATGGCATTCTCAACGCGTTCGAATCGCCGAATTGGGTTCGGCGCTCTCGCTGGTGGTTGGATCGCAGGCAAAGATTGCAGCAGACATTGTGCTGGCCAGCCAGGCCGAGGTGGGAGAGCTGTCCGAGCGGCAAGATGCAGCAGGAGGTGGTTCTTCGGCCTTGCCGCAGAAGGTGAATCCTGTGGGTCCGATCGTTGTAAATGCTTGTTTCCGGAGGATGCAGGGACTCTTGCCGGTGCTCTTTGGCTGCATGCTGGCTGAGAATGAACGCGGAGCTGGTGAATGGCCTGCGGAATGGGAGACCTTGAGGGATCTATTGAATCTGACGGGCACGAGTGCGAATCGTACCGCGCGAACAGTTTCGAATCTCGTGGCAGACAAGGGAAAGATGCGGTACAACCTGGATCTCAGTCGTGGCAATGTCATGTCGGAGCGTGTAATGATCGGGCTCAGCGAGAAGTTGGGTCGGACGGTTGCTCACGATTTGATAAGGCAAGCAACTAAAAGGTCTGCCGCGAATCAGACCACATTGTACGAGGAACTCGCGCATGAAGCCATATTTCGTGATAGTTTCGGCGCGGATCAGGCGCTGGAAATGTTCGATCCCCTTACATACTTGGGATCTGCGCATATCTTCATCGGAAATGCGCTCTCGAGCTGGGAGAAAGCAGGGACAAAGTGGCGGCAGATTGCATTGACCGGAAAGCAAAATGGGCCAGGTTCAGATGGAACAGACGAAGCTGAAAATTAGAGGAAATGACTTCCGCGTAAGAATTGATGGCGCCGAGGGCTCACCCTGGCTTCTTATGCTGAATTCGCTTTCGACCACATACGAGATGTGGGATGAGCAGATTCCTGCTCTTGCTGGGCACTTTCGGGTTGTCCGCTACGACCAGAGGGGGCATGGTGGCAGCGACGCTCCCGACGGCCCATACTCCATAGATGATCTCGGCATGGATGCGCTGGCACTGCTTGACGAGATCGGAGCGGATAGGGCCTCTATCTGTGGCCTATCGCTGGGAGGAATGATCTCGATGTGGTTAGCGGTTCACGCGCCCGAGAGGATAGAGCGGATGGCGATTGCATGCACATCCGCAAACTTCGCTCCCAAGGAGTTCTGGGAAGAGCGCGCAGCATCTGTACGGTCCGGAGGCACTGCTGGACTATATGAAGGTCTGCTGCAACGGTGGTTCACTTCGGAGATCGACTCTAGGAATCCGCGAGCCAAAGAGATGATTCGTTCAATGCTGGATTCGTGCGATCCTCAAGGATACGCCAACATCTGTGAAGCACTTGGAAGCGCTGACCTGAGGACGGTGCTGCCAGAGATCTCCTGCCCTACTCTCGTCCTTGCAGGCGCGATGGATCCCGCCTCCCCGCCTTCCACGGCATTTTCAATCCACCAAGCGATCGCGGGGTCATCGCTGGTTGTGATACCTGAGGCTTCTCATCTAGCCAATTTGGAGCAGCCAGATCTTTTCATAGATGCCGTCATGGCCCATCTGGTCGGTTCGCCAAAGACTCGAGGCATGAAAGTGCGAACGGAGGTGCTTGGCAGCCGGTATGTAGCAGAGGCAAATTCAAGAAAAACTGAGTTCACGGCCCCTTTCCAAGATTTCATCTCGCGTTACGCATGGGGAGAAATCTGGACCAGGCCAGGCCTTGATCGGCGCTCGAAAAGCATGGTGACCTTGGCTATTCTCGTGGCCCTTGGACATACGAACGAGCTATCCTTTCACATTCCTGCTGCATTGCGCAATGGGCTCACGCGCGAAGAGATCATGGAGGTATTGATGCAATGTGGGGTTTATGCGGGTGTTCCTGCGGCAAATTCAGCATTTGCAAAGGCTAACGAGATACTGCAATCACTTGAATAGGTCAAAATTCAATCAGGAGGAGTAAATCAGATGAGCTCTCAAGCCGCACAGCTGGATTTCTGGGCCGAACGCGAGAAGATCGCCCTGGCCTGCCGAATAATGGCCATGGAGGGAATCGTTGAGGCGACACTTGGCCACATATCGATGCGTGTGGGTGACAATCTCATGCTCATTCGCAGCCGTGGGCCTCAAGATGCCGGATTATTCTTTGCCACCCCGGAGGAGATTTGCTTATTTGACTTCTCCGGCAATCCCATGGAGTCTGATCGCGGGTTTACAAGACCGGTAGAGCTAGCTCTCCATGGTGAGACACTAAGGAAGCGGCCAGAAGTCAATGCTGTTCTCCACGCACATCCGCCTGCTGTTCTCGTTGCAGCGCTCTCTGAGCTCGAGCTTCTCCCCTGCTTCGGAGCATTCAATATTCCCGCAGCCCAGCTTGCTGCTGACGGGATTCCTCTGTTTCCCCGGTCAGTTCTCATTTCGAATCCGGAGCTTGCGCACGACATGCTCGATTCATTGGGCGAGCACAAAGCATGCGTTCTCAAAGGTCATGGCATAACCGTCGTAGGCGACAGCGTCGAGCAGGCGTTGGTTCGAGCGCTGAACTTGAATATTGTTGCGAAAATCACCCTGGAAGTGGCTCAAGCTGGTGGCAAGACGACTTCGATACCACAAGAGGATCTTGACTTGCTACCCGACCTCGGGGCAAGTTTCAACGACTTGGGGAGTTGGCGCTATTACTTAGCCAAGCTTCGTCGAGCCGGGTTTGACAAGTGGTAACGAGCTAGTGATAGCCAATAACTATTGAGAATCGGTCATCTTTTGCTTTACCTCAGAAAGGCACGTGAAGTGAGTTCAGACACTGAAGAGTTGAGCTATTTCATACAAAGGCAACGCATTGCAACAGCATGCAGGATCATGGCAATGGAAGGTCTCGTTCATGGCACGCTCGGCCACATTTCGATGAGGATCGATGAAAACCTCATGCTGATAAGGGGCCGTGGAAAGGAGGACGCTGGTTTGTTCTTCACCACCCCTGAAGAGATCTGTCTGTTCGATTTTTCCGGAGAGAGGGCCGAGAACAGCCGGGGATATTCAGGCCCGGTCGAGCTTCCACTGCACGGCGAGACTCTGCGCAAAAGAGAAGATGCCAAGGTAGTGATACACGCGCATCCACCCGCCGTCTTGGCGGCCACGTTAGCAAATCTGGACTTGGTCCCCTGCTTCGGCTCTTTCAATATTCCTGCCAATCAAATTGCATCGGAGGGCATCCCGATCTTCCCCCGTTCAATCTTGATATCTACGAAGGAGATTGCGGAGGAGATGCTGGCAACTATGGGCAATCACCGCGCCTGCGTACTCAAAGGCCATGGCATTACAGTTGTGGGAGATTCACTTGAGTCAGCTCTACTGAGCGCATTGAACGTTAATACGCTCGCCCAGGTAGCCTTGGAGATCGCTAAAACCGGTCAGCGGGCCAAGCCGATCCCGCCAGAGGACCAGGCGTTGGTACCGCTAAAGAGCAAATTCAGCCCGGATGCCGGATGGAAGTTCTATCAGGCAAAGCTTCGGCGCTACGGGTTCGCCGACTAGGTCTTTTCAAAGCCTTTTTTCAGCTCGAAGTCAGGTCTCGGCACTGGAGGCGCTGGGGCTGCGTTGAAACACCCCTCTTGCAGCGAAGACAGGCAGGCCAAGGACGCCACCGACTATGATGAGCGCTCCAGTCATGCCGATTGGGCCAAGCAGCAGCGCCGTGAAAAAAGGAGCGACAAGCAGTGCGCCTGCTCGAAAGCTTCCGGCTATCGCAACAGCATCTCCCTTTAATTGCGGGGAAACGCCATTAGCAGCCATTACAGGACCCAGGGTTTGCAACAGCCCGGCTCCGATGCCTCCGATTGCAAGAAGCGCAACCGTCACCGAAACAGACCTGGCTGTCAAGCCGACCAGTGCGGTCCCCGCAGCTGCAGTGAGAACTCCAATCGCAAACACCCGTATTGGGGCGAATCGGTTTAGCATGCCCATTATTCCAGCGCCAGCGATGCTTGCAGCGTTGGCAACTGCTACGAGCACGCCTACCAGGAAATAGCTATCGCCGACCGACTTTAGTACGACCGGGACGTACGAGTTCAGAATTCCTCGCCAGGATCCTGCAGTGAGTCCAGCCCAAGATCCTATCTGCACCTCGTGCTGATTCCAGATCTCTCGCTTGACCCGCCTGCCTTCTTTCGTGAACGGAGCTTCTTTTGCCAGAGCCATTGCAGGAATTGACGCGATGATTGCGATACCTCCTGCTATGAACAGCGCGGTTGAGAGAGAGAATCGGGCAAGATAGCCAGCGAGTATAGGACCCGAAAGCAGACCGAAACTGGAAAAGAAGTTTACTGCAGCCATCCGACCCACGGATGGCCCGTCCTGCCTGACGACATGTGTCGTTGCTGCTGTCCAAAAGGTTCCTCGTGCAAGCCCTTGGATGAGTTCGGCGGCGACGAACACAAGAACGTATGCAGACCAAGCTACTAGCAAGCCAGATAACGCCATTGCCAGGCATGCACATGAAACCAGCACTTTGTCGCTTATACGTCTCATCGCACTTGCTGATGACATTCTGGACACCAGCTGGGTCACAGCTGACAGTGCCGTGAGTATTCCGATGTCTGGCTTCGAGTAGCCGGCTGCGAGTGCCAGAAGGGGCAAGAGAACCGCTTGAATCCCCATGGATACCGAGTAGACAAGCGCTGTAATAGAAAGGACATTGTTGTCTCGGGTCACCGAACTGCGAGTATTGCCTACCACGATCTTCTTTCTCTGCACGAAATCTTATGTCACAAAGCTGGAGTTGAATTAAAGTGCTTTCTGCAAAAGCGAGACATGCACCTTCTCGAAACTACGAAGAATTTGAGCAAATTCTTGGCTGGCGGACATTCCGCCGTACTGGGCGTATTTCAAGCATGCCATAAGGGCGGCTGTCGGATGAATTTCCAAATTTCCTGCTCGCATAATGTGCCTCGAGAATTCAGTGTGAGTGCCTTTTGCGAAGGGCTGTTTCTAACTGAATGAAGAGGTCCCCGATTACACCTGTTGCATTCTCATGGATGCGACCTCCGGGAACCGCCGCTACAAGCTACCCTGACGCTCCTAGAGCTTATGCATTTGTACTCCTTCGCAATTTGCGGAGACAGAAGTCCCCCACCCAAACCCTGTCTTGCTGCGGCGCGTCCACCTTAGGCCTGGGGTTTGACGACCACGTGGATCGACCCATTTTGGCCGCCATTGGAAGTTCTCAGCGCAGTGTCCACCTCGTCCAGGCCAAATACATTGGTGCACATGGCTTCCAAGGGATACCTTCCTGACGCAATTAGCTTCAGCGCGGGCTCAACTGACCTTCGATCATGGCCACGCACGCCACGTAAGGTCGCTGACCTCCCAAGTAACTGGTTCGCCAAATAGCTTACCTCACCGCCTTCGTTTTTGGGAGCTGCAATGATCACATCGCCTCCCGTCTTTATAAGACTCACCGCGTCCATGAGGGGCTTCAAGCTTCCAGGAACCAGGTCGACTACCACATCGGCCCCAGAACCATCAGTGATCTCCATGACCTCCGATATCAAGTCCTGGCGATCCGATGCCAGAGTATGTGTAGCCCCAAGTTTGCTGGCAATCTCAAGTCTTGCACCATCGTGTGACAAGCCTGAAACGATGATGCTCCGGTATCCGCTTTCCTTTGCCGCCACCACGCAGCCGAGACCATGTTGTCCGGGACCCATGATTACTGCTGTTCCTCCCGGTGAAGGCTGGATCTCTTGAGCTATCCACCTAATTCCGTTTGATATGGGAATGAATAGAGTTGCGAG
>JAJZBG010000028.1 GCA_021799035.1 Actinomycetes bacterium | reverse complement strand
GATCACAGGAGCGCCGTTGAACCTAAGAGCATCAAGCGTGTGGTTATCGTTTCGCCTTTCTGCCATCACGTCACCGGAAACATCTTGACTAGGGCATCCATGGAGACTTTCGTGAAGTCATTGGAATTTTGGCGCACCCATGATGCCATCTCGCTTCGTGTTGCAACCCAGACATCGGGGCAGGCGAGAACGTGCTCCAACAGGAGCTCAATGGGCCTTGTTCTGAAGCCATGGCAAAGGAACGGATGTATGGCGAAGCCCATCATCTTGGGGTTTCCCCTCAACCCTTCTTTTCTGAGGACATCGAACTCATCTATAGCCATTTCGAGCATTTCGCGTGGCGTCCTGCCATTGGTGGCATAGGTCTGGTAATCGCTCACATGCGCATAAGGCATGCAGACGAGGTCGCGGTCACCCTCTTTGAGAATGAAGGGAACGTCATCGGCCTGGTAGTCCGACATCCAGGAATAACCGAGTTCAAAGATGAGCGGGAAGGTGTTTGGAGTTGGCCTGTGTCCGGGAGAGATGTAACCAGTCGGAGGTGCGCCAATGACAGATTTGAAGGCTGATACGCATGCTTCCAATGACGCCCTCTCTTCGTCTAGGGTCATCATGATTGGGTAGACATGCTCGTAGTTCTCGCTTCCCATGTCATGGCCGGCAGCCGCAGCTTCTTTGGCAAGTTCGGGGTTCATCTCGACACGTTTCCCATTGGCTACAAAAGTTGCATGAACGTTGTAATCGGAGAACATATCCAAAAGCCTTCTAAGGCCCTGGGTTTCGGCATATTCGTGGTCCCATACTGCCCACATGTCCCTGGCGTATACAGCGCTGGGATCTACCGGGTGCTGGGAGCTTCTCTGGTTGGATTTCGGTGTTCCCAGGTCAGTAGGCCATACCTCCCAGGGTATCATCAATCCAAATGCCAAGGATTTGCCATCAGGCCATCTGATCATGTTCTTGACCCCCTCATATTGCTTCTCTGACGCAGTTAATGCGATGCGTGATGCTGAATCGTTGAAAATGCGGCAGGGAGTGCCCGTATTATTGCGATGTGTGACGGCAACTATATCTGACAATTTTTTTAGGCGTCAAGGAATATCAGGAAAATTGGTGTAACATATGTCACACGCTTGCTACGGCGGTTATCTAGAGGCCCTTTGGATCTGAATTCAAACCGGGCTTTGGCTTTACCAATTTGTGGAAATTTCTGCAATGCATCTTTTATCTTTTCCTACTTGCACCTAGTTGGAGACATGCAAATGAATTGAATAGCCCTGGCTCGTTGTAGGGCCAGTCAAGTATCGAGGGGGATTTATGAGTGTAAAGAAGGTCTGGTGGAGCCGTAGATCCGGCATGGCCCGCTTGGCTATGGTTGCGTCGATAGGCGCCGTGGTCTTAGCTGCCTGCGGGTCATCATCGAGCGCCAGTTCAACCAAGACAACTGCAGCTGCAACGACTACGTCAGCTGCGTCGCTTCCAACTATCAAGATCGCGAAGCCCATTGACGTTGAAGAAACAGTTCTTGGCGACGTGACAAACCAGTTGGGTTACTTCAAGCAGGCGGGAGTCAACGTTCAATCTGTGCTGCTCGGTGGGAGTTCTGTTACCAATGCTGCGCTGCAGCATGGAAGTGTGCAGTTTGCCATCGTGAGCGCTTCATCTGTCTTGCTGGCCGCAGCGCATGGTGTGCCGCTTCTTGTTGTCGGTGGGATTAATGTTGGGGATACCGTTCAGCTTGTCGTTTCGAATTCGTGGATAAAGTCGCACGGGTTGTCACCAAGCCAACCTCTGGCAACCAGGATCAAAGGGCTCGCAGGTTCGGTTGATGGCACTGTGAGCTCCACTGACAAGTCCGCCATGTCCGATTTTGAGAGCCAAGCTGGAGTCTCGCCGTCATCGATCAAGGAAGAATCGATCAGCAGCGTTAGCGCCCTTTTGTCAGCGCTCCAGCATGGCCAGATTCAGGAGTTCATTGCTAGCCCGCCTAACAGCAGCGTCGCAGTGGCCGGAGGTTACGGAAGCGTCCTTGCAACAGCATCCGAGCTGCCGCATGCCGGCAACGAGATATTTGATCTGATTGTCACGACCCAGAGCTACGCTCAGGCGCATCCGACGATCGTCAAAGATGTAGTGAGCGCGATTTCCAAAGCCTTGGGGCAGCTGTCAAGCAGGACTCCTGCAGGGGTCGCTGCTATGAATGCTAGCTTCCCGAAGCTTTCGGCTTCAGTGATCAAGGCTTCCCTTGGGGGGATCAAGTGGACGCCGAGCATGAAGATGACAGCGCAATCATGGAACGATGCCCTGATACTTGCCCAAAAGTCAGGCTTGATCAAGCCAGGCGAGAACGTAAATATCAAAGAAGGCGGCATTTGGACGAACAAGTACATAGGTTGATGCGACACTTCTTGGTGCAAATATCTTGATAGGAACAGGGAGCATTGACTGCACTAGCCGGAGCTTGACTACGGCTAGAGCAGATTTTCCACTTGTTATGACAAGCCTGGCAAAGTAACCTGAGATGTGCCGCACCAGGGAGCATGAGGGTTTGGCTTATCGGAAAAGCCCTCTGGACGCTAGGGGTTTGCGCTGGCCCGATTTCGAGATGCATAAAACCTGATAGGGGCTTCTGGTTCACGCTCCTAGTCCGGTTAAGGCGCGCTTGCGAAGAGGCGCGGAGGACATTGGGGTGGGAGCGGATGGCGAGTTTCGAGGGCCGGCCTCTCCAATTCTCGGTGAAATTCTCGGAAGTTTGCAGTGCATTGTTGACGGCATGACGCGCTATTTGCGCGGCTGTGGAAGATGTCGTCCTTAGGTAGGGGGAAGATAGATGATTACCCAGCTCGTAGGCGGGGATGTGATTTCATGAGTTCAGTGGAGATGTCTCTGTCGGGGAAAGCAGCTATAGTCACAGGCGCTGGCAGTGGCTTGGGTGAGGTAATGGCCACAGCTCTTGCAATGGCTGGTGCGTCGGTTATCGCTGTCGACCAGAACGCGAATGCCGTGGAGTCCCTTGCTTCTTTGGTTGGAGGCAACGTAGTGCCTATGCAGGCAGACGTGACCAGTTCGATCGAAATGGGCCAAGCGGTTGATCTGTGCGCAGACAGATTTGGCCATGTCGACGTTGTGGTCTGCAACGCGGGAATCGGGATGTCCTCGATTCGGGCTGATTACCACACTAATCCCATCAAATCTTGGGAACTTGATCCTGAAGTGGTCAGGCGTTTTTTGGACGTGAATGCTCTTGGTCCATTTCGCCTTGCCCATGCAGCTGTGCCGAGAATGCTGGAGCAAGGGTGGGGTAGGATAATTAGCGTCACCACAAGCCTTTCTACGATGATCCGTGCCGGCAACTGTCCCTACGGGCCCTCAAAGGCAGCACACGAAGCCTTGGCAGCGATCATGGCAGGAGATCTCAAGGGGAGCGGCGTTACAGTGAATGTGCTTGTTCCGGGCGGTGCGGCGGATACGCCGCTTGTTCCGGGTGCAGAGCGATCTGCTTTGATAAAGCCGGTTGTGATGGGACCCCCGGTGGTCTGGCTCGCATCGCAAGAGTCTGACGGCATTACGGCTCGACGCTTCATTGCCAATGAGTGGGATACCTCATTGCCGGGCGCCGACGCCGCAGAGCGTTGCAGCGCACCTATTGCGTGGAGTGCTGAGTGACAGCAGTTAACTTGTCAAGTACTACAAGGAGTTGAAGCTATGGAATTGAAGGACTACCTTCGAGATGAAATTCTTGAGGAAGCCGATCTCGGCTATATCTCTCAGGAGGAGAGAGACCGCAGGCTAAGAGTGTTCGACGATGCTACTAGCGGAAACCTGGCGTACCAAGCCGATCCGGCGGTGTTATCCACCCAGAGCCCCAAGGCGAGTGCCCAGGTGGACGCGGCCGATTCGCAGATTGTGACAACAAGGCCAGTTGCCAAAGGCAAGGACGCTGATGTGCTGACCTACATGGCCAAGCCAAAGGAGGGCAAAGGCCTTCCCGGCGTGGTGGTAATTCATGAGAACAAGGGCTTGGTTCCATATGTTGAAGATGTGGCGAGGCGACTGGCGCGCGAGGGATTCGTGGCCGTGGCTCCCGACCTGTTGTCGCGGCGAGGGGGAACCGGCGCTTTTTCAGAGCCAGCAGAGGCTACGTCTGCTCTGGGGACGATTGGTCGCGACGAGCTGGTGGAAGATCTCATAGCGGCAGTCTCGATGCTTGCTGCCGACGATTCGGTACAGCCGGAGCGCATTGGTGTCATCGGGTTTTGTTTCGGCGGTGGGATGGCGTGGAGACTGATCACCAAGGATTCCAGAATCAAGGCTGCGGTCCCATTCTATGGCCCGAATCCCCCACTGGAAGATGTCCCGAATATACAGGCGAGTGTACTGGGGATATATGGAGGACTCGATGACAGGATCAACGCAGGCATCGACGAAATCGTGGATGCGATGAATAAGAGCGGAAAGGTATTCGAAAAAATCGTCTATCCCGGTGCTCAGCATGCGTTCCACAATGATGACAATCCTGACCGGTACCATCCCGAAGCTGCCGTGCAAGCGTGGGAACGCGCACTCGAGTGGTTGCGGCGCTGGATGGGTTGACCAGCATGCGCGGAAGGTCTTGAGATCTTCCGCATTTGGCAGGTTTCAGATAGGTTCGGTGACGGGGAGGTGGCATAGTGCTATCCTCCCCGTTTTCGCGCGCATGGCGTTCCCTGTGGTAAGGCTGACTTAAAAGATCCACTAACTGAGATATAGGCAATGGTTGCCGGGTGGAGCTATCTTTTTGGCATGCTCGTGCGGCGCTGTGGGCTTCTTTTCTGCGGAAATTTGTTGGCTCGCATGGAACCTGGATGGTGAAAATACAGTTGTGGCAGGTGCATTTAGGTGGCACGATTGTCGTAGGTCTCTTGGACCCTGAATTTTCAACTGTCGACGGAGGTTGACATGGTCGACCCAGCCATCCGTACAGAGGGCTTGTCGAAGTACTACGGCTCGGTCAGGGCGTTGAGTGATCTGTCGCTTGAGATCCCTCAGGGGGAGGTTTTCGGGTTTCTCGGGCCAAATGGGGCTGGCAAGACCACGACAATTCGGTTGCTTCTAGGCCTGATCAGGCCTAGTGCTGGAATGGCAGAGATATTCGGTCTGGATTGCCAAAAAAGGGCCGTAGATGTCCATAAGAGGATTACTTACGTGCCAGGGGAAGCTGGGTTGTGGCCCTCGCTGACAGGCGAGGAGACACTGCATCTTCTCGGTCGAGTCCATGGCAAGATTGACGAGAATTATCGGAATCAGCTAGTCAAGCGGTTCGATCTGGACGTCACCAGGAAGATCCGTACATATTCGAGGGGAAATCGTCAAAAGGTGATCCTTATCTCGGCTTTGATGTCCAGGCCGGATGTCATGATTCTCGATGAGCCCACTAGCGGCCTTGACCCGATAATGGAGCATGAGTTTCGCGACTGTGTCGACGAGGCGCGTGAGCGTGGCCAGACTATCTTTCTCTCTTCACATATACTCAGCGAGGTCGAAGCTCTGTGTGACAGAGTCGGCATACTGCGAGAAGGCCGCCTGATCGAGATAGGCACCCTGGAACACATGCGGCATTTTTCGGCTCTTCAGCTGGAGATCAGCTTTGCGGGGGAAGTGCCCGATCTTTCGAGCGCTCCAGGGGTGAGTGTCGTGAAATCTGGTGGCCAGAACGTCAGTCTTCAGCTATCTGGCCCAGTCAAGCCTCTGCTAGAGGTTCTCTCCCGATATGAGGTGAACAGGCTCACAAGCCGTGAACCCTCCCTAGAGGAGCTGTTCCTCTCCCTCTATGGCGAGGGAGGCCAATCAGATGAAACTGGTGCTGGTGCAGATGGCTGAAGATTTGAATGTTGGTGAGGCTTCACGAGTTTCCAAAGATTGGCTTGTGGCTCGCCGGACCATTCGGTCGGTGCTTCCCTCGGGAGTGCTGTGGGGAGTCGTCTTCGGCGTTTTCGTCGCTTCCTCAGCGTTTTCCTACTCAAGCGTCTACAAGACCCAGGCGGAGCGGGCAAGTCTGGCGTCAGCCTTTGGAGCGAACGTTTCGACTAGCGCCCTTTTTGGGCCGGGTCTGAAACTGGATACCGTGGCTGGGTACACCGCTTTTCATATTTGGCTGACTACTGCGATCATCGGGGCAGTTTGGGGGATTACGGCCAGCACAAAGGCATTGCGTGGCGAGGAGGACTCTGGCCGATGGGAGTTGATGTTGACCGGCCGCACTACTCAGATGCGAGCAACCTTTCAAGCGCTGTCAGGCCTATTGGGCGGGGTGTTCGCCGCTTGGCTCCTCACTGCGGCAATAACTGCGGGTTCAGGGCGAGCCCAGCAGTTCGGTGTAGCGCTGAGGCCGGCACTGTTTTTTGCGCTTGCCCTTGTAGCCACGGCATTGATGTTCATGGCTGTGGGAGCTCTCACAAGCCAGCTCGGTGCGACGCGCCGACAGGCTGCGACTTATGCAGGCTGGGTTTTGGGGGCAAGTTATGCCCTTCGAATGATAGCTGATTCCGGGACGGGAGTGCACTGGCTGGTGTGGGTCTCACCGCTTGGATGGGTTGAAGAGCTAAAGCCGTTGACCTATTCAGACGCTCTGCCACTGGTAGCAATTTTCCTCTTCACCCTTGCAGTGGGGTCAGCTGCCGTCGTTCTTGCAGGGAATCGAGATGTTGGTGCCGCTCTTATTCAGGATCGCCCTCATGCCAGGGCCCGTCTGCGATTGCTCGGGGGTCATTTCGGGCTCGCAATTCGCCTAGTCAGGCCTGTGCTTGTGAACTGGGGGATAGCGGTAGCAATAACTGGATTCCTGCTCGGGTACATTTCATATGCAGCAGGTGAGACGCTTTCGCGGTCGTCAATGTACAGCATCTATTCAAGGCTTGGGGCGTCGGGAACAGGAATAGAGGTGTTCTTAGGAGTCTCGTTTCTTGTGGCAGCCGTGGTGCTGACCTTCGTCGCTATAGGTCAGCTGACTGCCACTCGGGCTGAAGAGGCTGAGGGGAGGCTTGACCAGCTGTTTTCGCGTCCGGTTGGCCGTACGTGGTGGCTGTTCGGAAGGCTCTCGATCGCCGTTGTGGTGTTGGTCTTCTTCGGAGTGCTCTCCGGCGTTACAGCTTGGCTTGGAGTGGCTGTCGGAACAACGAAGGTGAGCTTTGTGAGCCTCCTTGAGGCAGGACTGAACATAGTCCCGCCATCTATCTTCATTCTTGGAGCTGCGACTCTTGCCATGGGCGTCTGGCCTCGCGCTACCGCGACAGTTGGATATAGCTTGCTTTCATGGTCACTTCTCATCGAGTTCATAGGGGGCATTGGTGCTATGAACAAGTGGCTTTTTGACACTTCGCTCTTTCACCAAATGGCCGCTGCGCCCTCGGTTCCGCCCAATCTGACTAGCGATCTGTGGATGACGGCAATTGGCATCGCCGCCGCTGCACTAGGTCTTGTCGCCTTTGCCCGCCGAGACCTGCAAGGCAGATAGAGGTTCCTCGCATCAGCAGGCTAGCTACGAATCCCGAGGCGGGGAGTCAATGTCTCGATCTCCCGCGGAACAGATGGTCCGGCGTGATCTGAACCTGAGCCGTTCACAGGTGGGAGCGCTGGTTTGCGCTGTCTGCGACTGTGGAAGAGCCTTCTGCCTCAAGGCGGGGGATGATCCTGTCAAGCCAGCGCGGAATGTACCAGCTGGAGTCTCCCAAGATGCTCATGGCTGAGGGAACAAGCAGGAGCCGTACGACCGTGGCGTCTATGAGGATGCTTGCCGCGAGGCCGACTGCCATCATCTTTATTACAACCTGGTTGGAAGTTACGAATGCGGCAAAAACGCTGACCATGATGAGTGCCGCGGCGGTGATGACTCTGGCAGTGGAGGCCAATCCGGCTGCGACTGCATGTCCGCTGTCTCGCGTCTTCTCCCACACCTCCTTCACCCGGGACAAGAGGAATATCTCGTAGTCCATAGAGAGGCCGAACACGATAGCGAACATCATCATAGGCACGTAGGACTCGATTGGAACGTTCTCGCTGACGCCGATTATGCTTCGTCCCCATCCCCATTGGAACACAGCCACGATCACCCCATATGCTGCGGCAATGCTAACCATATTCAGAATGGCCGCTTTTATCGCAATAATGAGGCTCCGGAAACTTGCCATGATAATCAGAAAAGCCGTCAGGACTACGACTGCTATGATGATTGGCAGCCTTGAAGCCAGGATCTGGTCGAACTGGATCTGGGCTGCAGTTCCTCCAGTAACGTATGCCTTTGTTCCGGTTCCGGCAACCGCGTTTGGCACTGTGGTGTTGACTAAGGTGTCGAAAAGCTGAGCGGTCTTTTCATTTTGGGGCCCGGTTTCCGGCACGACTGTGACTAGCATGAGCCGGTTGTTTGGCGTAACCGTCGGAGGGGTCACCTCTGCCACATTTTGAGTACCTGCGAGGTCTGCGTAGATCGTTTGGCCCAGGGTCTCAGATGAAACTTTGGATCCTGCCAGATCTACCACTATTTCGAATGTCCCATTTGCTCCTTTTCCGAAGCCGGCTGATATGAGGTCGTATGCCCTCTTGTCCGTGAAGCTGACAGGGTCCGCGCCATCTGCTACGTGGCCAATCCGTATCGAAAACAGCGGTATTGCCAATATCGCCATGACTGCAAGGCCACTGATCAAGAAGGTCCATGGATGCTTTCTGACCATCTGTGCGTACCTGTTCCAGCCGTCTGACTCGCCGCTGGACTCAGCGACTGTCTTTCTCACGCGAATCGTGTCTATCCGCGTGCCTAGAAGCCCCAAGCCAGCTGGCACGAGGGTTATGGCTCCCAGGGCCGCGACCGCAACCGAGAAGATTGCAGCGACGCCCAGCTTTCCAATGAAGGTTATGCCTGAGGCGTAGAGTCCCAGAAGCGCAACCGATACGCTTGCTGCTGCTATGAGAACAGCCTTGCCGCTTGACCTGGTCGTTATGCCGGCAGCGGTGATTGGGTCGACCCCGTCTTTTATCTGCTGCCTGAATCTAGTAGTGAGAAAGACCGCATAGTCGATGCCAACGCCGAGGCCTATCATCACGGCAAGTGTCGGAGAGGCGGTACCGAAAGTTATGACCGCAGCTACTATTCCCAGGATGCTCATGCCTATCCCCACGCTGATTGCAGCAGTCAGTAGGGGAAGGGCAGTCCCAGCTATGGTGCCGAAGCTGAACAGAAGGACAATCAGCGCCACTAGGAATCCGATCGCTTCAGAGCTGTGGCCTGACGGGATCGGCCTCGTCAACTGGTCGAGCCCGCCTCCATATTCGACCTGTATGCCGGCCTTCACCATGGGGTTGGCAGCTTTGTCCAGGTTTGTAAGGTACTTGACCCCGAGCTCAAGGGGCATCTTTGAGAACTGAATGTTGAAGTACCCTGTTTTCTGGTCTTTCGAAAGGGCACCTGAGTTCGGCGCAAGGGGGTATCCAACGGAGAGGACGTCGGGAAGCTTGGTCAGCTCGGCGTAGCTGGTCTCGATGGCCGCGCTGTAATTGGGCAAAGTCCCTGTCTTAGAATGGATTACGACCAGGCCGGAGTATCCCGAAGCGGGTTTATAGTTTTGGGTTAGCAGCATGAGGCCTTTGTAGGCCTGCGTTCCAGATATGTCGACGTTGTCCTGGTATGTGCCTCCCACGGCGCGGTCACACACCACGGTGAGAATCAGGAGAAGTAGCCAGATTCCAACTACAAGAGCTGGTCTCCGAGCTGAGGCCCGGCCAATTCGTTCGAGGCCATGAGGCTTCTTTTCTTGCAAGGCACGCTCCTCGCAGGCAATCGGCGATTTCCAATATCATTATGAAGCGATAATGTTACTGTAGAGTACCAGTTCGCTCTGAGCAAACTGGCAGTAATGTCACTTGTCACTGGTGACAAGTGAAAAGTTTTAGTTGGTGTACACTTGTGAGATGACTGCTTCAGCACAGTTGGGTAGACGCGAGCGAAAGAAGGCCGACACGAGGGCGGCTCTAATTGACGCTTCCAGAAAGCTCTTTGAGGCTCAGGGTTATGCTCACACAACTGTCCAGCAGATTTCTGAGGCTGCAGACGTATCTGAAAGGACTTTTTTCAGATACTTTCAGTCGAAAGAGGATCTGTTGCTGCCAGGATTGGCCAGCTTGCTAGATCGAATAGCACAGCGATTCGAGCAAAGTGCTTCAGGAGGCAATTCTCTTGAAGTTCTCAAGGACTCGGTGGAAGCCGTAGTCGTCGAAGAGTTCTCTAAGGGAGGCTTCATGCCGTTGCCGCTTCCTGGCTTCTGGCCGGACGGCCTTTCCGCGAGGGTGGCGAGACTCTATCTGGAATGGGAGAGGCGGCTCGCAGATATAGTCAGGGGAAGGATTTCAAGCACTGAACCGGGAATCGAAGACCTGGAAATCGTTTCCGGAGTCGTAGCGAGGTGTGGGGTTGCAGCCATGAGAACCACTCTCGACATAATCAGGTCCACTGGAGCCACGAGGATGCCGCCACCGGAACTTTCGCTGCGTCTGTTGAGACGCTCTTTTGAAGTGGCTCAGTCTCTGGGTTCTTTGCGCAGCTAGCGATCCTCGGCGAGGAGCTGTGGACAAGGGCTGTTCGAGGGGTTCGATTACGCGCAACGCAGGTAAACAGGTTTGTCGGCAGGAGCGTGTCGAGCGCTGCAAAACCCTATCTCATGTAGGGTCGTCATCCATCAAGGCTTCAGGCTCAATGACTTCTTTTTTCCGCCCGGCACCTTTTTCGCTTTCTGATTCGAGGCTCGCGAAGAGCTTGTTATAGAGAAGCGCGCTCAGGATCTGAAAGCCTGCTCCCAGGTAAAAGGGAAGCTCGAGTTGTCCGACATCGAAAAGACCACCTGAAATCGGCGGGCTGGCGGCGCCAGAGAGGCGCCTGACAACTGCTGTGAATCCCGATGCCGATGCTCTCTCCTCCGAAGGGTAAAGAGTCATCGTGAATGATTGGCGCACGGGCGTCGCCATCATCGTGGCTGCAGTTCTCAAAATCTGAAATACTATGGCAACCCAAAATGCTGGCGAAAGCGCAGTAGCCACCATCAAAAGAGCGGCGAGAACTCTGGTCGCCACGATCGTGCGAACCGATCCCATTTTTCCTGCCATCGCAGATGCAACCCAAACACTTGCAGCGGAAAGGAGATAACTAGCGGTGAAAACAGGTCCGATAGATTCTTGTCCAACTCCAAACCTAAGGTGCAGCCATATTACGAAAAGGGAATTGACAAAGCTGATTCCGAAGGCGTTGAACGCGCCCACAAACGATTGGTAGACAACAATCCGCGTCGATTTCTTGCTTAGGATTTTTGCCTTTCTTTCCTCCTTGGGCCGTCGCGGGGGCTCTTTTACCGAAAACAGAATCAGCAGCGATACCACGGCCAGGACTATTGTGAGCACAAAGAGCCCCTCGTTTGAACTGAGCAGGAACAGATGGTAGCGCTTTAGCAGTACCGGGAGGCCTGCAAGCGCTGCTCCCGCGGCAGCGAGAAGGGAAGAGGCAACACCATTGATAGAGAATATCTTTCGTCTCTCCCTTTCCGGAGAGAGGTCGGCCAGGAAGGCCGACTCTGCAGGAGCAAACGGCCCTGCTTGGCCCCCGCCCATCCCTCCTCCACCTCTGCCGATGCCAGAGACGATGCTGATCGAGACCAGGGCCGGCAGGTAGCTGGTGAAGCTGAAGATCGCCCCCCAGAGCAGCATGAGAACGGTGAACGCTACGAGAAACGGCTTTCTTCCCCAGCGGTCCGCGAAAACTCCGACCGGAATGGACATGATCGCACCGATCAAGAATGACAGGGTGAAAAAAACTCCAAGTTCCGCCGAAGAAATCCCACGGCTGAGCAGGTAGAGGGGGGTGACGACGTTGAGGAATGCTTGAGAGAAACTCCTGATGCCGCGAACTGAGACCAACTTAAGGGCGGGTGTGAGAACGGATCTTGGCTGCGGGTTAGAGACTCCCGGCACCGATGTCTTCAATCGCCCATCACCTCGCGTTCCATCTGTGAGGTGTTCCCGGCTGGCAATGGCGCTGCCAATCGAGACACCTTCAGTGCATGTAAGCCACCCGCCCTGAATGGCATTGGTTGAATCAAGGCCAGCTTGCCCGGGATTGCTGGTCGGCTGCCAAGCCATGACTCAAGATGCCATCGTCTCGCGCCGTAAAGGCGGAAAAATATGGCGGCTCCAAACTACCATGATTGGAGGCACACCGCACTTTTAACTTTGGGGAGCAAATCTTACAGAGCAGCACCTTGTTGAGAACTGCTGGTCTGTACCGTGAGCGGATGCATTGAAAGGCGGGCTTCCTGCAGGGAAAATCGCAGCATGAAATTTCAAAAAGGCTGTTAGCCAATAGAACATTAGTTGTAATATGCAAGTGAAGTTTTCGAAAAGCTTTCACCAGGGGTGGCGATTATGAAAATGAGGTCTACCAAAGTTGCGAGCATAGGCCTCTCAGGCTTGCTTGCTCTGGCATTCGGCCTGTCAGCCTGCGGAAGCAGCTCATCAAACTCATCTTCTGACACAGCTGCCGTGAAGCAGGCCTGGACCAGCTTCTTTTCGGGTAGCACGTCAGCTGCAGACAAGATCAAGCTTCTGCAAAACGGCCAAGAATTTTCACAAATAATCAACGAGGCGACAGGTTTGGCAATTTCAAAGACGTCGTCGGCAACAGTCAGCAAAGTAGTTGTCAACAGTCCGACAAGCGCTACCGTGACATATTCGATTGATCTGGGAGGCAAGCCGGCTCTGCAGAATCAAACTGGAACCGCAGTTAGAGTCAACGGCTCTTGGCTTGTCGGGGATTCCAGCTTCTGTGCACTGCTTGCTCTAGAAGGTCAGAGCGTTCCAGCATGTTCGAGTGCTGCCTCGTCAACGGCCGGCTGACAAGCCAACGATTAGAAAGTGCCTTCAAATGGGAGTCAGATGACCGTCAGTCGAAGGCCAAGCCGTTCGCTGGCTGTCCTTACCCTGGTTCTGTTCCTCACCTTCTTGGACACCACGATCGTTGCAGTGGCTCTCGCCAGTATCCAGTCGATCCTTCACGCTGGAGTTGCGCAGCTTCAATGGGTTGTTGGGGGGTATGCGCTGGTCTTTGCCGCCCTGATGCTCACTTTTGGCAAGTTGGGAGATCGTTTTGGCAGAAAAAGGATCTTGGTCGGCGGGATGGGAATTTTCGTCGCTGGTTCGATCATCTCGGCTCTGGCCGTGAACCCAGCCATGCTCGTTGCAGGTCGTGCCATCATGGGGCTCGGTGCTGCAGCCTCCGAGCCCGGAACCCTCTCAATGATACGGCACCTCTATCCCGACGATTCTGTCAGAGCTAGGGCACTTGGAGTCTGGGCTGCCATTGCTGGGCTGGCAATTGCGATGGGGCCAGTTTTTGGGGGAGTCCTCATCGGGATGGGAGGATTTCGAGCGCTGTTCTGGTTCAATGGGGCTGTTGGCGTAGTTGTGGCCGCGATGTCCTTTGCCGTTCTGCCAGAAAGTTTCGATCTGACATCGTCCGGACTTGATCTCAAAGGGGCGGTATCGGGTGCGCTGTCACTTTCCCTAATTGTCGTGGCAGTAATCGAAGGTGAGAGCAGAGGATACGGCTCGTTTGTGGTGATTGTCCTATTCATCATTGGCGTTTTAGCGGCAGCAGCATTTGTTGTCGCGGAGTTCAAGGCAGACGATCCACTCATAAATGTCAGCTATCTTCGAATTCCCAGCTACGTAATTTCGTTGGCTACGGCATTTGCTGTGTATTTCACAATCATTGCAGTCTTTTTCTTTACTGCCCTTTATCTTCAACTTGTCCAGGGGTACTCCGGATATCGGATAGCTCTGATCTTTCTCCCGATGACTCTCGGAATGGTTGCGGCCTCGCTCGTCGCCGGGCGATGGGTTGCCAAGAGCGGACCTCGAGTGCCCATGACCCTTGGTGCCATTGCAGCCGGCGCGGGAGTTCTTCTGGCTGATTCTGCTCTAGGTGCGCTCGTCGACGTTCCTTTGCTAACGTCTGCCCTAGCTTTGGCAGGTCTGGGTTTTGGAATCACGGTCGTCCCTGTGACGTCGGTCGCGCTCGGGGTAATACCTGCAGAGAACTCCGGCATGGCTGCTGCGACAACAAACACAGCTCGAGCTTTGGGAGTAATAGCGAGCGTTTCGGTTCTTGGCTCGCTTTTGAATGGCGAGTTGACTAACGGCCTCAACCAGCGGCTGGTCGCACTCGGCGTTCCTGGGAATTTTCGCGCGATTGTGATTGCTGCAGTCGAGACTGGAAGCATGCCAACTGGAGGATCTGGAAACATTGCACAGGTGGAAAAAGCCTATGGTCCACTTGTGCTCAAGGTCATCAATGCTGCGTACGAGGCATTTCACAGTGGTCTGAGCATTGCCTTGGAGGTTGCTGGGATCCTAATGCTTGTAGCTGCACTGGCAACTGCCATTGGTTTCGGTTTACACAACAAGTACCAGGCACGGAGCTAGACGACCAGAACCTTTCCCCTGAGACGAATTCATCGGTCAAGATGAATTGCCCGACCGATGAATCCTGCCAATTCTTATCTATGTTTTGGAGGGCGTTAGCGTGAGAACCATCGCTTTGGCCTGCTTCTCGAGCTCGATCTGTCGCATTGACAGCGCTCGGCCTCAGGGACGTGGCCAAGGACCTGCTCTACATGGGCGCCACATCCCACCCAAGTCGGACGATTGCATCTGCTACACGTAATGGCTGTACACATACCACCCAGGGTATACGGTTGAGGTCTGAATTCATCCATGAATTTTTCGAAAACACGTTAAATGTCTTCTCACCAGGTGAGTCAATCGCAAGCTCCTGTTGCCGATCATGCGAACTGTATTCTTCGCTGCATGGCAGAGCGCCATACGCAGTCGCGTTCAATTTTCAAGACGCGGAGCCTGGCTGTTGCCTAAGATGGGATTTCGGAGTTAGACATAGATGACTCCTGCAAGTTCCTTGCGTGCTTTTGGAAGCGGGTTGAATTATGCGTGCAATCGTGTACCGTCAAAGTGGTGAAACCGATGTGCTTCAGCTGGTAGAAAGGCCCGAGCCTGTCCCGTCAGCCGGAGAGGTGCTGATTCGAATAGCCGTCTCCGGGGTGAACCCGACTGACTGGAAATCAAGGAGGGGCGCCAGGCCGGGCGAGCCGCTCATGTTCGAGGAAGTGGTCCCGAATCAAGACGGAGCCGGTACAGTGGTCGCGGTGGGCGAAGGGGTGGATACCTCTCGGATCGGCCAGAGGGTATGGATTTGGGAATCGGCATACCAGCGTGCAGACGGTACAGCTCAGGAGATGATAGCTATTCCAGAGGTGCAGGCCGTGCAGCTTCCTGATTTCGCGAGCTGGGATCTTGGTGCCAGCTTAGGCATTCCAGCACTGACGGCTCACCGGTGCCTTACGGTGCATGAGAGAACACGCGACGGGCTCCATCGGAGTGCTCTCGAGGGATTCAGCGTTTTGGTTGCCGGAGGTGCAGGTGCTGTAGGGCATGCGGCAATACAGCTGGCTAGATGGGCTGGGGCTACGGTGATAACAACCGTTAGTTCTAGAGAAAAGGAGCTTCTCGCTATCGCGGCTGGTGCTCATCACGTTGTGAACTACAGGAAAGCGAACCCGGCCAAGGTGATCCGCTCGATCGCCACAAAAGGCGTGGATATTGTGGTGGAGGTGGCACCTAGGGCAAATGCCACCTTGAACCAGGCGATTCTCGGCCGTGATTCCGTCGTGGCGATATACGCTAGCGATGGGGATGCGCTCTCGATTCCAATCAGGCCTTCAATGGGCGAAAACCTGAGATATCAGTTCGTCATGGTGTATACGGTGCCTCAAGAGGCTAAGAGTCGGGCCGTTGCCGATGTCCAGGCAGCCCTCATGGACGGCGCACTTCCTGTCGGCGACGAGGTGGGGCTTCCTCTTCATCATTTCTCACTTGAACAGACTGCTGAAGCGCACAAGGCAGTTGAAAGTCATGCCGTTGGAAAGGTTCTCATAGACATCAGCAGGTGAGTTCGTTCAGGACTTGAGCAACGCTGCGCAGATTTGACGCATGATGCCCGTGACTTCTTTGCCTTAGGTGGCAATCATACCCGTGGCGCGGGAAGCCTGGGGTCGAACTTGGGCGTACCATCAACCAGGACAAATGCAACGAAAGCTGGCTCATCTGTCTCGTTGCGCCAGCCATGATTTGTTCCAAGTTGAATGAGGACGTCGCCAGCTTTCATGACAACCGAACCTTCGTCGAGGTCCATTGCGATCTCTCCTTTGAGGCAGATCACGTAATCTATTGTGTCGGTCCTGTGCATTGCTGGATAGGTGGCGCCCGGCGCGCTCTCTATGATGCAAAAGCGGGTACCTCCGGGAGGAGGAGGTGTGCCAAGATTCCACTGTCCAGCATCTTCAAGGTCAAGAAAGTCGACAGGTGTCTCCTTGGTTGCCCAAATCAGAGTTGATCGCCGAGGTCCGTGCTGACGGAAATTAGTCGCCATACCATCGGAGATTATGACAGACTTACCTGACTCGTCGTGCCCTGCCACGATGCGCCGAATGGGGGAATAAACGTGCTCGTCATTGCCCATGCTGCTTACCCTCTCTTTTAGCAGTCTTCAATTTTTGCTCAACACTACCAAATCGTGTCGGTGACGGCTCGTAAAGCCTTAGATCTTTGAGGACCGTAGCGCGTCAGGGCCCTGAATCTTTTTGCCTGAAGCTGACCTAACTGGTTCTTAGGTTTCTGATAGTGGCGATCATGTGGTCGTGAAGGACAGAGGTGACACTCGATTGTTCTTGTGAAGTTCGGAGGGAGACAGATGCACTCGCAGCTAAAACAGCGCCAGAAGTCAGAAATTTACACATGTCTCGGCCCACCGTCCACCCTTTATCGAATCTTGGGGAGTTAAAGACTTGATCTGTGATCATCCCAAAAAGATTGGCGATGCCGAGCTTCCTGCTATTTCAGGAGTTATAATTCGCAAAGGCTGATTCGCTCGGGTGGTGCCTGGAGCGGTTAGTTCATTTGGGCGAATGAACCTGAACACCATATTCAAAGTGCCGTGCCATTGTCGCCGGGGGTACAGGCGAGTGGTGTCTATCGCGCGGTACTGCTAACAGATAAACCGGGGGGTTTCTATGTCTGTTTGCATGGATCAGTCGCGCCCCCGCGCGCGACGTTTTCGTTTGCTGGCCTTGCTTGTTACCAGTGCACTCCTAATGGCCGCGTGTGGAAGCTCTTCCAACGCAAGTGCATCCAGCAAAGCTGTAACCACTACGAGCACTTCTGCCCCTGCCTCGCCGTATACGGTTCATGCAATCCTGTCTCTCACGGGAGCAGGGGCGACTCTCGGAAGTGCAGCTAAGCAGGCTCTGACCGCTTTTGCGGCGTATGTCAATTCGCAGGGGGGCATTGACGGCCATCCAGTGAAGCTGGACATACTCGATAATCAGAGTACCCCGTCAGTTGCCGTATCCGAAGCCACCTCCTTAGTGTCTTCTGGTGTTCCGTTCCTACTCAACGGCAGCATCAGCTCTGCTGATAACGCCGTTGATGCTCTCGCTGGTTCGAATGGGCCGGTAATCTACGACCTCTCTCCGGTGGCTCACCCCGCACCGGGGAGCTATGTCTTTGCTCCCGGCATCTCGACGACGTACCTTGAAGCCGCGATCGCGAATTTCATGAAGGTGAGCGGATATACGAGAATTGCAATCATCAACACCACTGATGCGAGTGGTCTAGCAGGATATAACGATCTGGAGGCTGGGCTCAAGAACCCTACGGCCTCTGGCATCACGGTGGTCGCGCACCAGACCTATGAGCCAAATGCTGTGAGCGTCACAGCGCAGCTATCTGTGATCAAGGCTGCCAAGCCACAGGCGCTCTTCGTGTCTACCACCGGCACGCCGTTTGGAACTGTGTTGAGGGGGATGAAGTCGCTCGGGATGGAGGGAATACCAACCTTTGCCACGTCAGGCAACGCGCTTCAAACGGCGCTGAAGAACTTTGCATCTGTAATCCCTGCGCATCTATACATGCCGCTTGGACCTTTGTACTTCTCTCCTCAGTCTCTTCCGTCGAATATGCGCTCATTCATGACTCAGTTCGATACCGTCGTCAAAGCAGCGGGAGCTCAACCTAACACAGGATGGGGACTCCCTGTCGATGCATTTCTCATAATGGTGCGAGCTCTGAAATCTCTTGGCGTGAACGCTACTGCTGCGCAGCTTAAGAACTACCTCGAGACGAAAGTCAAGAACGTTCCAGAATCCTTCGGTTTATACAACATGAGCGTTTCGAATCACGTCGGAACCAACGGGAACGACGTCTGGATCGGCCAGTGGACTGGAACGTCTTTCAAGATAGTTTCAGGGGAGTATGGAACCTCTCTTGCAACTGCTAGCAGCGGTAGCAACGGGTGATTGAAGAGATCTTAGGAGGGTCGTTATGCAGAGAGACTTTGAGCAGCAATGGGTTCAGGATTGGCTGATCAGGGCCAGTGGAATCTCGGTCAATGCCGAGAGCGGCAGGCGCAGGTATCCTGAAGCTGCGAAATCTGAGTCGATGTTGCCGAAGATCTTGGGGGTGCAAGGGAAACGCCAGAAGGATTTGGCCGATACCGCAGCAGCAGAAGGTCATCGTCAGACAGCCATAAAGCTCTACGAACTCGCTTTGCGCAATTTCGTAGAGGCTCAGCACAATATTTTTTCCGAGACTCCCCTCAAGAAGCTGCTGATGGAAAGGGCTCAGCAGTGCCTGGATTCAGTGATTGGCCTTGCTTCGCACAGTATCTTGCGGTTGAAGATACCGTTCGAAAATCAGATGCTCCCCGCCTTGTTGCACAGCCGCAACGAAGATGACCCGTTACTGATCTACATTCCGGGGATGGACGGCACGAAAGAGACATCCTCCGTCGGACCCCTTGCCTCTCCGTTTCTCTCCCGGGGATTCAAAGTGTTCGCGATGGATGGCCCCGGGCAGGGGGAGGCTCGTGTGCTTAATGGCATCCGGTTGACAAGGGAGAACTACAATTTAGCTCTGCATACCGCACTCGACTTTCTTCACGACAACGGGTACTGGAAAGGCGATGAAGCCTGGGTCATCGGCAGCAGCTTGGGAACAAGATGGGCTCTCGAACTTGCCTCGTCGGAGCCACGGATCAAAGGGGTTGCCCTGTTGCACGCTTGCTTTGGGAATCTCGGCCCCCTTCTCTTTTCTGCTCCACCCCGATTTCACAAAGTGCTCAGTTATATGACGGGCCTAGAGGGAGATCAGCTTGACGAGTTCATCAGGGTGAGTGATCTTTCACCTGCCATGGAGATCAACTGCCCTGCGCTTGTCTGCATAGGGGAGTTCGATCCGCTCACAAGCGTTCCAGAAGCAAGATCTCTCTATCAGAACAACTTGAAAGGGCCGAAGGAGCTTCTGGTCTTTGAGAATGCATTTCACGGAAGTGATGGTCTGGAGTGTCTCAGAGGCATGAACGGAACCGACGTTGCTGCGGATTGGCTGCTGGACAGGATCGCAGAGAAGCAGGTGGTTGATAGGGAAGTCCTGGTTGGAAGAGATTCGCTCGGCCCATATCAGGCAGGTCCCCTCACGGAGTGGCAGACACTGAGGGAAGAAGGAATCTGACAATTGGCGGACAGCTTTGCGGGCAAGACCGACCCTTTGAAGCTTGACCTGTTCAAGATCTTTAGAAGCTGAGAACCGTGAAGCCTTCCGCCGCGAAGGACTCGACCTCCGCTCCAGCTGCAAGCAGCTCAATCGGGCGCACCGAGTATTCTTCCTTGAGCCCGTACTGCTCCACAAGAGCGCTGCAGGATTTTGGAGAGACGCCGGACTCCACGAGTCCTTTCATCGCGTCATCCAGGGCACCGCTTGCTGCAAGTCGGACACCTTGCGCAAAGAAAAGAACGCGCACTTCGGCGCCCCTATTCTCCTTCAGCCTGCGCGCCATGGTGAGTCCAGGCAGGACTCGGGCCGGATCGTTCGAGAGAATTAGAAAAGCAACCTTAGCGCCAGCCATGTCTGTTACTCCTTTGCCTTCGAGGCCCCATGACCTATTTGTTGCCAAGAGCCTAATAGGTCGGCTGTGCATTGCTTGGCAGCGGTGCGAGCTATCCCTTGCTCACAATGTCGCAGAACGTATAGCAAAGCTATTTGTAGGCAACGTGGGTCTATGTCTGATTAGGCGAAGCTGTCAAAGCATTGTTGCGACAACGAATGGGCGGATACGCAAGTCAAGTCAAATGCTTTGTGACCGTTCAGTATCTCTGCTGACTTGGCTCCTTCTGGCTAGCCAGCGAAAGCCTTCAAGAAGGCTCTTTGATTCCAGTAGCCTTCAATGCGGCTTATAAGACCGTCGCTGGTGACTGTCATTACGTCAATTCCGTCGGCCTCAGCCTTGGTGCCAGATAACGACTCGACCATCATGTGCCACTGAACCGCGATAGCGTCACCTGCTGGATGAAAGGCGATGGGATTGATCTCGAGCCGTCGCGAAACAGAGCACAATCCTTTTGAGAAGTACTTGGCAATCTCTGTTCGTCCCTTTCGCACTGCAGTTCCAACCGGGTCTTCCAGCTCTCCGTCTTCGGTGAACGCGGCTGAAATCATTTCCGGGTCCAATGCACTGAGTCCGGCGAAGTATGCCTTTAGCGCATGCTGTTTCACTTCATCGCTGGCGTTAACCTGCTCGGACATGCAAGACCTCCTGAGATGGCTTTAGCTGCTGCTCGGTGGCAGCTTGGCTACGTTAGACGAAAGTATTGCATACATTTTTTCAAATCGCCAAACCAGACCTGGAACAGACCATGGTGCCAAGGCTTGGCAGGGTTGGACAAGACGCTCTGGCTTACCTCTACTGGAGCTTCAGACGTTCGGTTCCACCGCGACAGACATCTTGGTTTCGCGTACCTCAGGGACTGTATCCTGGGCCTCGACGTGGTGGTACTTTCCTCCGCGCAGAACAGAGGCTATTCCAGCGATAAGCGATGCTCCCAGTGCGAAGTAGAAGGCTTGATCTAGGCCTTTGCTGAACGCCGACGATATCAGGTTCGGGAAAAACGATTTCCCTGTCAGGTATGCGGCTTTGGCGGCGGGAAGATGACCCAGGGCTGGCCCGAGGAGGGTCTTCATCGGATTGTAGCCCAAGAAAGCGGAGAACAAAGTGGCTGTTGGAGGCAGCTTCGAGATGGGTTCGGCAACGCTAGCTGGAACCCCCTGGTGGACCAGCCCACCAAATACTGCGGCTGGAAGGTTGGTCGCTAGGCCGGTAATGATAAGGGTGAAGAAGACTCCTATCGAGAGAACCATTGCTGAGTTCTGAAAAGTGGCGACCATTCCTGCACCAGCGCCACGGCGACCAGGCGGAAGGCTGTTCATGATGCCAGCCCAGTTCGGAGACGAGAACATTCCCATAGCTGCTCCATTGAGAAAGAGAAGAAGCGCAAACCAGATGTAGGAGAAATTGATCGGGAGCAAGGTCAACAGGAAGAAGCTTAGAGCTGCAAGGATCATTCCCGTGGTCGCAAAGATCCTGGAACCAAATTTGTCGGATAAGCGACCCGATACGGGGCCGGCAATCAGAAATCCGAAGGTAAGGGGAAGCATGTAGATGCCGGCCCAGAGAGGCGTTGCGGAGAAGCTGTATCCATGAAGCGGCAGCCAGATTCCTTGAAGCCAGATGATAACGATGAACATCATTCCGCCACGCCCGAGGGATGCCAGCAAGTTGGCCAGGTTGCCAGCAGCAAATGCCCGTATCCGGAAGAGCGAAAGGTGGAACATCGGATTTTCAACTTTGGTTTCGATGATGCCGAAGGCAATCAGTACTAGGACGCCTCCGACCAGCGCCCCCAAGACATAAGGGTTTGTCCATCCCATGGTGTCATGGCCGTATGGCATGATGCCATAGGTGATTCCAACTAGAACCGCGATGAGTCCGATGGCGAAAGTAACGTTTCCCCACCAGTCGATTCTTGAAGGGGTTCGCAATCCACGCTCCTCAAGCTTCCAGTATGACCATACCGTGCCGAGCAGTCCGAATGGCACTGAAACAACGAAGACAAGATGCCAGTTGAGCGGTCCTAGAACGCCTCCAAGGATCAGTCCAACAAAGGCGCCTCCTATTGCAGCAACGTTATTGATTCCTAATGCAAGGCCACGCTGGTCCGGCGGAAAAGCATCAGTGAGAATCGCAGAAGAATTTGCGAACAAGAGTGCTCCACCGACACCTTGAAGCACACGCATAACTATCAGCCATAGAGCTCCGGATGTCCCGCTCATCCAGGTAACTGACAGCAGGATTGAAAAGGCGGTGAAGATTACAAATCCGAGATTGAAGACCTTTACGCGTCCGAACATGTCCCCAATTCGTCCAAAGCTCACCACAAGCACGGCAGTCACCACCATGAATCCCATTAGAAGCCAAAGCAGGTAGCTCGTGTTGCTCGGTATAAGGGGATTCATGTTGATTCCACGAAAGATGTCCGGCAATGCTATCAACATTATCGATGAGTTGATTGTGGCCAGAAAGACGGCAATCGTCGTATTCGACAAGGCAATCCACTTGTACTCGATGCCATGTTTCTTGTTTGAGACGCTCTTCTGGTGTCCTGATGCCACCCCAGTTGTCAACCCAGTTCCTCCGTGTTGAATGACGTATTAGTGAGCAGAAGTCCTCAAGTCTTTCAAATTAAACTTTACCTCAACGTCAATGTTAACTTTAAATGTTTGGACGACATCTTTTCGCGAAGACCCAATCTCAGTCTGGCTTTGATGTTCAAAAAGAGGTCAAATCTCTAGAAGTACGAGCCACGCTGATCCGAAAAGGCTCATTGATCGACGCGCGCATTGCCTGGGTTCGTCATGTCAACCGGTAGGACGGTGCTCTTCGGCAGCTCCATCTTTTCCAAGTAGAAGTTGGGCGCGTGCGTTCCGGCCGGCCGAGGAAGCCGTTGCTGCAATCGATCTGAGGGCCTAAATTGGAATTGTCTCAGTGTGACGTTCGCCTTCTGTTTCGATCCAACAGCATTTTGGGGCTAGCCCCCTAGGTCGTCAATTGTCTTTGCAAACCCCGCTATCCACTCCAGTGCCTCGGGATTGCCCACGGCTCCCAATGAAACCGCCTTTTCAAGCGGTTCACCCAGCAGTATCCTGCGAACCGGTATCTCCAGCTTCTTTCCGTTTAGAGTCCTGGGAATCTCGGGAACAGAAACCCATCTGTTTGGAATGTGCCTCGGAGAGAGTTCTTGCCTAACCTTTCCGTTGAGACGCCCTAGAAGCTCTCTGTCGAGTTTTGCTCCAGCTTTCATCACCAAGAACGCAATGATCTCGCCCTCCTTCCCTAATCCGGAAGTATCTACTATCAGAGAGTCTCTTACTTCGTCGAAGGTATCGAGCACTCTATAGAATTCGGACGTGCCCATCCGGACTCCACCGCGATTCAGTGTCGAATCGGAGCGCCCATAGATGACTGAAGTTCCATCAGAGTCGATCCGGATCCAGTCACCGTGGCTCCAGACTCCAGGGAAGCCGGCGAAGTAGGAGGAGCGTAAACGAGATCCGTCGCTATCGCCCCACAAGAATACCGGCATCGAAGGCATTGGCTTCGTGATGACCAGCTCACCGACCTGTCCGAAGCGCGCCTTGCCTTTGGGCGAGAATGACTCAACTGCGGTCCCAAGGGCGCGCGCAGATAACTTGCCTGCGTAGGTGATGCTCAAAGGAGAAGAGACTAAGAAGGCAGTGCATACGTCGGTGCCGCCGCTTGCCGACACTATTTGAACTCTAGGGTCGAGCTGACTATGAAGCCATTCGAAGCCTTGCAGGGAAAGCGGGGCTCCAGTCGAACCCACAAGTTTCAGCCTTGACAGGTCGAGGTTCTTCAGCTCGATCCCCGCCTTGGTGCAGTTGACGATGTACGGTGCCGAGGTTCCAAAGTCGGTGATCCCAGTCTCCTCTGCGAGCTTCCATAACCGATTTAGGTCAGGATGTCCAGGACTGCCGTCGAAGACGACTATGTCCGATCCGACGAGGAGTCCGCCAACCAGAAAGTTCCACATCATCCAACCTGTCGTAGTGAACCAGAAGAAGCGGGAGCCAGGGCGCAAATCCTGTTGGAGTGACATTTCCTTGATCAGTTCCAAGGTGATTCCGCCATGGCTATGGACTATTGCCTTGGGAAGTCCGGTGGTTCCGGATGAATAGAGAATCCATAGCGGTTCGGAAAACTCCACGCGTTCAAAGGTTAGCGGCTGACCCTCTTTGCCGAACTCTCCCCACTCTCGCCGGAGTCGTGAAGGGATCGTGGTTGCGTTCGAGTCGCCGACATAGTCCACTAGAACTACCGCCTCGAGTGAGGGGATTTTCGATACCACCTCCTCCACGACAGTTCTGCGGTCTTGCTTCTTGCCGGAATAGATGTAACCATCGATCGCAAAGAGGACCTTTGGCTCTATTTGCGAGAAGCGGTCCACAACGGAACTGGGCCCAAAATCGGGAGCGCAGCATGACCAGATCGCACCAACAGATGCCGATGCTAGAAACGCTATCAGCGCCTCTTCGATATTGGGAAGGTAGCCAACCACCCGGTCGCCTTTTGACACCCCAATCTCTCTAAGTCCGGAAGCAACCCTGGATACTTGGCTCCAAAGTTCTGAGGCGGGCATGATGCGGTTTCCCGGCCGCGTTTCTGAGACTGCAACGATGCAGGCAGGGTCTTGAAAGCTGCGAAACGCATTTTCTGCGAAATTGATCCGTGATTCTGGGAAGAATCGAAAGCCTGGCATTTTGTGGTTCGTCAGAACGAGCTTGCGGTTCTCTAGTGCCATCGGAGCGTCAGAGCCGGAGAGTTCTGAAGGCCTGTCTCCAATAATTTTGAAGTATCTCCAGCACATATCCCAAAACTCCTCAATTTGCGTGACTGAGTAATTCCAGAGCTCGATGTATTCCGTCAGCGCGATGTCACGGCGCTCTTTGATATATTCGATGAAGCGATCAAGCTCTGAGTCTCTAGGGGGTCGTGGTTGTGGTGTCCAAATTGGAGAGCCTTCAATCAAATCCATCGCGTTCCATTCCTACCTTTGCACATTGTCAAGGCAGATCCAGCAGTCGCCAATCGTCTCGCCAACTTCGTCCGAAGGACTCGCGAACATGGCCTTCAGGGTCCTGTGACCATTAAACAACCTTCTTGATGATTGCGGATCTTGTCTGGTTTTTCAGTGGAGACTTCTTCGTCGCACTGATGTGTGTAGGGAATGGTTATCCTGTGCTGTGTATTCCAAGGCGTCTGAAAAGAGGAACCTTCACCAAGTCGGTCAAGAGAGTGCCTAGAGCGGTGACGCAAAATACGGCTCCTGCTGCAAGCGGTGAAATTGAACTCATCAAAGTTCCGGTTAGTGTAAGCGCAACTGCCGCAGAGCTGTCGATGATGGTTGTAAGTATCAGCAAGTTCCCTGGCTTGGATGTCCAGAGGTGATTGGGAGTCCTTACGAGGTAGATATTCGCCTGACTACTCAGCACCAGCGTCAAAAATGTCACAGTTCGAAGCGGAGCCAGTGCAAGCATCGGCCAGACGTACTTGGCGGAAAAGACTATCAATGTTGCGATTCCGAGTTGGGGAACCGACAGGACTCCTGCTCCGGTGAGGAACCTGCGCAAATCCCATCTGTCTGGTCCTTTTGAGAAGGGCGTTTGGTCCGTCATTATCGACATGCTCGCCACGTCGTTTCCCATGAGCAAGAGAGTCATCAACAGAGGGGTGAAGATGAATTGGTGCCAGGCGAATACTCCAATCGCCAAGAGAAAAGGAACCTGCACTTTCTTGATTGCCACATTTAGGGCGTACGTTACCGAACGCTGGTGCTGTCTCCGGCTTTCACGGACTAAGCGGGTGATATCCGTCAAGCCTTCTCTTGTGAGCACCACTCCCGCTGCTGATTTAGCGACGTCCGTGGCGCCCGCCGTAGCCACACCGAGCTCTGCTTGGCGCAGCGCAGGGGCATCGTTGACTCCGTCTCCGGTCATCCCTACTACGTGACCGGATCTTTGGAGCTGAAACACAATCTCGTACTTGTCTTCTGGAAGAAGTTCCGCGATTGCGGCTAAGCCAAGGACGTTTTCGTATTCGGTAAGCTCCGATGCGCGTATGGATGGTCCTTGGATTCCCACTCGGTCGGCGATTGCCTCAGCGGTCAAGAGGTTGTCTCCGGTTGCCATTATGATATGCACACCGAGATCTTTCAGCTCGGATATCGATTTGGCGGCGTCGGGGCGCGCGGGGTCAGCGAGTGCTATAAGGCCTGCTTGGTGCCAGATGCCTTCCTCGTCTGTGTTTGCTACAGCCAATACCCGTGCTCCGGTCTGGGCGAGGCGCGCGAGTTCTTTTCCCTCGGTTTCGTTGGCCATGGCGGCGATAACTTGCGGCGCACCTTTTGCAACACGAGTTCGGACACCATCGGATAACACAACTGCCGATGAGCGCTTGGTACTCGGGTCGAATGGCGTGAATGACTCTCTGACTCGTCCCTCAGGAACTCCAAATTTTCGGGCGGCTGCGATGATCGCAAGATCGATGGGATCCTGGGTGGATTCGTCTGATGCTTCGACGGCCAATCGAAGCACTTCCGTTTCGTTGGTGGCCCCGTACGTGGTCACCTCTGCGACAGCCAAGCGATTCTCGGTGATTGTTCCAGTTTTATCGATGCAAATGGTGTCCATCTCTGCTGCGTCCTCCACTGCGGTAAGACGAGATGTCAGTATTCCAAAGCTCGCCAGGTGCTGAGCAGCCAATGCTCCTGATAGCGCAAATGCTGCCGGGAGCGCCACGGGAACTGACGCTAGCAAGAGCACCACAGCAAGTGAGATTATCTCCAGAGCCGAAGCGCCTCCCTCTGCCAGCCACGCAGTGCATGCTGCGGCAATGATCAGATCAAGAACAATGAACACTCTTACCATGTGCAGCACTATGCGATTCAGGCGACCTTCGGCGCCTGCTTCACGTACGAGTTCAGCGGTGCGACCAAAGAAAGACTTGTCACCAGTGGCCTTGACCTCTCCTGTCGCTTCGCCCAGGGCCACCGTGGAGCCTGAATACAAGAGGTCGCCGGCTTGTTTCTGGACGGCGGAGGCCTCTCCGGTCAGTGCGGATTGGTCTACTTCGACACTGCCGTCTATCAATGAAATATCTGCTGGTACGAAATCGCCGACACGCACGTGCACGATGTCGCCAGGTACGACCTGTTCAGCGGGGATCGTCTGCCATGCACCGTCGCGCTTTAGCCTGGCGCTGACTTGCAGCTTTGAACGGAGCAGCTGGAGCGCAGATCTAGCATGTGTTTCTTGACGAAAGGAGAGCGCGGCATTGAAAAGCAAGATGGCAAAGATGATTATGGCTTCGAGCCATTTTCCTAGAGCTGCCTCAAGAACGAGAGTCAGTTCCAGCATCCACGGAACCGGTGCCCAAAATCTCCTTCCCAAGCGCAGCCACAAGCTTTCAACCTGTTGTGTGATAGCGTTCGGTCCGATCTCGGCCAGGATTGTTTGAGCTTGAGCACTGGTTAAACCAACGTCTGGCTCGGTCATTACCTCATGCTACTTCTGGGACCACGATGATTGACAAGAGCAAAATGTCAGTTTGTGTTGGGTTTGCTTGGACAACCTGGTCAATCCACGTTTCCCACCGCGGTGCGAGTACGTGGTATTCACGGTTGTAGGGAAGCTCAGCTTGGAGACTGTCGCACCAACTGGTCATGGAGTCGAGTCAGGACAGCCAACAACTCCGGCGCTGATAAGCGCGATAGTTGCGGGGGGATTTGAGGAGTTGACCTCCTGCGTGAGCAGTCCTGTAAAGGTTCCGTGAGTAGTGAAGGCAAACCAGCTTCCACCTTTGGCGTACGAAGTTCTGAAGTCCGAGCCGTAGATCTTATGCGCTTGCTTGAGGGTATCTCCAACCTTCAAACCCTTTGTTGTCCTAGAACTGAGGATATTTGCGTTTTTTACGAGGAGCGATCCGGTGGAATAGCCTGCAAAGCGGGCGTGATCGAAAAATGCAGTTATTCCGCGAAACCGAATGTAGCCATCGATGGTGCAGTTGTTCGAAGGTGTTGGGGTTGTTTTGGCCGGAGGTCCGAGTATGTTCTCCAGATTGGAAACGGCGATGGCTTGAGCTTGACCGAAGTCGGCATTTCCTAGCCCGTTTGCTTTGAGAATCGCCGGCCCTTTCACCAGCGAAGACTGTACGGTCTTGACATTATATTGCGGCAGAGGCGGCACGATTGCCGTACCAGCCGCGAGTGGCGAGGCCTTGGCTCCCGCTGAAGATATGCCGCAGGATGACGCAATTAGCACAAGAGCCCAGAGAGCGATGTTGAATTTGTGCCTTGTCTCGACAATCAGCTGAAACAGCTTGAACAATCTTGCGATATCGAAGTGTAAACCAAAAGGTGCTGGAATTTCTAGTCATGCCTTGAGGGTATTGACCAAAGAAATTTGCTAGTTCCCATCTTGCCTGGCATATCAATATGACCACTGCCCCCTGGTGCCATCCATCAAAGAGTCTGGCTGTTAGGTGCTATATTACGGCTGCTTGTTAGTGACTTCGAGATGGACCAATTTCTCGGCACGAAGACAACTGTTAGAATCTTGGCAGATGGAGATCGCCGACACCTACGAATTTCTCTTGGGAGACTGGACACTCACTCGCTGGATTGAAGACCGCCGCACCGGTCTCTCCGGCCGTTTCATTGGCAGAGCCACTTTGGTTGAAACGACTGGTGGGTGTGGTTGGTATACCGAGGAGGGTGAGCTGTCCTATAAGGGATATGCCGGTCCAGCCAACAGGATGTTGCAGGTGTTGCGCCAAAGCGATGGGACTGCAGTTCTCCACTTCTCCGATGGACGACCCTACGTGGTGGTGGATCTAAGCACTGCAAACTGGTCAGGCCGACACCTTTGCGGGCGGGACACCTATGAGATCGACATGCAGGCTCGTTCTGAGAGTGTCGTGTTAGAGCAATGGAGGGTGCGTGGACCAGCAAAGTGCTATGACGCCCTTGCATTTCTCTATCGCGCGGAGAGCCGAGTTGAGATACCCAGCCAAATACGGACAAAGCAGATTGACATCGGTCATTGACGTTGGCTGAGCTCCCGAGTCCGTAAATTGCCATGGCAACTCGGCGTGGAAGACGTCCTTCTTTGCCACTTGTTAGAGAGCGCGACCGAGGGAGTGAGACCATTTCCAGCATCAACCCAGAGAAAAGCAATCCAGCTCGGCTCAAAATTGAATTTCATGTAATTCGCGCCTTCAAATGGACTCGTTTTCGGCTGAGTGAGAACGTGTAAGTCTTTACGCCTCCAGGCGCCTGAATCTGAGCCAGCCAGCAATGTTCATGACCAGAGGCCATGCGATGATAGTCGCGTAATCAACGGCCAGAGACGGCGTTACTCCCGCCGCCTTTAATCGTCTTGCCTGGTCCGGAAACGGTGAAAGACCCGAGATGGCGGTTGTGAGAAATGCATCACGCACCGGACCCAGTGCGGTGACATTGATAAGTATGGACTCGATTACGAAAGTCCATCCGATCATCACGGCAATGGCTGGCCCACGAGTTCCAAACAGGCTGGCGAAACCCGATGCCGTGAGCAAAAAGGCTAGGCTGACGCCCAGGCAATAGAGGCCCCCTTCGATGATCAGGTGTGCAGGTGGAAGTGGATTGCCTCCTGACAGACCGAAAATCACTGCTAAACCTATCAAATAGGCGACGAGCTCTGGAACAATCCATACAATAATGGGCGCCTCGGTTCGAAGTAGGAAGAGCGCCATCCTGGACCGGCCAGTGACGATCATATCGCGGACCACGCCGCTTTCCATGTCCTGTGACCCCGCTGTTGATCCCAGGATCGAAGCCGGAATGATTGTGAGTTCGCTGAGCATCAAAACCAATTTGGTGAATCCGCTTGTGCCGCCTATGGGCGTGTACTTTGCCGGGTCACTGAGATGGTAGATCTCGAGTATTGCGAAAGTGATGATGACGACCCCCACTGTTAGGATCGTCGTAAAGGCAACAACGCCTTTCCTCCTCGTGAGCTTCTTGCTTTCTGCTCGAAGCATCTGCCAGAAGATCGAGTCGGAGCTTGAGGCAGAAGAGGTCTCCTTGAGCACTACTGTGGACATCTGGTCCTCGATTCAGGTATCGGAAACTTGGGCATTTGCCGGGACGTCATCGGTCAGCGAAGTGACGTCGAAGAATCGACTCTCGAGCGAAACACGCTCCTGGAAGATTTCAAAGACATCGACACCTTGCTCTACAAGCTGCCGAACTACCGATCCGACGAAGCGGTCGTAGTCGACGTCCTGGCCGCTAGACATCGGGGAGATTTTCAAGCTCCTCCCAAGATCTTCTATCTTGGATACGAGCTGGCTTTTTTTGAGGATGCTCATTGCAAGTTCATGCGAGGCCGTTCTGATGGTAACGCTTCCTCCGGATCCAGCCAACATGGACTCTAGGCTTCCGGAGGCAAGGATTGAACCTTTTGATAGGATTGCCACCTGGTCGCAGGTCTTTTCAACTTCGTCTAGAAGGTGGGACGAAAGAAGAACTGTTTTCCCTTCCTCACATAGAGATCGGATCAGCTCACGGATTTCTAAGATCCCCGGTGGGTCGAGGCCGTTCATTGGCTCGTCGAGGATCATCAGCATTGGATCTACGAGAAGGCAGCGCGCGATTCCCAAGCGCTGGCGCATTCCCAGTGAATATCCCCCGACTTTATCCTCGGATCTCGCGCTCAAGCCAACTCGCTCCAGGGCATCAGGAATGTTCGACATGGCGCTACGGCTTCTGAGGGACGCTACGATCTCAAGATTCTCGCGGCCAGTAAGGAAAGGGTAAAATCGTGGCTCCTCGACGATCGCTCCAACCATCGAAAGCGCTTGAAGCTTTTCGTCGGGAATTCTGTGGCCCAGTACCTTAATTTCTCCCTCGGATGGGTTGGCTAAACCAACGAGCATCCTGATAAGAGTGGTTTTGCCCGCTCCGTTTGGCCCTAAAAGACCGAAAGCAGTTCCCGCTGACACCTCCAGGTCAACCGAATTTACTGCGACTCGATCTCCAAAACGCTTTGTAAGTCGGCTTATGGAAATTACAGGAGAAGATGACATGCCCTTTTCATTTCTAGACGCAGACACATTTACACAACGAATGGATCAGCACACTTTTCTTCGTTGTCAGTCGGAAGGCTAGCGTACTGATAAGCACAGTGGTTGTCTTGACTCTGTACATCGCTCAGCAGGTTTTCATAATTTCGGGGTTTGAACGACTTCACCTTCCCGAACGCGATTTTCCTGGATGTGGGGGCGTACTCTCTTTGTCGTAGGGCAGCCCACGCTTGGGGGCTGACTCGAACATCTTGGACGAGGATCTTCGCCGCATCTGAGTGAGTAATCTCGATAGGGTAGCTATTTCCAAGTGGCAAGCGCTGTCTTGGATGCATTCCTGCCGGACTTTCAGATACGTGTGGGTCGGGCAGCCCCCTACCGAACCTGCAATTCCAGTCACTTCTCGAAACTGATGGACAATTGGACATTGCTGCAAGCTGGATTGGGGCCACCATGGTCGCCATTGCGGAGATGGATTTCTCGGGTCGATAACTGGGGGCTTCGGGGCACGCAAGCAACCAGGTGCGATCAGCCTTACACTTTCTTGGGTCAGGTCCAACCTACTCTAGCTGATCTCTTG
>JAJZBG010000027.1 GCA_021799035.1 Actinomycetes bacterium | reverse complement strand
TCGCCGCAGGACTTGCGGTCACAGCGCGTGGAGGGACACCCGGTTACGGGCCCAGCGAAGCGCGAACCACCCGAGTGGCTTAGACTACCCGGGAATCCTCTTCCGTAAGGGAGGGGAGGAGGTCAACCCTCTCATCCATGAATTAGTGGGCTCCCGTATCGCCAAAAACCCCAGGTAACCTGCGCTTCAGCAGGTCCGCATCGGGGTGCCGCAAGAAAACGTTGCGGTTTTCTGCTGGCGCTGTCCCTCCCGGCCATATATGGCAGCCTGTCGCGCATATGGATCAAGCTTTCAGCGCAGAACCCTCGGCGGCAGACACAATGATCTCGACAGCCGTCTCCCACGACACAGACGTTGTATCGATGATCAAGGTGTAAAGTTTGGGGTCAGTTGGATCGACGCCATACAGGTGGCGCCAGTAGGCAGCACGGGCATGGTCGATCTGCCTCAGACGATCCCACGCAGTCTTTTCATCTACGCCCATATGCTGCATAGCCAGACGAACTCGAGCATCCTCCGGCCCATCTAGGCGGACATGCACGGCTCCTGGGAAGCTGGCAAGAACTGCTGCTCCAGCCCGTCCCAGTACCACGCCTCCGGTGCTTGACGCAAACTCCCATAGAACCTTCTCTGTCGCATTTCGGTAAGCGTCTTCGTCCTCCGCTGGCTTAGTCTCGATTCCGCTGATGCCAAATGAGGCCGGCGCACCAATGAGGTTGATCAATGTGCGAACTACGGTGCCCTGGATCTGCTCGTCATGGGACATCGCGTCGTTCGGTGACACCCCAAGCTGGTGAGCGACTTCTAACGGTATGGCCCTGTCAAAGAGTGGAAGCCCTAGCTTCCTAGCCACTTCCGGGCCTATCTCTCCTCCACCGGCTCCGAAAGAGGCTGATATGGTCACAACTTGCCTGACCGGTCCTTGGGTTAGTGAAGGTGCAGGTTGAGTGGCTGATGGCTTTGGGGAAACTTTGAGTTCAGAGGGCGCAGGAGCGGGGATAGCTGCGAGCCGGGCTGCCGCAAAAGAGCCGCGCAGCCAAGACGCTCCCGCAGCGACAACACACATGATCAGGGCAAAAGTGAACACGATCTTGAGCCCGCTGTCAAAAGGAGCGGCAATCAAATTCGAAAAGAAAGTGTGGCCCGTCAAAACCGCCTGATGCGCAGGTGAAAGCGTGGAAAGCGCTGGCCCGAGCAGGCTCTTCATCGGGTTGTAGCCGAGAAAAGCGGCAAATAGAACAGACACAGGCGGCAGGTCGGCAATTTTGGCAGCCGCCGATGAGGGAACCCCTTGCGCAGTGAGACCGTGTGTCAGAGCAGTTGGCATGCTCGTTGAAAGGCCGATGACCATGATGCTGAAGAACAGGCCGATTGACAGGGTCATGCCAGCATTTTGAAATGTTGAGCGCATTCCGGAAGCGACTCCACGCCGATTTGGAGGCACTGCATTCATGATTCCCGCAGTGTTAGGGGCCGCAAACAGCCCCATGGAGAGACCGTTGGCCATTAGCAAAAGTGCAAACCAGAGGTAGCTGAAATTCACCGGCAGAAGCATTAGCAACCCGAACGTGACGGCAGCGGCTATCATTCCGCCGGTTGCAAATGGCCTCGCCCCGAAACGATCAGAGAGGTACCCTGAGGCTGGCCCGGCGATTAGGAAGCCAACGGTCAAGGGAAGCATGTAAATTCCCGCCCAAAGCGGTGTGTCAACAAAGTTGTACCCGTGCAGCGGAAGCCAGATTCCCTGGAGCCAGATTATGAGCATGAACATCAGGCCACCGCGACCGATAGAAGCGAGAAGCCCTGCAATGTTGCCTGCGGCAAAGGCCCGAATGCGAAAGAGCCGCATGTCAAACATGGGCTCATCTGCCTTGGTCTCCACGACTACGAAGGCAACAAGTGTAGCGGCACCTCCCACCAAAAGCACAAGAACCAAAGGGCTCAGCCAGCCCATTGAAGAGCCGCCATATGGTTGGAGAGCATAGGTTATCCCCACTAAGACAGCAACTAAACCGACAGCAAACAAGATATTGCCCGCCATGTCCAGATGGCCGCCTTCTCCTTTTTGAATCTCCTCTAACTTCAGGTAGGCCCATATCGTCCCAAAAAGGCCAATCGGCACTGAAACATAGAAAATGAGATGCCAATCTACAGTCGCTAGAAGACCGCCAGCCACAAGACCTATGAAAGAGCCAGCAATTCCTGCAACTGAATTGATTCCTAGCGCCATCCCTCTCTCATTTTCTGGAAATGCATCCGTGAGTATTGCAGTGGAGTTGGCCATCAGCATTGCCCCGCCAACGCCCTGAACTATCCGCATCCCAATGAGGTAAAGCGCCGCTCCCGGCCCATGAAAATATGTAAGCGAGGCAGCCAGAGAGCCGACTGTGAAGATTGCGAAACCGAGGTTGTACATCTTCACTCGACCGAACATGTCCCCTATGCGGCCAAAGGAAACCACAAGCACGGCGGTTATCACCATGTACCCCATGAGCATCCAGAGAAGGTAGCTGGTGTTGCCGGGCGCAAGAGGGTTTATGGCGATTCCACGAAAGATCGCTGGAAGCGAAATCATCACGATAGATGCGTCGATCGTCGCCATCAGTATTCCAATTGTGGTGTTTGTCAGGGCCACCCACTTGTAACCAGATGGCCGAGCATGCTCGGCTGACACTGGTTCAGCTCTAGTCGATTCTCTCATTGCGTCTCCACATTTGTAATGGCCTGGCCCTAGCTAGGGTGAAGACCAGACCCGAATGATTCTTCTCCGACCGCATGATCACCGATCCCAGTGGAAGCCAAGGTCTCCATAACGTCCAGGAAGGCCCTCGCTTGGTCATCGCTCAAGCTGTCGAACAGGTCCTCAGCGGCACGAAGCTGCGTCTCACGGAATCTGTCGGCCAAGATCTTGCCTCGTTCGCTGGCAACAAGCCGCACCACTCGGCGATCCGAGGGGTCTGGAACCCTTGATGCAAGACCTTGAGCCACGAGCCGATCGGCAAGAACACTGGCCGTGGCATCCATGATCTCTAGCGAAAGCGCCAGCTTGTGCATGCTCAGTCCTGCCTCAGGCAGTAGGAGAAGCGCGCGCAGCTGATGCGGAGTCACGGATTCGAATTCTTGACGAAGTTCCGGTGGAACTGCTCCAGCCATCCGAGCTCGCACGATCGGACGAAGCTCCAGATACCTTTGAACAGCATCCTTGCGATCCATCACCGCGTCTTTTCGTCTCTTGTTGCTTGGCTGTTTTGATTGCATTTTGGAAAAACTTACTTAGCTAATCAAATAATTATATTGGCAACCTTCTATCTCCGGTCACAGGAGCCTTATCGGAAATTTACGCAAGGACCTTTGAGCTTAAGATCCTTCTTGGAGCCACAGGACAACCCGACCTTGGCGACGGTTTCCGTCTTCGGCTCGAGCAAACCAGAGGAGCTACGCATGTGTCTGGATGTCGCTGCGGTTGAAGGTCAATCCTCCGTCAGAAGACCCGCAGAAACTGCAAAACTCCACAGCTCGTGGCAAACTACCAGTTGCCGTGTAAAAGCGCAGCTGTCCCCTAGAGCGAGAGAAGCGCCGCACATCTCATTTGCCAGCGAAAGAGACTGGGCTGCCACATCTGAAAGGGCAGCGAGAGGCGCGGTCTCCACCTTCTTGCGCAGTTCCGAGATCTCACAAAGGACCATCTCGTCCCTTGCAACTTCCTGCATTTCCCCGAGCAGAAGTGATAGCTCACCTGCAATGTAGTGCCACGTCATAGAAATGGCACCCCGCATTTCATTTCTAGCGTTTGCAGGCCACCTCAAAGATGGCCTGCTGGTTGCATCAATTCAGTTCAGCCGCGGTCCAAGTGGACTGGGCCCGAAAAGTTCGGGTCAAGCATCCACCTAGTCGACGCGGCCATAGGTCCTGAGCTCTTCGAGCTCTTTCGGCGACAACTCGCGTGGCACCTCCCCTCTCGCCAGCTTTTCGCTCTGAACCTGATGACGGATCCCTTCCACCACCTCGGCATTCGCCAGGGTTGTGAGGTCACCGGCTTCAGAGAAATTGGAGATACCTGCAATCACCCGTCGCATAATCTTTCCAGACCTGGTCTTGGGCATATCCGCGACTATCCAGACGTTCTTAGGACGCGCGATCTTGCCGATCTCGGTCTCGATCGCCTTGGAAACCTTGTCAGAGATCTCCTTGCTCGGCTCAAGGCCCGGTTTGAGCGCCACATACATCTCCACAACGCGGCCACGCACCTCATCCATTACTGGAACCGCCGCAGCTTCAGCTATCTCAGAAACAGTGAGGGCGGCAGACTCCAGCTCTTTGGTACCCAGCCGGTGGCCAGCAACGTTAATGACGTCGTCGACTCTTCCAAGGATTCTGAAGTAGCCATCCGCCGCCTTGAGCGCTCCGTCACCTGCAAAGTAGGGCCAGTCATGCCAATCCTTGCTATTCGGATTTCGGCAATACTTCTCGTAGTAGATCTGGACGAACCGCTCCGGCTGGCCATAGACCGTTTGGAAAATGCCAGGCCACGGATTCCTTATGCACATGTTTCCAGCCTTGCCACTTCCGGCCTCGACCTCGTTGCCATCCTCATCCAAGACAACGGGATAGACTCCCAGTACGCCAGGGCCGCAGCTGCCAGGCTTCATCGGTTGCAAGGCCGGCAGGGTGCTTCCGAGGAATCCGCCATTCTCCGTCTGCCACCAAGTATCCACTATGACCGCTTCTTCTTTTCCGACTACTTCGCGGTACCAGCGCCACACCTCAGGCTCGATCGGCTCTCCGACTGTGGTCATGTGCTTGAAGTGGTAATTGTACTTCTTCGGCTCATCGGGACCCAGCTTGCGAAGCATTCTTATTGTCGTAGGCGCAGTGTGGAAGATGTTGACATTCAACCTCTCGGCAATGCGCCAGACTCTGCCTGGATCTGGATAGGTCGGGACTCCCTCGTACATGACCGTTGTGGTGCCCAGCGAGAGAGGCCCATACACGATGTATGAGTGCCCCGTGATCCAACCGATGTCCGCCAGACACCAGTAGGTGTCCTCCGGATGGATGTCCTGGTAGTACTTCGAAGTACCTGCGACGTAAGAGAGATAGCCGCCAGTCGAGTGCTGGCAGCCCTTGGGCTTGCCGGTTGATCCGCTCGTATACATCAGAAACAGAGGGGCCTCTGCCGGCATTGAGACTGGCTCTACGATGTTGTCCCGATAAGGTTTCATCACCTCGTCGACGAAAACGTCTCGCCCTTCCACCATTGGGCTGTTCGATCCATACTTGCCTGGATACCGACGCCAAACTAGAACCTTGTCAATGTTGAAGCCCTGATCCTTGGCGGTAGCGATAGCCTCGTCAGCTTTTACCTTGTGGTCGATCAGCTCGCCGCTGCGGTAGTAGCTGTCCATAGTTATAAGAACATGACTGCCCGAGTCGGCAATCCTGCCACCGCATGCGGCGCCACTAAACCCGGCAAAGACTTCAGAGTGGATCACGCCAAGGCGAGCGCAGGCGAGCATTGTCACAGGGAGCTCGGGAACCATCGGCATGTGCAGGGTAACCCTGTCACCCGTCTTTAGACCGCAGTAGTCCTGGAGCAATGCAGCGAACTCGTTTACCTGCCTGTAGAGCTCTTGGTAGGTAACCGACACAGTGTCCTCGCTCTCGGGCTCTGGCACCCAGATGATCGCGGCCTTGTTGCGGTTCTTCTCCAGGTGCCTGTCAACGCAGTTGTACGACGCGTTCAACTTCCCGCCAACGAACCACTTCCAGAACGGCGGATTACTGGTATCAAGAGTCGTATGCCAATAATGGTCCCAACTGAGCAGATCGGCATACTCTTTGAAGCACTCGGGGAAATTCTCCTCCCTGAACCGTTCGAGAATTTCAGGGTCGGACGCGTTGGCCTGTCCGATGAATTTCGCTGGTGGGTAGTAAAGGTCTTCCTCGCGCCAGTGCACAGCAATCTGCGCTTCAGAAACCTGTTCCTCTTCCTCTGTCGACATTTATCGACCTCCCCCGATTATCGGAGCGAAAACAGCGAACCCTAATTTTAATGCCTGGGCCTGGGTATGTAAATAGATAGATGACTCTCAAGTAACTTTGGCTGATTTGGCTCACAGCGCCGCTGGCAGGTCAACAACAGACATCGCCACCAAATAGAGTCCTGAAGAAGAAATCGCCAACTTTTGAGATTAATGGGTAAAGGCGAAGCGCGCAGAGCTTCGCCTTTACCTACCAGCCACGTGAAAACGTGTGAAATTGGGGCCTCAGACTATCTGAAAATCTCCCTTCATGTACCCTGCATTGCTCATAACCCAGCTTCCACAGGGTATGGAGCAGTACCAGGAATACACACCAGCAGTCTTAGCCACAAACGTGAACTTTGTGGTCGCTTCAGGAGCAATTGTGATATTCAGCCCAAGCTGCGCAACGGTGAATGTATGCGGCATGGCGTCTTTGTTGACGACAACCACCTGCACCTCTTTGCCCACTGCCGCAGTAAAGAGATCTGGGGCACCTTTGCCATTTGGGCCAACATAAGCAGGCTGCGACCCTTGGGGGGTGTTGATGTCCTCAATAGTCAGATTCACCACCTGCGCAGGACCTGAGCTCGAGTTTGCTGATGGGTTCGCCATCCAGGGTGCGTTTCCCTGCACTGTGGCGACATTACTGGCAGATGGGACGTAGGTATCACAAGCTGTGGCTAGGCCTCCCATCAGCACAACTCCAGCAACCGCTCCGACTGATCTTACGAATGTCCGCTTTACGGTTTCTGAACGCACCCTCAGTCCCTCCTGCTCTCGTCAATAACAGCTTCTCCAGCAAGCCGCGGCATGCGCACAATCACCAGCAACAGCGCGCCAAGGAGAAGGACCCAAATGATGGCCACCGTTGCGAGAAGGCTTTTTACAAGCACTCCTCCCGCCCCACCTAGAGGCCTCGCGTACTCGATCACGCTCTGTGGCAGACCGGTAGGGTCCTTGAGAACATTGAACGATCCGGTGACAGACGGCGATGTAACCGATGTTTCAGAACCTACAGCTGCCCCAAACACAGTCGATCCCGTCCAGGTTGGGGTGTAGGTGTAGGTAGCCTCACCGGAAGAACTCGCGGAAGCGCTTCCAACCGCCATCCACCCGTGCCCCGCGAACTCCTGAGTCTGGACAAAGAAGGTCACCTTGCTTCCTGCCGCAGAAGCTCCGAACCGCGCCGACAGGGTAAGGTTGTCGGAGCTCTGAGACACCTGGCTCACCGATATCGTTGCGGCATTCTGCGCAGGAGTGGCGGCAAAGGCCACAGCAGATATAACCAGCACGCTGGCTGCGGATGCAGTAGCCGCAACCAACACTTTCAATAAGCTCTTCATCATTGCACCTCCCCTTGGGTCACCGGGACTGCATCTCCATTTGAGTGGCCATTTACGTTGCCGTTGGCGTGGCCGTTTCCGTTGGTGGCTCCAACAGCCAGGCGCTTTTCTGCAGCCGCAGTGAATTCGGATATCTGCTCGGTCGAACCGATCTCGCCCATCTCTTCCATCTCGTCGATTGAAAGCACAGGCAAGACGCGGAACAGGAGCATCAACCCGAGTGGGATTGCAGCCACACCAGCTAAAGTGATGGTGACTGAAACCCAGGTGAAGTGGTATGTGCCCCATTGATTGCCAATTAGTGGTTGCGTCACCGGAGGTAGCACGATGACAATTCTTTTGATCCAAAGCGAGATGACAACGCCCAGACTAGCGATGGTCATCCCTTTTATGTTGCGTGTCCTCTTTACCGCTACCAACGCTATGGGCATGACTTCGCCGACCACAACGTAAAACCAGAAGGGAATCGCCCAGCGTCCCAAAACGGTCTGGTAGATCCATCCGCTGGTAATGCCGGTGTACCCTTCCGACAGCAGGTCTGCAAGGGTAAGGTAGGCGTACACCAGGCCCATCGCAGCCATCACATAACCCAAGCGAACAAAGTGCCGGGTGTGAATGTACTTCTCTAAGTGGTATCCCTTCCTAAAAGCGGAGGCAACCACTATCACAAGCGCGGTGCCTGAATAAAGAGCTGCCACAACGAAATAGGGCGGGAAGACGGTCTCCATCCAGCCCGGCCTGCTTGTGGTAGCGAATGCCCAAGAGAGAACCGAGTGAACTGAAACCGCCAGCGGAACTATGATCAACGCGACCAGACTCATCGCTCCGTGCAATAGGCGGCGCTGCTTCTCCGTTCCCAGCCACTTCAGGGACAGCAGGTTGTACACCTTGTATTGAATTGGGCGGTTCTTCTTGCCAAGCATCCTGTTGACAATCGCCATGTCTGGAACCAGCGGCAGGTAGAAAAATATCACCGTAGCCAAGACATAAGTTCCAATTGCAATGAAATCCCAGAAAAGCGGCGAAGAGGTGTTGACAAATACCACTATTTCCCAAAATCGCTCCGGCCGGCCAAGGTGGGGAAAGATGTAAAGTGCACCAATCGCTACCGTTACCAGAGCAGTTCCTTCCGCCAATCTCGTAAGTGGGGCTCTCCAGCTTTGGCCGGTAAGCCTCAATATTGCAGAAATGACGGCACCGCCGTAACTGACTCCGATAAAGGCAATCACGTCAACGATGTATACAGCCCAGAATGCCTGATCGTTATAGCCGGCTGCACCAAGCCCATGTTTGAGCTGGTAGAGCCAAGTTCCGATTCCAGCCAAGACGAAGAGGCTGCAAACGGCGACGATCAGTTTCCACGTCGTGGACGTCTTTCCGGTCATTGGAGCGACTGCAGCCCTGCGGACCTCTGCTGACCAGCCGGTTTGTGCTGCCTTCCCACCACCATCCTCGGCAAGAAGGGCCTTCTCGTTGATCTCCATCTCCTTCACGATTCCTCCCTTCCTATGAAGACTGCGAAGCCTTGTTGTCGTTCAAGTCCTGGCCGTCACCCTGTATGTACCAAACCCTGGGATGTGTGTTCTGCTCCGGCTTGAAGGTTACGGCGTTGTTGTCGTAGAGAAAGCTGGACAGCTTCACTGTCGAGCCAAGGCTGTTAACAGCCACGTCAGTCTTGAGGTCGCCGTTGTAGATCGCCCCCATTGGGCATCCAGCTGCACATTCTGAGAGCAACCCGTTGTTGAGATTTCCCACACAAAACGTGCATTTTCCTACAGTGCCGAGACGTTGCGGAACCGGCATCTCAGGCGACGGAGGAACACTCAGCTTCGGGTATTGGACATTGCTGTTCCAGTTGAAATACCTGGCTTGATACGGGCATGCTGCCATGCACATGCGGCACCCAATACAGCGCTCCTGGTCGACAAGCACCACACCTTGGTCCTGCCTGAACGTGGCATGAACCGGACAGACGTGCAGGCAAGGCGGATTTTCACACTGCATACATGGCCGAGGCATCGGGTAGGTCTTGCCCTCGGCGTCAGTGAGAGTGAACACATCGATCCAGGTCTGATCGGGCGTCAGATAGTGCGCCTTCTGGCACGCTGCGGTGCATGACTTGCAGCCATTGCACATGCTGAGATCAATGACCATAGCCCACTGATGCGTGGGCGGTGCCTCAGAGGAGGCCATGGTTGCGGCACCGCTTCCCGTCACCCCGCTATTGCCGGTCCAACCGTTGGTTTGGGGCAAGCCCTGCGCATATGCCCGGTAAGAAAGCAGCTCGATTCCGCTTCCAATGACTGCAGCTGCACCAGCTGCAGCGCCCAACAACGAAAGAAACCGCCTTCTCGAAAACTCTTTGTCGTCACTTGCAGCTGGCTCGCCAGCCTCCACCATCGAGGTGATCGTACAACTTTGCCCATCAACTGAACAGCCACAGGACTCTTCAGAAATCACGCTCAATTCGTCTGACGAACTCTTCTTTTGTGAAACCTTCCTCATAAAACATCATCTCCTAGGAAGTTCTCGTCATTCAACGTAAACACCTTCCTTTAACCAATCGAAAACTGCTGGCCGACGCCCCAAGTAAGGTTGAGCGCCTATCTGGATCACGTCACAGTTATGTACCCTTCCATGTATCCCGTTTTGCTCATCGCCCCACCGTTGCCAGTGGCCCCGGTTCCACACGGTGCTTCGCACTGCCAGAGATACTTGCCAATACCTGTCTTGGAAACCTCGAAGGTGTAGTCGACGGTTATTGTCGTCTGGCCCGAAGGCACTGCGGGGATCGGTATGTTGATCAGCAGTCCCGGAATTGTCAGTGTGTGTGAGACTTGGTCGTTGGCAATCTGCGTGACAGGTTTGCCATCCACTGTCTCAGTTCCCCCGATCACCTTCCCGTAGGTGGGATCGGACCCCCAGACATGTCCGTAAGGGGAATCTGGCGCCAACGGCGCAGTGCCGTCGTCGTGGTTGACTATCTGTAGTTCGATTGTCTTGCCAGCAGGTATCGAGAGGTTTGAAGGAGTGAACTTAGGCCACCCGGGCTTTCCATCCATCTTGCCCGTCTCGATGACCATCTGTTCGTGGACGACCTGAGTGCTTAGAGAAGCATCACTCGCCTTTGGTGTCGTTGCCGAAGATGCCGTGGAAGCAGAGTTCGAGCATCCCGTGAGCAGCAAAGTAGCCGCTACAAGAGTGCCCGCTGTTCCAATCTTCGCCATTTCCCGACCCCCAACTGCGACAACTGACTTCCCCATCCCCCGAGTTGTCCCTAGCTTTCGCACGAACTTCATGTCCTTTATGCCTCCTTAACCGCTTGCTTCTGTAATGCCTGTGGCCGCTACGAAAATCGCAGCGGCCACAGGCCTAATTATCCAGACAGGAAGTGTGGGAACTGGGGCGCTAGGCCACACGCCCTGCCTGAATAAAGCCTTAGGACACCGTGATGTTGCCCTCCATCCAGCCCATTGTCGCCATTGCACCCTGCATTCCGTCAGAGCCGTCTCCACATGGTGCGAAACAGTGCCAAGTGAAGGTACCGGTCTTTGTCGGCGTAAAGGTGAAGGCAACCGTGGTTGTTGTCTTCCCCTTGGGGACAGCCGGAATCACTGCGTTGATGCCGAGATCCGGCACGCTAAATGTGTGAGAGATATCTGCGTTGGGAATCGACGTTGTCGGAGTACCGTCAACTGTCTCAGTTCCCCCCTTGATCTGCTCATAAATAGCCAGCGCCGACGTCAGAGGAGCAGGTCCGTCGTCGTAGCTCGTAATGGTCAGCGTGACCGGAGAGCCTGCGTGAACGGTTACATCTGACGGTAGGAAGCGAGGCCAGCCAGACTTGCCATCCTGCTTGCCCGTCTGAATCTGAATCGCCACGTTCTGCGCTGGCGCAGTCGTGGTCGGTGCAGCAGTCGTTGAAGGTGCTGCAGTTGTTGAAGGTGCTGCAGTTGTTGGGGCTGCCGATGATCCTGTGGTCGACGAGCTCGAAGAAGCTGACCCACAAGCCGATAACACGGCACCGACAGCTAAGACAGCGAGGCTCCCCGCAAGCGCTCCTGGTCTAAGGTATCTCCCTGAAGAAATTGCCATTTAAACCTCCCTAATAATGGGTGACGGAACGGCCGATCACTTTTGCCAAGCTCCAACTCGTTAATCACGTCATCGGTAATGCTACGAAGGGCAGGAACCGTGATTATCTGCGATACCTCAGTGTTGCTAGCCGAGATACTACGGTGGCGTACCCGTATGATCCCGGCAATCCGCTGAAAAAATAGGCTGCTACCAGCCCATTGATCATCACATCCCTTTGCATGAAATCCCTAGAGTGACCGAATAACCCCGGGAGCCTTCCCAATCAATGGGGTGAAATTTCATGTGTTTCCACTGTTACTCTCGGTCAACTCGTGGCAGCAAGTCATCCGTCCTTTTTGAATTTCATCCAGTTCGATCTCGGCATTTGCCGCTTTTCAGCTCTCCCTCTCATCTCTGGCGGCCAGCGGAAAAGGGTGCCCCCCTGAAATTTCGGGTGTGGAGAAGGGTTCCTGGCGAGAGTTCGGTGAGGTTGAGCCGGAGTACCCGCCTCATTTTGACAAACTTTGCCTGCCGCTGTGAGAATGAATTTCAGAGCAGGTCAGCGTCGATCCTGCCTAGGAGGTAGAGCAGTGCAAGCCGAGCCTATTTCGAGGGGGCTTAGAAAGGCCGCGCCAAGACCGGACCTCTACGAGGTGTCTCACCTCTCGGACCCGTGGGAGGCGATGACAGCTGAGCTGAAACCACCTATGTCACATCAAGATGCATTCTTGGAGGCCTATCGATGCCTGCTTTGCGGAGGCCCGCTGACACCAGCCCCTTGCATGCTGGCCTGTCCAGCAAAGGTCGATGTCCCAAGTTTCATAGGAGCGATCTCCGTAGGTCAGCCTGTAGAGGCTGCAGAGATCATCTTTGACGCGAATCCCTTGGGAGGCACCTGCGCGCGGGTCTGCCCGACAGAGGAACTCTGCGAAGGCTCATGCGTTCTCAACTCAACCCACCAGCGGCCTGTCGACATAGGACGGCTACAAAGGTACGCGATTGACCAGGCGTTCAAAGAAGGCGACCTTATGGTCCCGAAAAGACCGCAGCCCAACGGAAGTCGCGTAGCCGTCGTAGGAGCGGGTCCGGCAGGCATCGCCGGGGCATTCGAGCTTGCAAAGCGAGGTTACAAAGTGACGCTGTTCGACTCAAAGCCTTCCACTGGGGGCCTCGTCAGAAGTGCAATTGCCCCTTACCGACAACTCAGGGATCCTCTGGACCAGGAAACAGCAAGACTGTGGGAGCTCGGCGTTGAATTCCGCCTTGGCACCACCATAGATAAAAAGCTGAGAAAAGAGCTCGAGAGTTCCTACGATGCCATCCTCTTGGCGATAGGGATGGGCGATGACGCTACCACGGGATGTGAAGGCAATGAACTCGAAGGGGTGTTTTCCTCTCTGCCGTTCATAGAACGGATCAAGGCCACCGACCTCCCCAACGTCAAGAACAAGGTCGCAGTGATCGGCGCAGGAAACACGGCCATGGACGTTGCCCGAGAGGCTGTGCGGCTCGGGGCCAAAGAAGTGACAGTTCTCTATCGCCGCAGCGCCGAGGAGATGCCAGCCTTCCCGGTCGAATACGAGGAAGCGATTGAGGAAGGCGTCCATTTTGCCTGGCTAACCAATCCGGTGAGCTACGAGGGCAACGGAAGTGTAAGAGCTGTGAGGTGCTCAAAAATGGAGCTCGGAGAACCAGACTCCTCCGGAAGGCGCAGACCGGTGCCGGTGGCGGGTTCAGAGTTCTTGCTCGAAGTCGACACCGTCATAGAGGCAATTGGACAGTTGCCCCGGAAGGACTTCCTGGCCGACATTTCTGGCGTCGAACTCGAATCGGGTCTCATAAAGGCCAAAACTGAAACAGGTGAAACCGGAAATCCTCTTTACTTCGCCGCAGGCGATGCTTTGAACGGAGGAGCAACAGTTGTGGAAGCTGTAAAGCTAGGGAAGGCGGCGGCGGCGGGCATAGACGCAAAGCTGTCCGAGCTAAGGAAAGTCAAGTGAATACTCTGACCATTAAGTTGGGCGAGAAAGCTCCGCAACGGATAGGCGCGGAAACTGTAGTTCGCTATGAGCAAAACGGTGCGTCGCTAACCCTCCGCAGGAAGTACTGCAAAAGCTGCGTTCTGTGTGTCGACGCCTGCCCAGCAAAGATCCTCCAGCTAGATCAAGACGATCTGATCTACGTGACTGATATCAGCAAATGCGTCTTTTGCGGCGCATGCGCTGGTCGGTGTCCTGACTTTGTATTCATCGTGGACTCCGGGAAAGGTGAGAAATGAGCCCTACGCCAGGTGCAAATAAGCAGAGATTGGTAATGGGGAATGAGGCGGTGGCACTCGGTGCGATCGCAGGCGGATGTGACTTCTTCGCCGGATATCCGATAACGCCCGCCACAGAAATTCTTGAGGAGATGGGAAAAATGCTTCCCGCACGCGGCGGGGTCTTCTTGCAGATGGAGGACGAGCTCAGCGCAATTGCAGCCGTGATCGGAGCAGCATGGGGCGGAGCGGTGGCAATGACCGCAACCTCAGGTCCCGGCTTCTCCCTGATGCAGGAGAATTTAGGCTATGCCTCAATCACCCAGACTCCCTGCGTCATAGTCGACGCACAGCGGGGCGGACCTTCCACCGGACTTCCGACACTAGCTTCCCAAGGGGATGTAATGCAGGCCCGCTTCGGAAGCCACGGAGACCGTCCAACCCTGGTTATAACGGCTTCGTCAGTCAACGACTGCTACGAGTCAACCGCTCTAGCCTTCCGAATGGCCAGAAAACACCGCCTTCCGGTCGTGCTGCTAATTGATGCGGTTGTAGCACACATGAGAGAGCCAGTAGAACTGCCTCCACCGCCGCCGCCGCAAAAAGCAAGTTATCCAAAAATAGAGGAAGACACCCCGCGCTTTGGAGATGTCCCGTTCGTCCCGTTCGGGCACGGCCCTGTCACAGTGGTCACTGGCCTATCCCACCAGGCAAATGGCTTGGCGGAGACCCAAAGGGGCGTGCATACAGAGCAGATGATGCGCACAACAATCCAAAACATCCTCTCGGATCCCGAGATAAGAAGATCATGGGTTTCTGCCTACCAGCTGGATGATGCAGAGATCGCCATAGCTGCCTACGGGATCACTGCAAGATCTGCACGCGAAGCGGTGGATGTCTTGAGAGAAGACGGGATCAAAGCAGGGCTTCTGGATCTGAAGGTCCTCTGGCCTTTCCCCAATCAGATTCTCAGAGAGACTGCCGACAAGGTCAGCATGATCGTAGTTCCCGAACTCAATCTTGGGCAGATCGTCCTTCCGCTCAAAGCCGCGGTTGAAGGGCGCGCCGAGGTCCACTCTCTCAACCTTGCGGACGGCACCTTGCTTACTCCGGAGGATATCGCAGAGTTCTCAGCCAAACAGCGCAAATCAACCAAGGAGGCGGCGAATGCCTAGGCTCGGTCTCGATGTTGACCAGTATCTGAGAACGCAAGTCCTTCCTACAGTCTGGTGCCCTGGATGCGGAAATGGAAACACCGTGGAAGGGCTGGCCACCGCCTTTGCGCGAATGGATGTAGACCCAACACAAGTTGTGGTTGTTGGCGGAATCGGCTGCTCCGGGCGAACGCCCTTCTACGTCAAGACCAATGCCATGCACACCACCCACGGACGGGCACTCGCCTATGCAACCGGTCTCAAGATGGCGCAGCCAAAATTGACTGTCGTGGTGACCATGGGCGATGGAGATGCCTTGGCAATCGGGGGAAATCACTTCATACACGCAGCTAGGCGCAACATTGACCTGACAGTCATCTTGTATAACAACGGAATATATGGGATGACAGGAGGCCAGGAGGCGCCCACCACCCCGCTTGGCTCAAGAACCACGACCTCTCTCACGGGCAGCATCGAAAGAACCTTTGACACGGTAGAAATCGCCCTTGCAGCAGGTGCGACTTATGTCGCGCGCACCACGACCTTTGATATGCAGGAGATACCGCTCAGGATCGAAGAGGCGATAACGCATCCTGGCTTTGCAGTCGTGGAGGTCCTAAGCCAGTGCCCGACGTACTACGGAAGGCTGAACCAGATTGGCGACACCACCGACATGCTCGTCTGGGAGCGCGACAGAACCGAAGGCCTCCCGGTCAAGATGGCAAATCGCCAAGAGCTGCTTGGGGAGCTCAAGACTGGTGTCTTCCGAAATGAGAAGTCCGTTGAGTTCACAAAGGCCTATTCGGACCTTTGCGCCAGAGTTGGAGGAAGTTATGGCCTCAGTTGAACGAGATCAGATCCGTATAAGGCTGGCGGGCAAAGGGGGCCAGGGGATCATGCTTGGCGGAGCGATTCTCGCTGAAGCAGCGATGCTTGACGGCCTGAGAGTTGCAGAGACTCAGGAGTACGGCCCGGAAGCCCGTCTCGGCGCAACCAAAGCAGACCTTATAATCTCGAATCGCCAGATAGCCTTCCCAGAAGTTCACAAGGCGGACTTCCTCCTGTGCCTTTCGAGGCCGGCATATCTCCGCTACGCCAAGACAGTGGCAGAAGACGGGCTCATGATAGCTGAGAAAATTCTCAGGGAGGAAATGGGCGATTCTCCGAATGTCGTCTACCTGCCTCTGCGTGCAAGTGCCCTGTCGCTTGGCAACGAGCTGTACACGAACATCATTGGGCTGGCAGCCTTGGCGGCATTCAGCGGAGCCGTGACAAAGGAATCGCTGGAGAACTCCGTGCGCTCCAGGGTGAAAGCCGAGACTGTTCTGGCAAACTTTGCTGCTCTTGACCTGGGCTACAAGCTTGCCGAAGAAGCTGACTCTTCACGACTTGTGTCAGCGGCGGCCAGCAAACTCAGTCGCTAGTTCAGAACTGGCAGCAGGCAATTGCGAGTGGCCTAAAAGAACGCCTTAGTTGAGGCTGTCTGGGAGAGCCTTCGCATCGAATGAAGGGTGGTCTGCGAAAAAATCGGCGCGAGCTATAGGAATCGACGCATTGACCGTTGTTCCCCCATCCATAGATGAACTGAGATCGAAGCTTCCACCGAGCAAACGTGCCCTCTCTCTCATCCCAACTACTCCAAGATGCTCTCCCATATGCTCTTCAAACTGATCCGGCTCGAAGCCTCGACCATTGTCCTTTATCTGAAGTTCCAGCGAACTGGGAGCAAAGTGCACACCAACTGAAATGGCCGTAGCCTCTGCATGTCGCGCTACATTGCTGGTAGATTCCTGGACAATGCGAAATGCCCCGAGCTCTACTTCAGAGGGGAGACGAAAGCTAGTGCCGGTAACATCGAGAGTTACCAGCATTCCTGTCTGATCTTCAATGTCTGCACAGAGGCTCTTTAGCGCAGGAACAAGACCCAGCTGATCAAGAGCAGGCGGCCGGAGCCCGGTTGCAATGGCCCTCAAACCAGTTGCGGCATCTAGAACGTGCTGGCGAAGCTCCAGCAGCACCTCTTCCAGATTTGGCGACTGATACTCATCCTCTGCCAATGTCGCCAGCCTGCGCGCGAGATGCATCAGCACCTGAAGAGGCTCGTCATGGAGCTCCCGCGACAAGCGGAGGCGTTGCTCTTCCTCAGCACGCACCACAAGCTCCGCATAGTGGCGGATGCGACGCCCCTCGCTTCTTTCGCGAGTAATGTCTTCCAGCACTACTTGAATCGCCCGCTCACCGCTGCCCGTCGTCAACCTGACCAGATCGACCCGGTAGTCCCTTCCATCTTTCATGGTTATCACTCGACCAGAATGATCCTCAGAGAGGATGTCTATTCCCAACACTCCTCTGTCGGTATGTCCGGATACAACAGAACCGAATGCCACCTGCGATGCAAAATTCGCATCGATGATCATCCCATTCTCGTCAAAGAGAAAGATCGGAGAGCTGTTGGCATTGAACAACTGCCGGTATCGCTCCTCGGCTGCAGCCAATTCGACGGCTGCGCTCTCAACTCTAGCTCTAGCCATCCTTTCAGCCTCAACCCGCTGGCCCACGAAAAAAGCTACAGCGTCTACCAATGCAAGGCTGATTAGGTCACTTCCAGTATGGCCCCTGTCTTGCGACAGCAGGAGGTCCGGAAGCCAGAGTATGCTGGCCCAAATCCCTGTGGCCGCAGAGCCCGAAAGGCCATATCTCAATGCAGCATATCCAACTGGCACTATTAGAAGAGCAACCGGCAAGCCATCTGGAAATGCCGCAGTAGCGCCAAAGCTGACGTCCACCATCAAGTGCAGGGCTGCAATGAGGATAACCGTTGCCTGCAGCAGCCAGAACTGCAGCTCGTAGAGTGGTGGGTGGACTGCGCGGCGCAAAACCGCCATGTAATCAGCGCGTGTCGGCCGGCTCATCGTGCTCGTCCAGCGGAATCAGGTGTCGGCTAAGCGCATATAGCGCGGCTTCTGTTCTTGAGGTAGCTCCCAATTTCGCCAATACATTCGAGACGTAGCCTTCGACGGTACGAATCGTGAGCCCCAGATTGTTTGCTATTCCCTTGTTGGTCAATCCCTTGCCAAGGAGACGCAGCACGTCGATCTCCCTTGGAGTCAACTTTGCCTCGTTGACCTCATGATTCGATTGGCGACGGTGCGCCAGGCGCAGCGAGATTGAGCCGCTCAGAACGAAGTCTCCTCCCGCAACCGTTCTGACGGCATCTACGAGCTCCCTGCCGGTTGCCGTCTTGAGAAGATATCCTGCCACACCGAGCTCAAGCGCCTCTGCAACATAGGCATAGTCGTCGTAGGCGCTGACTACGAGAACACGAATAGTAGGATGCTTCAGAGCTAGCAGCCTTGCGACCTCCAGCCCGCTCATGTCTGGAAGGTTCACATCTAAGAGCGCAACATCGACGGCAAGGCGATCAAAAAGCAGGTTGGCTTGAGCCCCCGTCGATGCCTGCCCCACCACAGCCATGTCCGGTTCCCGCTCGAGCAACTGAACCGTGCCTTCTCGAACAAGCGCATGGTCGTCGACTATTAATACCCTGATCTGACCATGCTCTCGAGTCGCAGTGGTACGAGGGTTAGCAAGGGAATCCATGGAACGATCCAAAAGAGACATTAGAGCTCCACCAGCTTTTCAGGCACATCAAGTACCCCTTTGTAGTTTCTAGCCATGTGGATAATTCACTAACCGATATTATCCGCATCTGCTGTCCGACACCAACTTAACCATTTTCAGGAGCAAAGGCCAGCAATTTGGAAGCCTCTACCTGCGCACCAAGATGTCAATCAGGTAGTGGCCGACGGCGACTTCTGATTCAGCCGAGCTTAATGCCACGCTCCTTGATCACTTAGCGGCCGAGCAAGGAGGCCGCCACTCCCATCTCCGAAATCCTGTTTCAACCTTTCGAACTGAGCCAATATGGCGGGCCCCACCGAGATCATTCTACCGAGAAATTCCCGTTAGAGCCGTTTCAGCGTGCCAAGACCAGGGAATACGGGTGTCACTACCGTGGAATTTCGTAGGAGTCAGTCCGGATTAATCGTGTTAAAGATCGATGAGCGTGACCATACGATGAAGGTATGTTCAAAACGCTGGCTGCAGGGTTGAAGACAAGGTCAAAGAAATTTGGCCACACCTCGAACTCAACCCTGCCGCCCTCCCCGCTTTGGACTTTAGGGGATGGGGGGCAACATGATCCCGCAGCTGATGAGTTAGAAAAAGTTCTCACCAATAGCCCAGCTGGAAATGCTAGCGAAGTGCCTCTCACAGTCAACCAGAACGTATGCGGAACAGCCCCCTCAAAGGTGCCTATCCCTACCTACGCAACACTGGCTAACAGTGTCAGACGAACGCCGATCGGCTGGGATTTCGATAGGAAAGAAGGCATCAAATGAGACGAAGAACCTTCGACACTCTCGTAAGCCTTACAGGAATTGTGCTAGTCGTGGTGTTAGTCGTGGCTGGCGCGCTTCTTACCTGGGGCCACTACTACATAAACGACCAGGTGCACAGCCAGCTGGCCGAGCAGCAGATCTACTTCCCTGCGAAGTCGGCTTTCGCCAACCCCAAGGCTGGCACGGAGATCACTCCAAGCATGGTGCCTTCGGTATCGCAGTATGCAGGGCAGCAGCTCCTGACCGGCAAGCAAGCTGAGGTATACGCTAATGACTTCATCGGCGTTCACCTCTACGACATGCCTTACCACGGCGTCTACTCAGCGATCTCGAACGCTGCAAGGGCCGCGACGCCGGGCAGCTCACAGGCGACCAGCCTTGCAGCTCTCGAGCAGACCTCGTTCCAGGGAACGACTCTAAGAGGGATGCTTCTCAACGCTTACGCCTTTGGCACCATAGCCTCGATCATGGGCTGGGCAGCACTTGGAGCATACATAGCAGCAGCGATACTTCTGATACTGGCGATACTTGGCCTGTACCACGCCAGGAAGACGGATCCATCGGTTGAGATACTGAGTGGCCAGCCTCGCGAACCAGTAGGAGCTGGTGCAAGGTAGTAGAACAGTCTTAACTCCAACTCATCCTGGTCGTCATCTCAAAGGGATTTGCCCAGAGATCCGTACGGCGACCAGGATGAGTTGGTTGAAAATAAAGGTGAGGCAGGGATGAGGAAGGCAGATTCAGATGAACAAAGCGAACACTCTGCCGATGCATCCCGAGATCTATTCAGTGAAGACATGCGGTCCTAGCGCCCCAGTTCCCGTAAGCCTCCATTGAATATTGGGCCCGTGGCTGTCCTAATCGGCAGCCACGGGCCCTTCGCATAACTTCAAAGAGGTCTCGCACGACCCGTGACCTCTCATTTTCATATTGTTTTAAATTCTTACCGAAAAAGTCAGCTTTTAATTTCTCATAGCTGCAATTGTTGACTATAGTGATAAGAATTATGGGAATTAGATCACAGCTATCGCAAACGTTTACTTTCCCCAACCCAGTCAATGAGATATCTGCACGGACTGTCGCAGCAGGGGTCGTCGTCTTAGCGTTGACGACAATCGCCACAGGCGCCCATTTCCTTGTCTTCGTGCTCCTCTACGGCTTTGCAGCGCGAGTCGCGGCAGGACCCAAGTTCAGTCCCCTCGGACAGCTGGCAACCAGAGTGATAGTGCCGAGGCTTAATGTCGAGCCGAAAATCGTTGCCGGTCCGCCAAAGCGGTTCGCTCAAGGAATCGGATTCGTCTTTTCGCTTGCAGCTACTGTTTGCTATTTTGTAGCGGGATGGTCTGCTGCCGGGAACATTGTCCTAGGAGCCCTAGCCGCCGCGGCATTCATGGAGTCTGCTCTTGCTTTCTGCCTCGGATGCAAGATATTCGCAATACTGATCAAGCTTGGCATCATTCCTGACGAAGTCTGCATTGACTGCGCAAACATCTGGGCGCGTCAAAAGAGCCCGGCCATTTGAAATTCTGGCTAGAAGTAGAGCTGGCCCTACCGAGACCTGGCGAAGCCTAGTGTCTAGCTGGCGCAGGTCGGGGACACTTTAAAGAACTCCTAGTGAACGCAGCGGTTTGCATAATGAAACTACCTTCGAAACCACTGCAGCCCAAATAATTGTAAATAACCGACATAGTAGGTAAAGAAAGTCAGTTTTGTTACTTAACAGGAGATTAAATTCACGAAACTACATTGTTAATCGTCCTTCTTACCTCTAATGTTGAAGTATGTCACGTAACCCCGGCTCGAAAGAGATGCTCTCTGTTGCCAGAGGAGAAGCTCCTGCCGACATTTCGGTTATAGGAGGCAAGGTCTTTTCTCCGGCAACCAAAGAGTGGATCGAAACCGGAATCGCCATAAAGAACGGTTTCGTCGTTGGCTGGGGTGAACATGAAGCTCACGAAATCATCGATGTGAGAGGCGCCTACATCAGTCCCGGCTTCATCGATGGCTACGTAAGCATGGAGTACACCAAACTGTGGATCGATGCCTTTGTCGACATGGTCCTTCCTCATGGGACTACAGCTGTTGCAGCAGACCCTTATCAACTCACAAGCGTGTTTGGTGTCCGCGGCATCGAGGAACTTGCGAGTGCTGCTGATAAGCTTCCCTTCACTTTCGGAATCTATGCTTCCAGCTTTGCGCAATCATCGCAGTTCGACACCACTGGTGAGCATGCAGGCGCCGTCGAAATTGCCAAGCTGATCCGCGACTCTGGAGCCTTAGGAGTTGGTGGGCTTCTCAACCAGTCCACGGTGATAACCGGCGAGGACGACGTTCTTGCAAAAATTGCGGCAGCACGGGGACTCAGAGTCGTCGGCCACGCCCCGGGGGTTACAGCTTCTCAGCTTGACGCCTATTTGAGCGCTGGAGTTGAATCGGACGTAGCCTGCCTCAGCTATGAGGAAGCGATGGAAAAGCGCCGGAAGGGCATGTGGGTCTTTCTCAGAAATGGAACTACCAGGCAAAACATGGCTGAACTCCTGCCAGTGGCAAAGAGCTATGGAATCAGAAACCTGGCATTCAGCACAGACGAGAGAGAGCTTGAGTCGATCTTCACCAGTGGCCATATAGACGAATGCCTCCGGGCGGCGGTTGCCAGCGGCGTATCGCCCGAAGACGCACTGATAATGGCCTCTACCAATCCGGCAGAATTCCACGGTTTTGGTCGTCTCGGATACCTCAGTCCTGGATATCAGGCAGATCTCGTAATCCTGCCAAACCTTACAGAGTTCAGGCCATCTATGGTCTTCCAGAAAGGAACCCTGGTCGCCAGATCTGGCAAGACGATGGTCTTCACCGTCCCAAAGACGTCTCCCCCTTCTTGGATGCAAGAGATTGCGCACGTTGACCTCACCAAGATTGGACCGGAAAGCTTCTCCTTGCCACAGCCAAGAGGACAGATGGTCAAGGCAATCTCGATTTCCCAAAATGGGGCAAACGTCAGGGAGGTAGACAGGGAGTTTCACCCTGATGACCCTTCCATAAACAGGCTTGCAATTCTTGGACGCAAAAGTCTTGGCAAGGACATAGGCATCGGCCTGGTTGAAGGCATCGGCCTTGAGGAAGGCGCCATCGCCTCCACGGTGGCCAGAGGCCCGCACAGCCTCATCGTGGTGGGCTCCAACTCCATAAATGGCACCGAGGACATGGCCCAAGCCATTGCCGCACTGATCCAGATGGGGGGCGGGCAGGTCGTAGTAAAGAACAGGGAAGTCCTTGCTTCAGTCGGCCTCCCCATAGGGGGAATCATCTCAACACTGGGCGCTTCCGAACTGCGCGAAGAGCTTCACGCGCTGAATCAAGCCGCGCAAAATCTCGGTATTGGGGTGCCACAACCATTCCGTTACCTTGACCTCCTCTGCCTAGCGGTCATGCCGGAGCTGCGTATAACAAGTCTTGGCTCTATCAACGTGGTCAACTTGATCAAGGCAGATCCGCTTCAGGCGAACTAAGACACACTTCCCTAAAGCAGCTCGTCAGTACATCTGCCCAGCGTTTCACCTTCTTGCATATCTCGCTGTCCTGTTCAAGGTGCCGACCGAGCAGGCAATTCCTTGACCTGCTCCGTTGTGATAGCCTTCAAAAAGCAAGTGGTCAAGATATTCGCCTCTGGATCGAGGTATGAAAATGGAACAGGCTGTAATCATAGATGTGGTCAGAACACCCGGCGGAAAGAGAGGCGGGAAGCTTTCTGGCTGGCATGCGGTCGATCTAGCAAGTGAACCCCTGAAAGCTTTAGTCGAACGGAACGACCTCGATCCATCCCTGATAGAGGATGTAATAATGGGCTGCGTGACCCAAATTGGGGAACAATCCGTAAACATTGCCAGGAACGCCGCCTTGGCTGCCGGATTTCCGGAATCGGTCTGCGGCACCACCATTGACCGCCAGTGTGGCTCGTCACAGCAAGCAGCCGCCTTTGCTGCTCAAGCGATCATGAGCGGATCTCAGGATGTTGTCATAGCAGCGGGGGTCGAGTGCATGACGAGGGTTCCTCTGGGGGCAAACATGTCGAGCGGTTCCGGCGTTCCCTTTGGGCCAGCGATGACCGAGCGCTACTGGGAGAGGGGTGGGATTGTACCCCAGGGGATCAGCGCAGAAATGATCGCCGAAATGTGGAGCCTCTCAAGGGAAGAGCTCGACTCTTACTCCTATCGTTCCCATATGCGGGCGCAACAGGCCAGAGCCGAACGTCGATTCGACAGAGAGATCATTGCGATTGATGTAAAAGACCCACAAGGCAAAAAGACGGGCGAGATCATAGACTACGACGAAGGAATTCGCGCAGACACCACCATCGAAAAGCTTGCATCCCTGAAGCCAGCCTTCACGGATGGCGGAATGGTGACCGCGGGGAACTCTTCGCAGATCACCGACGGTGCCTCGGCTGCACTAATAATGTCTGAATCGATGGCAAACAGACTCAACCTGAAGCCTCGTGCGAGGTTTGTGGCGTTCTCGCTGGCAGGTGTGGACCCGATCACCATGCTCACGGGCCCAATCCCTGCCACGCAGAAGATACTGTCAAAGAACGGCTTTTCGATCCACGACATGGATCTGATTGAGATCAATGAGGCTTTTGCATCGGTGGTTCTGGCATGGGAAAAAGAGCTGAAGCCAGACATGGATAAGGTCAATGTCAACGGAGGCGCCATCTCGCTTGGCCATCCATTGGGCGCGTCTGGAACACGACTTCTCGCAACTCTGGTGAACGAGCTGGAAAGATCAGGTGGGCGGTTAGGCCTTCAGACCATGTGCGAAGGCGGAGGACTTGCTAACGCCACGATAATTGAGAGGCTTTGAAAACAGCCCTTATTGATATCTGGTTGCGATCCAAAATCCTATGGCCAATAGAACCAGGCCTGCAAGGAGATACCAGTTGGAAGCGCCTCCCGGCAAAAGCGTCAAGTAGTTGATTATGATGATCAGCACGCCCAGAGCGAGAAAGCCGAACATGACGTACAACATCCATTTGGGAGAACGATACGACTTAGGGCGCTCTGCCTTTGGCGTATATCTGCCTCTCCGCTGCTTGCTCGGCTTCTGCGCCTTTTCCTGATTTGCGGATTTGGATCTAATTTTTGGCCACTGAGTCACACTGGCTAGGATAGTAGAGCACAGTTGGCAATGAGTTACAGCTCGCTAAATATAGCATTAAATAAAAATTGGGAAGACGTGCAAAAGACCACAGAACGCAAGACAATCGTCGTCATCGACAACTATGACTCCTTCGTCTACAACCTCGTGCAGTATCTCGGGGAGGCTGGAGCCTCTCCGGTTGTCTACCGAAATGACAAGATCACAGCCGGGCAAGTGATAGATCTTGTGCCAGACGGCATCCTTATTTCTCCTGGACCTGGCGTGCCAAGCCAGGCTGGCATAACTGACGAACTCATCCGCAAAGCTGCAGAGAGCGGGATATTCGTCTTCGGCGTGTGTCTCGGACATCAGGCCATTGGAGAAGTATTCGGCTCAAAGGTGGTTAGAGCCCCGTATCTGATGCATGGCAAAACTTCAATGATTCACCATGACGGCAAAGGAGTCTTCAAAGGGCTGGAAAATCCTTTTCGGGCTACCCGATACCACTCGCTGATAGTGGAGGAAGAAAGCCTCTCAGCCGAACTTGAAATCTCTGCGACCAGCGAAGACGGACTTATAATGGGGGTCCGACACCGAGAGCTTGCCGTAGAAGGCGTGCAGTTCCACCCAGAGTCGATCTACACCGACTCTGGCAAGGCCATAATACGAAACTTCCTCGACCTAGCAGTAAGAACAACCGTGACCGAAATGAACAAGTCCTAACCCGCTGCAGTAGTAGTTGTCGTAGAGTGCGGGAACGTGGTGGTCGTCGATGAGCCTGGCAGTGTCGTCGTCGTTGTCGAGCTTGGTCCTTGGGAAACTACAACATCCACTGACGTGTTGGGCGCGACGCTTGTTCCGGCAGCAGGATTTGTCGAGATGACATCACCGTTGGCAACCGTTGCAGATGCCGCGTAAGTCACGTTTCCAAGAGTCAAGTTGTGTGATCCAAGCGCATTTGCCGCCTGGGCCACTGGCTCCCCGACAACATTGGGAACCGTTATCTGGGAAGGCCCGTTCGACACGTCAAGAGTCACAGTCGAACCCTTCGGTGCTTGCGTGGAAGCCGCTGGCGTCTCAGACGTCACCGTACCCACGGTTGCTGGATTGTTTATATAGTTCGTGGTGACCTGGAATCCGGAGGCCAAAAGAGTTGACTCGGCCGAGGCTATAGTTTGGCCGACAACATTGGGAACACTGACCTGCTGAGTCCCGGAACTGACCGTAAGAGCAACAGAGCTGCCTTTCTTCAACGGAGTTCCAGCGGACGGATTCTCTGAAAGAACTGTCCCTGCTGCCTCGTTTGAAGTCGCTTGGGTGATCGTGTACTTCAAGCCATCATTTTTAAGGGCAGCCTCCGCATTGTTCTGGCTCTCGCCTACCACTGCGGGTACAGATACCGTCACCACCGGTGGGGTGGCGTTGGCATTATGGTTGGTCAAAAAATACTTGGCCCCCAACAGCAGCGCTCCGATAATCACCACCAAAACCACAATGCCCACTAAGAGCCAGTTTGTCCCACGTTCAGCTGCATCAACTGAAGTAATCGGGGAGGTGCGAAGTATCTCAGTCGGAGAGCCATTGCCATGCGGCACATCGACCAAAGGCAGGGCTTGAGTAGCATCCGGATCAAACCCGGTAAGGGCTGCCACTTCTTGGTGGTTCAAGAATCTTCGAAGGTCATCCCTCATCTCTGTTGCGCTCTGATAGCGCATCGCCGGATCCTTGGACATGGCTTTGACCACGATAGCCTCCAAGGCCTTTGGCACCGTTGGCACGATGCTGGTGGGCTTGGGCGCCTCCTCCCTCACATGCTTGTAGGCGATTGCAAGCGGGGTCTCGCCAGAGAATGGAACCTTTCCCACGAGCATCTCATAGAGAACGACCCCCAGAGAGTAGACATCGCTTCTGCCGTCGACAACCAAGCCCTGCGCCTGCTCCGGCGGAATGTATGTGGCAGTGCCCATTACGGCTCCGGTCTGGGTCAAATCCCCATCCGCAGTAGCCGCGCGTGCAATCCCGAAGTCAGTCACCTTGACCTGGCCATCTTCAGTGAGCAGCACATTTGATGGCTTCACGTCACGGTGGATCACCCCATGCTTATGAGCAAAAGCCAGAGAGGCGGCAACGTCGGCAGCTATGGAAGCAGCCCGCTGTGGATCGATTCGGCCACTCTCTTTGATAAGAGACGCTAGCGTGACACCTTCGACCAGTTCCATCACAATAAAGTAGGTATTGTCGGCCTCTCCCCAGTCGAAAACCGAGACGATGTTAGGATGCGAGAGATTTGCCGCGGCTTGAGCTTCTCTTCTAAAGCGCTCTACGAAAGAGACGTTAACCGAAAGCTCAGGGAAGAGCACTTTAAGCGCAACCGGTCGATCTAGCAGCTGATCCTTAGCCATAAAGACCTCGGCCATGCCTCCACGAGCGATCTTCTGCATCAACTCGTATCTTCCGCCGTATGGCTTGCTTTCTGTTGGGAGCATTGCTACTTTGCGCCTTCTCTTCTAGGAGAGCCCTAAGGCCGTCTGAATCATGGATTTAACTACTGGTCCCGCATATTGAGCACCGGTTGAATTTGAGGAAAGGCCTTTCTGGGCCGGGACTATAACCGCCACCGCAATCTTGGGATTCTGAACCGGAGCAAACGCAACCATCCAGTTGTCAGAGCCTGACAGAGAGAGGTTACTTGAAGCGGTCAGGTTTGTCTGCGCAGTTCCAGTCTTCGCTGCAATCTCTATGCCGGGAATGGCTATCCCCTGGGCGGTTCCGCTCGTTACCACACCCACCATAAGCTGGGCGACTTGAGAAGCTGTCGCTGCTGACGTAGCCTGCCTCCAGATCTTTGGAACGAAGTTCTTGACGACCTGGTCTTGATAGTTTCTGACTTGGCTCATCAAATGAGGCGTCATTATAGCTCCGTGGTTCGCGATCCCCGCCCCGACCAACGCCATCTGCAGTGCTGTCGAAGACACATTCTCCTGGCCTATAGCCGAGTACGCAACGCCAGGCAAGTTCCTTGCAAAGGTGCTCGCCTTGGGGAACTGCGCTGCGGCAACACCTGAGATGTCTAGCGGGGGGACTTGATTGAAACCAAACGAATAGGCTTCATTGTAGAGGTTCTGGGCACCCAGCTGCAGCCCTATCTGAGCATACGTGGTGTCACAGCTCACCGCCAACGCTTGCGCAAGCGTTCCTCCGCAGCTCTCATGAGCATAGTTCGAAAGCGTATCGACCGTGTTGGGAAGCTTTATCTGTGTCTGGTCGGGAAAAACCTCGGACGCAATCTTGGGTGAATGATCGAAAATGGCGGAGGTAGTAACGATCTTGAATGTCGATCCAGGCGGGTAGTCCCTGCTCGTTGCCCTGTTCAGCATCGGCTGGTTGGGATCTGCCAGAAGTGAATGCCAAGCTGACTCCACCGAAGCGGCATTGTGTGATGCCAACAAGTTGGGGTCATAGGAGGGGTTGGAGTACATCGCTAAAATCGACCCGTTCGAAGGGTCGATAGCGACGACCGCCCCCTTCAGCGAACCTAGCGCCTTTTGAGCCTCAGCTTGAAGCTTCGAAGATACTGTGAGAACCACGGAATCAGTCACATACTTCTGATGAGAGGAAAATATGTCCGACAGAGATGTGATGGGGTTCGGCTGGGCTACCAAGTATTTGTTGTAGCTCGATTCTATACCGCTGGTCCCGTAAATAAGGGAGTCAAAGCCAGTCACGTCCGCATACAGCGGACCGTTTGGATAGACCCTCTGGTAGCCGTACTGGTCAGAAACCGGCTTCGATTCAGCAAGGACCGTGCCATTTCTGGCCACTATCAGCCCCCTCGGCTCGGTATTCGTCGAAGAGGCCGTGAGGACATTCCCTGGTTTGTTGTCCAGTTTGCTCGCCTGAAGAACCTGAATATTATTCAGCTGAAGAAAGAGCACTGCAAACAGTATGGCCAAGAATATCCCCATTCGCCTTATGCGCTTATCCACTTCCACCCGCCAGTGTCGTAGGGGTTACACCGTTGGGAACTGTTGTGGATGGCGCACTGGCTGTCGTCGAACTTATCTGATTCGACTCGCTCGTGAGACGGTTTATCAAGCCCATCGCTGCAGATAGTGATGGCTCGGGTATGCCTTTTTGGAGATCGGACAGGTGATAGGGAGCTACCTGACCAGTGCTGAGCTTTGACTTTTCAACCAGCGTCGGATTGTACCAAAGCAAACCGCCAGGCCGTCCCCTGTATATGGCAACGTTTGAGTTGTCAATTCCCACAAAGTAAGAGTGGTTTGCATAAATCCCAACCGCACTTACCCCAATGGCAATCACAATGGCAAGAATCAGCAGAAAGATGAGGCTCCTAAGAAAGGAACCGAAGCGAGCCCTTCTTGCTGTGGCTCTTCTTGGAAGAGGCATCGGAATTGCCGTGAGCTCGGTGGACCTCGACGTGGCAGAAGTTATCACCGGATTCACCCTCACGGCGGCACTTGCGTACCTGTTGGCGTTGTCGCGCGCCCTCTGCTCTCTCGCTTGGTCCTCTAGCTCCTTGCGGATTTGCGACACTGTGACGAAATTTTCTCGCTCAACAGACTCAGTCCCCACAGCCCGCGTCGCACTTTGAAGGCGCTCGCGCATCTTGGTCTGGCTGGGAAGCTCGACAATCCTGGATTTTTCAGGCACTCCAATTCCTTGTGAAGGCGGAGTGATGTTCATTACCTGTACCACGATGCAGGTGACGTTGTCAGACCCGCCATTAGTCAGGGCCCCGTCCACCAGCTTTTGTGCCATGTTCTGCGCCGGTTCATGACTCGACAGAATCTGGCCTATTTCTGGATCGGTCAACTCATTCGTAAGGCCATCACTACAGAGAAGGTAGAGGTCCTCTTCTTTTGGCTCGATCTTCCAATGGTCGATTTCCACCTCGGGGTCGACTCCAAGAGCGCGCGTGAGAATATGCCGAGCCCGGTGACTTCCAGCTTGATCACGTGTTATCTCGCCGGAGCGGAGCATCTCTGAAATCAAGGTGTGATCATCGGTGAGTTGATACAGCTCGCCTCCACGAAACAGATAGCCCCTCGAATCCCCAACATTTACGAGATTGAGCTGGTATTTGCTATCACTTTCTGAAACCGAAAGAAGACAGACGGTGGTGCCCATCCCTGCAAGCTTCGGCTCTTTCAGGGCTCGGGAAAGAATCGCTGAATTCGCTCTCCGCACGACCTCAACAATGTTCGGGCTATCCTCGCCTTCTGAGAATGCCTCGGCAAATACATCTATGGCCAGCTTGGATGCTATCTCACCACCTACGTGACCTCCCATGCCGTCAGCAACGGCAAAGACGGTGCCATCAGCTATATAAGAATCCTGGTTATTTTTTCTGATGCGGCCAGTATCACTTGCCACACCCCAAGAAAGTGATATCAAAGGCTAACCTCAAATATGGTCTGGCCTATGTGCAACCGGTCACCTGACACAATAATCTGGGAACCGGTAACCTTCTTCCCATTGACGAAGGTCCCATTTGTGGAATCCAGATCCTCGACATACCACCCATTTGAATGTTGATAGACGCGCGCATGCACACTCGAGGCAAAAGTATCCCTTGGAATGGACACACTGCACCCCTGACCTCTTCCAAGCGTGATTGATTCGGTTATTGCGAACTCTGTTCCGTTGGCCAGAGCGCCCCCAGAAACCACTGTCAGCTTCGGTGCACCTTCTGACGTGCCCTTTCTGGGCTTCCTGCTCCTTTCAGCTCTTGGTGGCGCAACCTGGGACGCCTGTGGCGTGGAAACAAAAACCGAACTACTCTGCGGCCGAGCCTCCACCCATACTGCTCTCAAAATTCTTATGAAAAACAGCCATATCAATACTATAAGCAGGTATTTGAATATATTCAGGAGTTGAACCGGCATAACTAGTTCTCCATGAATACGATGTGAGCTGCACCTATCGTAATCTCGTCTTGATTATGAAGCTCCGTCCTTGACACCCTCACTCCGTTGACATAGGTTCCGTTCGTCGAGCCGAGATCAACGAGGATGACACGATCTTGGTCAACGTAGACCTGCGCATGCTGTCTTGAAACCTTTGGGTCGTCGATGACCACGTTGGAGCCAGGCATGCGACCTAACGTCACTGCCTGCTTATCCACGGCTACCTTCATTCCGTTGGGCAACAATAGAAAGCCCCCAACAAGGAAGTTCTCCTCTTCGTTGAATTCTGTTTCTATAGAAAACGTGCTTGCTTTGTGGTCTCTATCTTCAACCAGCCTCACACCTACCGGCCCAGGGAGCCGGTAATGATTCTGTGCACAGTGATCAGTTGCAAGCTTCTCGAGTTCGCTGCAGACCGTCGATGAAAATCCCTCGAAATCGGAATAATCGCGAGGAGAAAGGATGACCGTGAAACTGTTGGGGGCAACGACACCCCTGACCCCCACTCTTCGCTCGATCTCGATCTCCCTGATCAAACGCCGTCCAATTTCCGCAGGTTGAAGGCCCCTTTTCGAGGTACGCGCAAACGCTCCCTCTACTAGACGCTCTATTCGAGACTCAAAGCTAGAAAGACCCATGATTACAATCTACTAATTTGGGATCAAGATATGTGTACAGCCGCTCTCAACTGGCTTTCAGTACGCAATATACTATTAGTCCGCCCTCGAACGCTTCACCGTTTCGAATCCGCTAGAGTGGTTCTCCTGGCTACCGATAATCATCTCTCGGGCGAGTGGCGGAATAGGCAGACGCGCAGGATTCAGGTTCCTGTATCCGTAAGGATGTGAGGGTTCAACTCCCTTCTCGCCCACCATAAATGACGTTCGTTCTAAGCGGCCTTCCCGAACCTCCTTGCTCAACTGCGCGACAAACCTCGACTGTGATGGAGGGTAATAACCGCACAATGTCACACCCAGCCCACTTATTTGGGCACAATGAGCATCCTGGGTCTGGGAGTTCATTCTGCAAAGTTTGGCGAAGAGGTCAGCGTGCCCCTTGTCAACCTTGTCGCGTTATGGGCATCTCTTGAGACGAGACAGGCAAGGCTCCCCAAACTACAGCGTTTCGTGGCATTGCCAAGCGTCGTTGATCGCTCTGCGCGGCAAACCCCGTCCGTGATGGCGTGGAAGGATATCGCTAACGGCGTAGCCGTTACAAGGTGTATCGCATTATCTGTGTCACACCCAGGAGCTAGGGTAATACCGTGAACAGCCATCCCGCCCCAGGGTGCACGGCGATGAAACCAGTCCCACTGCAGCTCTTCACCAGGTGGATGAGAAATCTCTATGTAGTCTCTACCCTTCACCGTAGAGCAGGCCTCGCAGTGCGGCCTCAGCTCCGCCAGGCGAAGTTGGCGGGCGAAGCTTACGTAGCTTGCCCCATATCCAAGTGCTTTCACCTCGTCATATAACGCAGTTGCCCAG
>JAJZBG010000084.1 GCA_021799035.1 Actinomycetes bacterium | reverse complement strand
ATCTGGAACCCATTTTTGGATGGCTGGAACAGAGTGAATGATGAGAAGTCCTCTATCGACCACAAGAGAATGGCAGGCAAAGAACGTTTGTGTCATACACCGACGTCGACGACCTTCACGCCCTTGACGAGGAGCCACACTGCCAACCCGACTTCAGCGATGGCACTTACGACGACCCCGGGGTAGTGTATTGCAGGGTGGGCCGGAATCAACAAAGCCTGAATGAACCAGCTCAGGTTACCGATTCCGTCGAGGATCAGAAGGACGCCCAGGAACCGTGGGAGTGATTTGGAATTGTAGACCAGATAGCCGAGCGGGAACAACCACGCGCTGAAGAACAGCTGGGCCGTTACGAAGCCCGTTTTGTAGACGTTGATTGACAAGTACGCCAGTCCCTCCAGTTGTGCAGCCGAGTAAGCCTGCATTCGGCTGGCACCGTCCCCCTGCAACATGGCAGATATCAGCGGGAACATGCTCGCGCACTCGATGGCAATACCAACGATATTGAGCAGTAGAAAGAGCAAGGCCAAGTCCCTGTTGACCGGTCGTAGAAGAACGTAGAGACCCCATGCGGCCATGAGAAAGAGGAACGCTGATATCAGCACGACTACAAGAGCTAGACGGAACTGCCAGACATTCGCGACGATCTTCTGGTACATCTGCTGCGCTGTCCCTAGCCCGATATGTCCTAGTGAATTAGCAATCACGGAAGTCAGGATGAATCCGAGGTAAAAGCCGCCCGTGATTCTGGCCACCTTATCCTGCGCCGGGTGATGGGAGATGCGGAACGACATCTCGGTCCCTCCTGTCCCGACCCCATTTGGTCCACTTCAGGGGGCCGCATCGACCTATTTTCGGACTCCGAATTTTCAATCTGCCACTTCGCACATTGCTCCCGGGTACCCGAAAACAGTCTTCCACATGGAGTCGGAGACTTCAACTGTCAATTCGAAGCGCGATATATGAGCTCCATGGTTGGTAGCACACGCTCTTCTCCCGCCACCAACCATGGATACCAGACCGACCCTGTTCCTGACCCTCGATGCGGCGGATTTCTCGTCGGTTCTCGACCTTGGCGGATGCTCATGCAGTTGCCCGAAACCTGGATATTGCAGTATTGGGCGATTGACCACTTCCATATGGACGGGGTTTGCTCCCTTGTGGATCAACCGCAACAGTGTCTGTGGTGCAACTGCTCAGTAAAATCAGACACGTGAGGCATAGCACCAGTCGGCGCACAATGGACTCAACGAGAGTGGCACATGCGCAGAATTCGACAATTCATCTAGACATGTGCGTCGGCCAATTCGTCGCTCTTCCACGGACCCTTCGATCTTCAAGTCACTGGTGCAGAGCGCACCTCTCCCTCCTTGACTCCCCACACCTGATTTGTAATTCGATGGAATTCAGGATCGTGCTTTAGATCAACCGACCAAGGATGGCCAAATGACACGTCGATCAGACTTACCAAGCGACCAGGATCACCTCCCAGCACAACCACCTTATCAGCCAGAAAAACCGCCTCATCCAGCTGGTGAGTCACCATTATTGCCGTTGACATATTCGATCGCCAGATGTACAGCAGCTCTGCCCGCATGAATTCCCTGGTATGGGCGTCCAGAGTAGGGAAAGGTTCGTCAAGAAGAACGACATCAGGTTCAATCACCAGCGTCCGAACCAAATTTGCTCGCTGCCTCATTCCGCGCCTAAAAGATCATGGGGATACTTCCGAAATGCGTTGCCAAGACTCACTGCAGCAAATTGGCGCTCCGCACGCTTCCTGGCCTCGCCCTTGGGTACTCCTCGCCCCTCAAGGATCACCGTAAAGTTTTCCAGGACGCGTCTCCAAGGAAGTAGCCGGTCATTCCAAGGAACGATTTCAAGGCTTCCACGTTTGAACGATAAGGACTCATCGTCTAAGGAAAGAGAGCCGGCAGTGGGAGTGAGCAATGCCAGCCATAAGCCGAAGCACTGTGGTCTTGCCGCAACCACTCGATTCAACAAGAGCGACAAACTCGTTTAGTTCCGCCACGATCTTCGCCGGCGAAGATGTTCATCGGCGAGGTCGGCTCGGGTGTTTGGAGTCACGTCCACCAATAGGCACCTCTTGGTGGTGCTCGATGAGCCCACCTCACACGCACAGCCTATGTGCGTCCGATGACCCCCAAGGAGCGTAGAGAGTACAAGGAGATTACAGAATGACTGAACCCATTGAAGGCTTCTCGACTGAGGCGCGGGAATATCGCGATTCGGGTGAGTTCCCTCTGTCAAGCCTTCGGCAAGTCGTGGTGAGGTTCCCCAGACCGCATTAGTTGTCTTTCCGACTATGCCTTTTACATTTGCGATCGTGTAAACCATACCTACAGGTATGCAGCCCGTATATACCGGAGGTAAATGGCGTACTGTAATTAATATCTCCGTAACATCTTGACCGTCTTTAGGCACAGTACATACAATTTCCGCCTTCACTTCCGTCTTCAGTCTTTGGCGAATTACCAGGACTTACACGAACGTCTGTTCCACTTCCCTGGTCAGACTTACTGCAATAGACACCAGTAATCAGCTATATACACCCGGCTCCTATCTGCGGGTCAAGAGGTCCCGGGTTCAAATCCAGGCAGCCCGACAAGGAGTATTAGCACGTCACAACTGCATTATGGCACTTGGAATGACAGGTGACTTCTTCAGCGCGTCCAAGGTACTCAGTCGCTAAGGCCAGCTAGATAGCCGCCAATCGCCGTTTGAGTCTTTCTGTGGCCGTCCAACACCGCTATCAGAAATTCCGAAAGAGGAATTAAGCCTCCTGGATCCCACCGTCTTCAAATCGCCCACAACGACCTTTGAGCCTTCCTTCTTGCGGTTGCGACTGATGTTCAGAGTCTTTGCTTTGCGGTCAGAGTCACTCCAACGTAGTGCAAGCGCTTCTCCTCGCCTAAGGCCTAGCGCCAACATGAGCGTCCAAAGAGCCCCAAGGCGGTCTTCTTGTGCCGTAGCAAGAAGCTTGTTGGCGTCAACTTCAGTCAAGTAAGCTATGAGGAAGCGGCAGAGCTTGACACCCTTGGCCTCGGCGCTCTGAGCGTTGCTTGGCCGATATTCTCGAGAAACTTGATCGCCCACCAACCAATATCGATTTGGGTCTTTTTTAAGGCTAACCGGGCTGAAGTTGGAACCGCATGGTGGTTGTTGTGTAGTCCTTCCCCGCAGGTGAGTATAGCGAGCCAGTTGTTGTTTGTTGCGAGATTGTCATGCGGCCGATCACCAAAGGTGTGTCCAATAGCATTGACTGCCCCAGATAGCATTAAATAGCTGACCATGTGAATGATGGACACCAAAAGCGCTACCAGCGGTCCGAAGAAGAGGAAAAGAGCAACAATGCCTATACCGAGTCCAATAAGAGGCTTGTCGAAGAGAGCCTTATCCCACCGGTCCGGCGGCAGATCTCTTGCATACTTACGCAGATTGTCCTTGTCTTTGGCGGCTTTCCTGTAAAGATAGACGTTGGCAAACTGGACGATAAGAAAATTCTCAACGACTGGTGAGTGAGGATCCCCAATCACGTCGGTGTAGGCGTGATGCTTGCGGTGAACGGCCACCCATTCGCGTGGCACTATTCCCGTCGTAATCCATAGAATTCCCCTGAAGGCAAAAGATGCGGCCTTACTCAATCTTAGAGCCCGGTGCGATAGCGCTCTATGCAGGTAGATCGTGGTTGCCATGATGGCAATCTGAGTGATTATCACGGCAATCACTACCGATTCTATAAGACTTTTCATCCCCACAAACTAGTGCACCCGTGCAACATTGCTCCGTTCTTCGAAAAGTTGCCATCCTCACCGAAGCTAGGATTATCAGTGCTTTCTTATGAAAGTGCAAATGTGGCCAGCAACCACCGAGTTAAATTAGCTTGCATATTGCAACTATGATTGTCTGTGACCGATGGCCCTCCGGGGTAAAACCCTTCACGTTGTCTATTGACCGCAAGGAAAGCCATATTTAAAAACTTCGCCGCCGTCCCAACAAGGCGAGATAACCCAAAAGATTCCCACAGAATCGCGCAAGCAGGGGAGCCACACTTCATCTCCTCTAAAGGTGTTCCCCGGGAAAGAAGGGGTGATTCCGCATGCCAATGAAGAACAACGTTGGTTGAAATATGGGACCATCATGAACCTCCACCAAGTAAGCCGAGATGATTAATCTGAGTAACCTGCTTTCTTCGGCCCGCTGCCCTCGAGTGCAATCCATGCTGCGCTCCAACTGCGAGAGTGTGTTGTTTGACCAAACTCGGTGGCGCCAGCAAGGGGCTCAACTTGGAGTATCGACGCTAACTTCCCATATAGGTCTCGTAGGCAGATACCCAGTTGGAAGCAATGGCTTCTTGCGCGGTGGCAAGTGCCAGTTGACCCGAGCAAACAAGGCTTTTGAGCCGATTTTCTAGCTTGTCCTTAGAGTTGGCAAACGAATTGGCGCCTGTCTTATCATTAGGTTCAATCCAGAGGTTGGCGGCGTCATTAGGATCGCCGCCGAGTTCAAGAGGAACAAGGTGGTCATATTCAGCAGTCGAAAAGGACCCCGTGTAACCATATGCGCTAGCCGAAGCTTGCTTCTCATGCTCGGTGATGCTCTCTGGCGGCCTGATCGATGCTGTGTAGCCACTTTCGCAGATCGTAGAGCCAATTGTCCCCTGCGTGACTTGAGGATTCAGCGCCCCAGGCGTGCAGTTGAGATCAGGGAGCGGATCGGTACCTTCATAGGTGTAATGGCATGACCCCGGGGATGGTTGCTGCTGGACCGAATACTTCACCTCGGGACCAGGACCATATTTAAGGCCAGATTGACCATAGGCAGGAGGAGGGGAAGTTGTTGGGGTTGCCGCCGTGGTTGTCGGTGACACTTGAGATGCCGGCGGCGAACGATTCTCATTTGGCTGGCTCCCTGTCGTAGTCGATGTCAGCCGCGCGCTGGTCGTCGTGGTATTTGATCGAATCGGAGCTTTGGTAGTACTCACTCCGGAGGTGCTAGGGGGCTCTGACGAAACAGTTCCACAAGCAGCCACAACGACGAGGGACAACGTGCCGACAACGAAGCTCATTTTCCTCATGAGGTTCCTCCCATTCAGATTGAGAAGGAGTATCACTCTGACGAGACCAAATAACAGTCAGCTTCAAATCGACTCTGTCATCTGACATGCTACTGGTTCCATGACGGGACTGTCACACCTCCGACATTTGCCAGCTGGATGATCCATGAATGGCCGCGTTCGAGATCAATTTCACAGATGGGGTCGGCTCGCAGTCAGAGATCGCCGGGTTCCTAAGCAGCCTCAGCACGGAACAACGTGACGGAGAAGCTGCACGACTCCGCTCGAAAGGCATGAGCAATTGCCAGATTGACACCCTCATGAACTTCAACTAACCCGCCGTCGATCTTCCGGTCGCTGTGTGATGAATTGACAACCAACCATCGCCGACAGTGCAGCGGTGGAGTAGCGACCTAATCCCCTTGCCCGCAACTCGCAACCTCACTCGCGATGGACTGAACAGAAGCTTTGTTTTGGACCCAGGGTTTGTCGCTAAAACTGTGAGAGTAATGTACGATGTTGCCGCAGGAGCATTAAAGGACAGCGCTTGG
>JAJZBG010000083.1 GCA_021799035.1 Actinomycetes bacterium | reverse complement strand
CGATAACCTTGCACTGACTTTCAATGCGGCGCTCCAGCGCGAGATATCGCCTTTGGAGTCCTTCGTACTGGACGAGTCTTTGTCGGAGGCGGAGAGGTCCGGAAATGAACTCGACCTTTTCGAGATCTACAAGGTACTCATGGACATGCGAGATCGCAAATTCAACAGGTTTGGCGGATTCGCTGAAGAGGCTTCAATCACTGCCGGCCAGATGGCTCTTGAGTTGCGGCGATACCTTTTCGGTGACCTCAAAGGAGTGATTGATGGGCGGGAAGGGGCGTCAACCAGAGACTTTCTTCTGGATCGCTTGCTCAGGGTGGATCTGTTCAGCGCTCTCCGTCCTGAAGCTCTGAGAGTCGGATTGCCTGTCTTTCTTGCGATGCTGTCGAAACAGCTCACCAAATCATCTAGCCGTTACATCATTGCACTTGACGAAGCTTGGCTAGCTCTCGCGAGTCCAGGATGCATCGGATTCTTCAGGTCTTACTGGAAGCTTGCTAGAGGGTACGGAATCGCAAATATTGCCGTTGTGCATCGAAGCGAAGATCTTTCTGCAAGTGGCGATGCCGGGAGCGTTGTCGAAAAGGTGGCAAGCGGTTTGATCAGTGACTCGCAGACTTTTGTAATCTTCCATCTCGATCCCACCTCGGCACGCAGCCTCGGACAGATGCTCGGTCTTTCTCTCAGAGAGATCTCCCTGATCACCACCCTTCGAAAGGGGCAAAGCCTGTGGAAGGTGGCGGGAAGGTCATATCTTGTCGACGTGATGCTGACTGCTGCTGAGCAAGCGATGTTCAACACCGATCAGCGGATGAAGTCCTAGCAAAATGTCGAAAGCCTCCCTTGCGGTTGCCCTCTTGCTAGGAGTGATCTGGTGGAGCGCAAGATCTGGCCCGAATCCACGTCAGGTGAGGGAAAGACGCACTTCACGCAGCTCCGTGCCCGGCGGAGGTGTTTCTTCTCTCGCATCCCTGTTCAAGCGGCGCCAGAGTCCTAAAACCATTCTGCTGGGCAGCACATTCTTCGGGCGCAAGTATCTTCCGTCGACGGACTCTCTCCTGGTATTCGGCCCCACACGCTCTGGAAAGACGCTCAGGCTTGCTCTGCCGCTGCTCGACGAGTTCAATGGCGCGGCCGTAGCTACAAGCGTGAAGCAGGATCTCTATGAGCGTAGCGTCGCGGCCAGGAAAAAAAGAGGAGAATGCTGTCTCTTCGACCTTTCTGATCCCAAAAGCGCTCCGTGGAGCCTCCTGTCCTGCATTAAGGATTTTCGCGACGCCAAAGAGATCAGTGATTCGCTCTGCAAAGTTGCTCATTCTACAAGCGCGGAAATTGAGTTTTGGAGCAGGCTTGGGTCGAAGATGCTAGCCCCGCTGCTTCTTGCCGCTAAAGAGCTGGACGCTTCCCTCGGGGAAATGATCGGTTGGATAGAGAGGCAGGACTTTGATTACGCCTTCGAAGGCCTCTTGGAAGCCGGGCATATTGAAGCCAGGGTGGCACTTGATGCAGTGATGCGCTTGGATCAGAGAGCAGTATCCTCGGTGATTGCAACGCTTCTCTCATTGATGGAGCCTTACAGTGACCCAGTTGTAAGCGATCTATTGAGCAGGGAGGGGATAGACCTTGAACTGCTTTTGGACAGGAGGAAAGCCAACACTTTGTACATCAGTTCGCCTTTGTTCAGGTCTGAGAGGTTTTACGGTGTCTATGAAGTCTTTCTGCGCAGGGTGTTCGACATTGCGTACAGGTCGGATGGTGGCGATCCCAAGATCCTCTTCCTCCTTGATGAGATCGCCAACATTGCTCCGATCCAAGATCTCGGCAAAATCGCGTCAACCTGCGGTGGTTACGGCATCGTGCTCGTTTCTGTTTTCCAGGATCTGACCCAATTGGGTGCCATCTATTCGGCAAATGCTGGCACGATCGTGAATAACCACCGTTCCAAGCTGCTACTTTCGGGCATATCGGATCACGCCACGCTCGACTATGCAGAAAAGATCGTCAAGAGGGGAAATGTGAGTGGGGAGGGGAGTAATCCGTTGTTTGACCTCAGAATGGGCACCGGGCTGTACATCCAGGCGAATGCGAAGCCTGTCAGGCTCCAGCTTCGGCCCTTTCCTCGACAAGCCCCTTATCGACTTTGTGCAGCGTTAGCGAGGTTTCGGCGGCAATCGAGGCGGCGTCCTTCGTCTTCTCCGAAAGCAGCAGGAAGATTTCTTCGCGGTTGATCTCTACATTATGTGGCGCTTTTATGCCCAGGCGGATCGAATCACGCTGAACTTCGAGAACCGTGACTACGATATCGTTTCCTATGACGATGCTTTCGTTCACTCGCCTTGTCAGGACAAGCATGGCGCCTCCTTGCGCAAAGAGTTTTACCCCGAACTCTTGAATTTCCAGGAACAGACTACTTGGTGTTCCCGCTGTCTTCTTGCACACGCTGAGAAGATCGCATCACAATTCTTGCACACGCAAAAAGATATATTCGCTGAGTGGCGTGACCGCCACTCCTTTCGGCAAGATGCTGTCACGCGAATATCACAGAAAAGTTATCCTGCTGCGGTGGTCGTTGTAGAACGCGGTGAAGAGAATCGTCCGGCTCCCGCTCCTCCACCAAACTTGGGTCGCAGGCTTGCACATGCTTGGGCAGCGCTGGAAAATGCTGGCGACTGGCTTTGAGTTCGGAAGCCGCCTGGTCCAGGCCCACCTGAGCCAGAAGTTGGAATGTTGACGCCGTGCGATTTCAGACAAGCGGTGTATGCAGCGAGTGCTTGTTGTTGCGCCTTGGTGAGCGTGAAGCCCGGTCCACCGGGTCCGCCAACTCCGTTTGGACTCAATTTTGCGCAAGCAGCCACTGCCGCATTTCGCACGGAGGCCGGGACTGTTGTCGGTGGATTCTTGGAATTCGGGTTGAACTTGGGAAAGGTGAAACCATGCGCGGCGAGACAGCTCTGGTATGCGGCTCTGGCTTTAGGGCTTACGCTCGTCGTAGTTGGCACTTGATTGCTGGCTGGACTGGCGGACGAAGAGCCGCAGGACGCGAGTCCTATCGAGATCGTGGCCAGCGCTACCATCGAGGCAATCTTTCCGGCGTTTGCGCGTGATGAGGACTGTAGTCCTGCTGAACGTGAAGCTCTACTCATAACTCCCCTTGAATCGGTAAAACATACGCCTCTTACTCGCTCCTAAGAGCATCGATTGGTGACAGTCTTGCTGCTCTGCTGGCAGGATACACTCCGAACACCAGGCCTATGCCTGCAGCTACAACAACAGATCCGACTATGGCCAGCGTCGAGATAGCTATTGGTTGTGCAATGAAGTGCGGAAGCACGACAGCGCCAATTATGCCAACGGCTACTCCAAAAATCCCACCCATGATTCCAAGCACTGTCGCCTCTATGAGGAATTGCCGGAGAATCACTCCAGGCGTGGCTCCAAGCGCCTTGCGAAGGCCGATCTCCCTGATTCTCTCAGTAACAGACACCAGCATGATATTCATGACTCCGATGCCGCCCACCACTAGAGCTATTGCCGCTATACCCACGAGCAATACTGTCAGGGCTTTTGAGACAGAGCTAGCTGTCGAGAGAAGGCTTGTCTGTGGTGTAATCGTGAAATCGGCATTAGCGGGGTTTGTGATCCCATGGCGCTGTAGCAACAGCGAGTCTGCCTCTTGATAGGCAGCGCCCATAGATGAAGCTGATTTTGACGAAATCAGGATGTTAGACACACTGTTTGCATATGGCCCAGTGGCGCCGAAAAGGTCTTCGGCAGTGGTTATCGGGATCAAGACCGTGTTGTCTTCACTCGTGCTGCCAGAAGCGCCAGCGGTATTCAGCTCTCCGGAAATAGTAAACGGCACTCCCGCCAAGTCCATCGTCTGTCCCACTGGCGACGAAAAGCCAAAGAGATTCTGAGCAACGGTGCTCCCTACCAACGCTATATCCGCATGCGTGGTCAGGTCCTTCTGGGTGAAGGCCTGGCCGCTTACAACTTGGCGATCCCTGATGGTCAAGTAGCTGGGCGAGACGCCCTGAACCGGGGCAGTCCAGTTCGACGAGCCGGCAGTAAGAACGGACCCATGCTGGAGAACAGCTGATACCTGGGAGATGTCAGGGCAATCGACTTTGGAGCTAAGGGCATTCGCATCAGCAAGGGTGAGGCTTGACGAACTCCCCAAACCGCCTCTGACTCCTCCGGTTGTAGTCGAGCCCGGGGTGACAATGAGGAGGTTGGTCCCCAGAGAGGAGATGGCGTTTGTGACTTTGTTCGTAGCGCCTTCACCTAGCCCGACCGTGAGGATGACAGCCGCTATTCCGATAAGAATGCCCAGCATCGTGAGGAGCGACCGCGTTCTGCGTTCGATGAGGCTGTCAAGCGCGCTTTTGATTGTTTCAAACCAGTTCATTTCACAAGTGCCTCATCGTCGATGACCTGCCCATCCCTAATTCGCACCAGCCGCCGTGCTCGAGTGGCAATGTCAGGTTCATGGGTTATGATGACCACAGTCCGGCCCTGCTCGTGAAGTGATTCGAAGATCCCCATTATCTCATCGGCTTGGGTGGAAGCGAGGTTTCCGGTTGGTTCATCAGCAAGTATGATTGAAGGGTTTGTGACCAGGGCACGGGCTATTGCCACGCGTTGTTGCTGGCCACCTGAAAGTTCTGTAGGCCGGTGGTTGTACCGTTGCTCCAAACCCACTGACGCCAGGGCGGCCTCGGCACGCCTTCTCCGCTGGGAATGGTCACGTTCGCCTGCATAGAGGAGCGGAAGCTCAACATTCTTCCAGGCCGGAAGCCTTGTCAGGAGATGGAACTGTTGGAAGACAAAGCCGATCTTGCGGTTTCTGATCTCAGCAAGCTCGGACTCTCCCATTTTGCCCACATCTACCCCTCCCATGCGGTAGGTGCCCGTCGTGGGAACATCGAGACATCCCAGTATGTGCATTAGAGTCGATTTTCCTGAACCGGACTGTCCCATGATCGCCACATACTCACCGTCATGGATCTCGAGATTTATCTCTTGAAGGGCTTTGACCTCGAGCTCCCCCATCTTGTAGATCTTCGATACCTTATCAAGCTCGATGAGCGGAGCCTTGGCGCTTGGAATCAGGCTTGCAAACTCGCTTGTTGATACGGTTTCAGTTTCTGATTCAGCGTTGTAGGCGTTATCAGTGAGGCTGTCTGGTTGTCCGGGATTTCTTGATCTAGCCACGCCCAGGACCGCCTCCACCCACCAAGCCACCGCCACCAAAGCCGCCGCCGCCAAAGCCGCCTACCGCTCTATTGGCTCTGAAGTTGTTTGTAGCCGACGGAAGACCAGCGGACCTGTTTGCAACGATGACCTGGTCACCAGGCTGGAGTCCAGAAGTGACCTCGGTGTAGATTCCGCTCGAAGCACCTACCGTCACCAGCTTGCGAACAGACTGGCCACTTTGAAGCACGTTGACGTAGCTAAGGCTCCCAAGGCTATGGACCGAAGAAGTTGGAACAGTCAGAACGTTGGTGGCCTGTTTGACAATGATCTGGACCGTGGCGGATGCGCCGGCATAAAGATTCGGAGACTGCTGGGTTATCAGAACATTTACTGGGAAGGTGGCTACCCCTTGAGTCACGGTCGCCATTGGCGTGATCTGGTTGACCTTGGCTGCAAGTGACGCGGTTTGTCCGGCGGGAGTCACCAATGCTTGCTGGTTGAGCTTGACCTCGGAGATCTGGGTGTCGCTAACTTGTCCAGTGACTTCAAAGGAGTTTGCACTCTCAAGAACGATGTCTCCACTTGTCGATGACGAGGTTGTGGTGGTCTTGCCTGCGGAGATGTT
>JAJZBG010000026.1:31799-33452 GCA_021799035.1 Actinomycetes bacterium | reverse complement strand
GTAAGACAGTTATTAGGACCTTTAACAGTGTTATAACTGACAGAAAGACTACAGAGTAGCAACTCCTTTTCAGAGAGACAATCTCGCTATGAACAGTGAACTTAGACTTGATCCGCTAACTGGCCGATGGGTAGTCATAGCCTACGAACGATCAGCTCGGCCTTCATCTTTCCTCGGTCGAGACAGAGACATTCAAAAAGACGCGGCAAGGGAATGTCCTTTCTGCCCCGGACACGAGGAGGACACACCTCCCGCACTGGAGACCTACTCAGAACAAGGCCACTGGCTCCTGAGAGTCGTCCCCAACAAGTATCCCGCTTTTACGGGAAACGAGCCAATGGTTGCCATAACGAAAGGTCCGGTGTTTACGACCGCGCCGGCATCGGGAATCCATGAAGTGATAGTCCTTTCTCCCGATCATGAGCTCGGATGGTCTGAACTCTCCAATGAGCAGGTCAAACTGATAATGCGTGGAATACGCGACAGGATCGCCGCACATTGCGACTCAAAGGTCATTAGATATTCGCAAGCTATCGTAAACTCGGGGCGTGAAGCTGGGGCGTCGCTCGAGCATCCTCACGGGCAGCTGCTAGCCACGTCTTTCGTACCGAGAGAGATCACCGATGAATTAGCTGGATTTTCCAGATTCCTGGGGGGATGCCTGTTGTGTGCAACCATGGAAGCGGAAGAGGCAGTCGCAGATCGAATAGTCGTGGAGGATTCCGAAACTGTCACGATCTCACCATTTTGGGCGTCGCAGCCTTACGAAATGCTAATAATTCCCAAAGACCACGGAGAGCATCTACACAAAGCCAGGGAGGAGGAGCTGGATTCAGTAGCGGTATCAATAAAGCTGGTCTTGGGCACCCTCAGGGAGCACCTGGGCGACATTTCCTACAACCTTGTCTTCCACTCATCACCCTACAGGGAACACGGAAGGTTTCACTGGCATGTTCATATCATGCCAAAACTCACCACCCGGGCAGGGTTCGAACTCGGAACAGGTGTAATGATAAACGTCATTCCACCCGAAAAAGCAGCTTCCGAACTAAGGCAGTCTCTAAACAAGCGTTCGTGACGAAAGCGGTCATTTGTACCGGCAGACTGTGAAAATCGCTGAACCGGACAGACGCCGAAGACCACATCGATAGGTTGAGGAACACCTGCACCTACACTAACGAACGTCTCATTCCACAGATAATGACTTTCGTCCCCATAATCCTGGATGGGGAAGAGCCTCCAATCTCACCCTTCCCCACGACCAAGATCTTGACCTTAGAACAGACTGCTGAACCAGCTTCCGACCGAGCCGAAAAAGCTTTGGATGGCTCCCCCAATCTCACTCGCCGTATAGCCGGCATCCTTCAAGATTGACCCAATGGCCTGCTGCGAGAGACTGAACACACTGCTTAGCACTGATGTTACCTGACTTGCTGAATAACCTAACTGCTGCAATATATTTGCAATGTCTTGGGTAGTTTGACCAAATACAGCTGACAAGGTACTCGCGATCTGGTTTGCAGAGTAGCTGAGCGAATTCAGTATCGCCGCAACCTGGTTTGCTGATTGCTGGAACACGCTCTGTAGAGCTCCAGCGATCTGGTTTGCAGAGTAGCTGAGCGAATTCAGTATCGCCGCAACCTGGTTTGCTGA